>NZ_JAVHZE010000012.1:0-111341 GCF_040981185.1 Kocuria sabuli
CTGGACCCGGCGCTGCCCGCGGCCGCGACCCTGCCGGCCGCCTGCGGCACCCTGACCGCCGCCCAGATGGGTGCGATGCCCGAGGGCGGCGCCGACACCGGCGTGGAGACCGCCACCGGCAACGGTGCTGCCGCCGGCATCGCCGTGGCCGGTGTCGGGGTCCTGGCCGTGGCCGGTTCCGCGCTGGTGGCCCGCCGCCGCGCCCGCGCCTGAGCCCGTCCCGGCTGATCCCAGCCGATCCGAGGCCTCGATTCCGATGACGGAATCCCGATAGGGTCGCCGCGCAGGTTTCACCACCTGCGCGGCGACTGTTTTTCTCCCGCTCACGGACTCGGCCCCGTCGGCCCCGGGATCCTCACGGATACCGGGGCCGACGGGGCCGAGTCGCAGCTGCTGCACCTGGGTCAGCGTGAGAACGGCTCCTTGGACGTGTCACCGGCGGTCTTCGTGGTCGACCGTGGCGAGCAGGACGGCAAGGGCGGCTTCCGCCCCCTTCAGGTCTACGGCAGGACGGCCGGGTCCGGGGCGATGGCGGTGGTGGAGTCGTCCCGGGTCCAGCGCGGCACCGCCTCCCCGGCCTGCCGTGGACGCTGCTGCACTGATGCCGTCCGCACCATGTCGGGTCCCCTCCGTCGATGCCCCGGGCTCCGCCCCGTCGTCGACGGGAGCACCGGCCCTCCGGGCCGCTGCCGTGGTGCCCGGAGCGCTGAGACCTGCGGGTGCCGGTCGTTCACCAAGGGTTCGGAGCGAATCGGTCCGTGGACGGGTGTGCCTGCCGGGAACCTCGCCCTGACCGACCCCTGCCGGGGAGCATCTGGGCGGCTCCGGCCACGGACGCTCCCCGGGGGCAGTTCCGGCGGTCCCTGGCAGGAACAGTCATGAATCTCCGACGGACCATGCTCAGCGTCGCCGTGGTGGCGGCCACGGTCTCAGCCGGGGTGACGGGTCATGCGTGCGTGGCGGGGCGCATCCGGGGTTGGTGGTCGGAGACGAGCCAGGCGAGCCCGAGCGCCGCGCTCCAGAGCGTGAGGGTGTCGAAGGCCAGGCGCTCGGTCAGGCCCAGTCCCAGATCCTGGGAGGCTCCGCCGCCGACCGCGTCGAGGAACAGGGCGAAACCTGCCACCGAGACCAGGAGGCCCACGGCGGTGGCCACGGGCACCACGCGGGACAGCGCCGTGTTCCAGGTCGCCCGGACCAGCAGGGCCATGCCCACCCACTGCAGGGGCGCCTGCACCAGCGCGAGAAGGTTGTGGAGGTCGGGCTGGCGATCCCAGGGGGTCAAGCCCACTCCCACCACGCACATCCCGCCCAGAGCCAGCAGCACGGAGCCGGCCCGGCCGCTGCGCCGGCGAGGCCACACGGACCACAGCAGCACGGCCCCCAGCGTCAGCGTGAGCCCGTTGGCGACCGTTGCGGCGTTGGCGAGGACGTGCCAGGGCGAGCAGACGTAGCGCTCCGTCCGATGACCGGCATCGGCGGTGCCGCACATGGTGGCTCCGAGGTCGCTGATGAGGTGGGAGCGCCAGGAGTACGGTTGCGGCCACTGGGCGGCCACCAGGATCTGCACCGGGACCAGAACAGCGGCCAGGACCCAGCACCATCCGGCCACTTGCTGTTTGCTCATGCCACGACCTTACAATACAAGTGTATTGACAAAGGGGGAGGTCAGGACATGCCCGAGGACACCCGGGAGCGCATTCTCGAGGCGGTGGTGCGGGTGCTCGTCGAGCAGGGCGTGGACCGGGTCAGGGTGCGGGCCGTGGCTCAGGAGGCGGGGGTGTCGGTCGGGGCGGTGCAGCACTCCTATCCCACCCGCAGCCGGCTGGTGCACGCGGCCATGGACCACGTCTCGGCCCGGATCACCGCCGGCCTGCTCGAGCAGATCGACCTGACGAAGCCCGCGCAGGAGAACCTGTTGGCAGCCTGCCGGATGCTCGCCGGGGTGGAGGACGCCGCGCGCCCGGCGGCGGTGGTGTGGCTCGCGTTCACCTCGCTGGCCTGCACCGACCCGGTCATCGCCGCGGCCCACCGCTCGGCGTGGCAGACCCTCGAGGACGCGCTGGCACGTCTGCTGGCACAGGTGAACCCGGCCACCACCGCCGACGATGCCGCGGAACTGCTGGCGCTCCTGGACGGGCTGGCCATCGCTCGGGCCACGGAGCCGGGGCGGATGACGGCCGCACGGGCCGCGGCCATCGTCACCGGCCACGTGCGCCGACTGGCCGGTCGCAGCCCCCACTGACCCGGCGGGACGGTCCGCGACATCACCACCGTCTCGATCGGTCCGCGGCCCCAGGCCGCTCACGCGCTGCCGTGCCGGCTGCTCCCATCGTGGTGGTCGGCGCCCGGGTGTTCCCGGACGAGCACGGGCAGCGGGGACCGGCGCGCACGGCCGGCTGTGGCATCGTAGGCGCTGAGCGCTGGTGGTGTGACCCGGAGGATCGCCAGCCGCTGATGGTCGATCCGGTGGTCAGGAGTGTTCCGTGATGACGGAGGCAGTGCCGAATCCCCTGGAGACGCTGTCGCTGGACCAGCTGCGCCGGCGCACCAGCATCAAGTGGCGGGCCCATCCCGAGGACGTGCTGCCGCTGTGGGTGGCGGAGATGGACGTCTCCCTGGCCCCGGCGGTGGCCCGGGCCGTGCACGAGGCCGTCGACCTCGGTGACACCGGATATCCGGCCGGCACCGACTACGCCGAGGCGCTGAGCGCCTTCGCCGGGCGGCGGTGGCAGTGGGACGGGATCGCGGTGGAGCGCACCGCCGTCGTCCCGGACGTCATGCTGGGGGCGGTCGAGCTGCTGCGCCTGCTGACCGATCCGGGGGACGCGGTCGTGGTGAACGCCCCGGTCTACGCCCCCTTCTACGCCTTCGTCTCCCACGACGCCCGCCGTGTCGTGGAGGCACCGCTGGGCGATGATCTGCGGATCGATCCGGACGTCCTGGAGGCAGTGTTCCGGCGCGCGCGGGCGCGCGGGGGCAGGGTCGCCTACCTGCTGAGCAATCCCCACAATCCCACCGGGACCGTCCACACTGCTGAGGAGCTGGCCGCGGTGGCCGAGCTGGCCCGCCGGTACGGGGTGCGGGTGGTCGCCGACGAGATCCACGCGCCCCTGGTGCTGCCCGGGGCCCGGTTCACCCCGTATCTGAGCGTGCCCGGTGCCGAGGACGCGTTCGCGCTGATGTCGGCCTCCAAGGGGTGGAACCTCGCCGGGCTCAAGGCCGCCCTCGCCGTCGCCGGCCCGGAGGCGGCCGCGGACCTGCGGCGCATGCCCGAGGAGGTCGGTCACGGTCCCAGTCACCTCGGGATCATCGCCCACACCGCTGCCTTCGCGGAAGGGGAGGCGTGGCTGGACGCGCTCCTCGACGGCCTGGACGCCAACCGGGCGCTGCTGTCCCGCCTGCTGGCACAGCACCTGCCGGGCGTGCGGCACACCCCGCCGCAGGGCACCTATCTGGCGTGGCTGGACTGCCGCTCGCTGGGCCTGGAGTCCGGCGACCGCCCCGAGGGGCTCGCCGTCGTCTCGGAGATGGCCGCCACCGCCCAGATGTTCCTCGACCGCTCCCGGGTCGCCCTGAGCTCCGGGCACGTCTTCGGCACCGGCGGCGACGGACACGTGCGCCTGAACTTCGCCACCTCGCAGGACGTCCTCACCGAGGCGCTGACCCGCATGGGACAGGCGGCGCGGGGTCTGTCCTAGCCGCACCGGTCTCCGTGGTGGTCCCGCCCCCGCGGGTCCGGGAGCGCAGACACCACAGGGGGAGGCCCCCAGCCGGCGGAGGTGCGGTCCTGCGGGTCGGGGGCTGTTCCGTCCTGGACGAGCGAACCGCTCGGCCGGTGCCGTCGCAGGGAACCGCCGGATCAGTTCGGGGTGCGCGGCAGCAAGCTGACCAGGATGCGGTGGAGCTCGTCGACTGCCTGGGAAACCGCACTGCTCTTGCGGACGAAGGAGGTTCTTCGGAGCCCCAGCCCCTGAACCGTGGGACGCGTGACGACGGCGAACCGGGTGTCCACGGCGGCCTGCGTCGCGAGAGCGCACCCCAGTCCTTCGGCGACGAGCCCGTGGATCATGTTCAGGTCGTCCGTGCGCATCAGGATGTGGGGGTCGAATCCGGCGTGGCGACAGGCTCGGCGCAGGACCCGATCCGATGTCTCGTCCTCGTCGCGGCTGCCGATCCAGTCGGCATCGGCGAGGTCGGCGAGGTCGAGCTCCGCCTGGCCGGCGTAGTGGCCGTTGTCGGCCACGAGCACACGGTAGGGCTCTTCGAGCAGCACGGTCAGTGTGAGGTCGGGTGTGGCGAAGGCCGGTTCCTCGGCGGAGTCATACATCAGACCGGCGTGGAGTTCTCCGGCCTGCAGCTGCTCGACGACGTCGGTGGGCTCGGCCTCCACGACCTCGACCTGCACGCGCATCAGCGATCTCAGCTGACGGATGCCGCGAGGCAGCAGCTGTGACCCGATGGAGGCGAAGGTGCCGACACGGATGGTGGTCAGGCCGAGGTCGCGCTGCGTGGTCACGAGTCGCTCCGCCTGGTCCAGACGCGCAAGGATCTCCTCGGCCTCGCCGACGAGCACGGCACCCAGTGCGGTGAGCCGCGCACCGCGGCGGTCGCGCTCGACCAGCTGGACCTTGAAGTGGCGTTCCAGGGACGCGAGGTGGTGCGCGATGGTCGGCACGCCGTAGCCCAGTGTCTGCGCGGCCCGGGTCAACGAGCCGTGGTCGCGGACGGCGACGAGGACCCGGAGCTGCTGCGGTTGGAGCATGACATACAGGCCATGACGGACTGTTCGATTTCCCGCTATTCTGTCGGGCTCGCCGAGTGGCTGCGTTCGGTGCTATGGCTGACCCCCGAGTGGCGGCATCCGGCCTGAGGCACGCCGAAGCCCGCGTCCTCGAGGCCGTCGACGAGCAGCGACTCGTCGACGGCCTGGTGACGATGATCAGGATCCCCAGCGTGACGGGCAGCGCTGCCGAGTCCGAGCTCCAGCACTGGCACGCCCATGAACTCTCGACACTCGGATGCGACGTCGACCACTGGCAGCTGGACCTGGACGAGCTTGCCGCCCAGCAGGACTACCCGGGCCGCGAGGCACCTCGCACGGAGGGGTACGGCACCGTCGGCGTGCTCGGGCCCGCCGGAGCTCCCGCGCTCGTCCTCCAGGGCCACGTCGACGTCGTGCCCACCGGGGATCTCGACACCTGGGGCGACCGCGACCCCTGGAGCGGCGCGGTCAGGCACCACGCCGTCCACGGCCGCGGTGCCTGCGACATGAAGGCCGGAGCGGCAGCGAACCTGGCCGTCCTCCGCGCTCTGCGCGCCTCGGGCGTGAGGTTGGAGAGACCGGTCGCGGCCCACGCGGTGGTCAGCGAGGAGGATGGCGGACTCGGTGCGTTCGCGACGATGCTGCGTGGGCACCGCGGCGAGGCGGCCGTGATCACCGAGCCCACCGGCGGACAGGTCGTGACCGCCAGTGCGGGAGCTCTGACCTTCGAGCTGCGGGTGGCTGGTCTTGCCACGCACGGAAGCTCCCGGCTGGCCGGTCACAGCGCGTTCGAGGCCTTCCTCCCGGTCCACGCCGCCGTCGTCGACCTCGAGCGCGAGCGCAACGCGCACCCCCATCCGCTCTTCGACGGCAATCCCCTGCCATGTCCGATCTCCGTCGGCACACTCCGTGCCGGGGACTGGGCCAGCAGCGTCCCGGATCTCCTGGTCGCCCGGGGGCGGCTCGGGGTCCAGCTCGACGAGGTTCCGGGTGCCGCCCGCCGCGCAGTCGAACGAGCAGTGGCCGAAGCCTGTGCTCGCGACTGCTGGCTGCGCGATCACCTGGTCGAGGTGTCGTGGCCCGGCGGCCAGTTCGCCAGTGGCCGCTTCGACTCCACGCACCCGTTGGCGCACGAGATCCTCGCGTCCATCCGGGACGTCGAGGGTCGCGCCGCCTCGGTGGGCGCCGTACCCTACGGAAGCGATCTGCGCCTCTACGCCGGCCTGGGGGGAATTCCCACCCTCCACTACGGACCCGGTGACGTCCGTCTCGCCCACGGCCCCCGCGAACGGGTCGACATCACCGAACTCGTCCGGGTGGCCCGTTCACTCGCCCTGCTCGCCGCGCGGCGCTGCGGCGCACATGTCTGAGTCCCGTTCCGCCCCGGACCCGGAACGGCAGTGTTCCGCCGCGCACTGCACCACGGTGCGAGGACCAGGCGGTCGTGGCAGGTCGCTGCGAGACCGGTGCCGGGGTGGTGGCGGTCAGGGCCGAGTGGGGAGCAGCAGCCCCGCGGCGCCGGCGATCGAGAGCAGGGCACGGACGTGGTTGGCCCGGGCCCAGGACTGCTGGTAGTCCCGCCACTGGACGGCGCCGTCTCTGGCCAGACGGTTGTTGAGGGGCACGTTGACGGCCATGGTCGAGGCCCATCCGGCCAGGTAGGCCGCTGATCCGGCGACCCGGAGCAGCGAATGGATGTGTGGGTCGGTCAATGCGCCGACCGTGGTGGCTCCGCAGGCTGCGGCCGTGCCGAAGAAGAGGACCATGAACGGGGCTCGCACGGCCGCCTCGTTGATGGCGACCATGGTGGCGGTCGCCTCTTCCGCCGGCCGGCGGCGCAGGGCCGGGATCACCACGGCGGAGAAGGCGACGTAGAACCCGCCGACCAGTCCCGATCCCACCCCGGCGGCCACCGGGACCCACCCGGTCACGGTCCGACCTGCTGGGCGGCGGGGGCGGCCCCGATCCCGGTGACGGCGGTCCGGGTGGCGTGGGCGGTGAGGTCGGTGGGCTCCCGGTCCAGGGCCCGGGCCCCGGTGCTGGAGTCGTGCCGATCGACGGGGACCGGGACCCGGCGGAAACCGATGCGCGCTGGCGCTCCCCGGTCGGTGGGGCGGCGGGCCGGGCGGGTACCGGTGCGCCCGGTACCGCTGGTGACGAGGACGGGAGCAGGAACAGGAGTCGTGGTCATGCCCCCAGCGTGGCCTCTCCTCGTTGGACGGTGAATGACTTATCGTCCACTGGGCATCTTCTGCCGTCTAGGATGAGGGGTGTGGATCCTCTGTCGCGGTTCCTCACCGGCCCCCGGGCCCGAGCCGCCTTCGCCCTGCGCGTGGTGATGGACCCGCCCTTCGCCATCGAGGTGCGCGACGAGGCGGCCCTGACCGTGATCGTCCCCGTGCGCGGACAGGCCTGGATCGTCCCCGACCACGCCGCCCCGCAATCCCTGGGCCCCGGGCAGGCCGCCGCCGTCCGCGGGCTCGGGCCCTATCGGGTCGCCGACACCGCGCACCGGGCGCCCACCGTGGTGATCGACCCCGGCCAGTCCTGCCGCACCCCGGACGGGGAGCATCTGGGGACCACCATGGCCCACGGGGTGCGGACCTGGGGCAACAGCGCCGAGGGGGACACGGTGATGCTGATCGGCACCTACCGGTCCGAGGCGGCCGTCGGCGCTCTGGTCACCTCGGCTCTCCCGCCCCTGGCCGTGTTCACCCAGCAGGAGACCGACCCGGCACTGCGGGGGTTGCTGGAGCGCGAGCTCACCACCGCGGGCCCGGGACAGGAGATCGCCCTGGACCGGATCCTGGACCTGCTGCTGCTGGATCTCGTGCGGGCCTGGGCGCGCCGCGCCGGGGCAAGCCTCCCGAGCTGGGTGGCCGGCACCGGTGACCCCGTGGTCTCCCAGGCTCTGGCCCTGCTCCACGAGCAGCCGGCCGGCCCGTGGACCGTGGCGGAGCTGGCCCGGCGGGTCCACGTCTCCCGAGCCACCCTGGCCGCTCGCTTCCGCGCCGCCGTCGGGCAGCCCCCGATGGCCTACCTCACCACCTGGCGTCTGGCCCTGGCCGCCGACCGGCTCGTGGACAGCACCGCCACCACCGCCACCATCGCCGCCGAGGTCGGCTACAGCAGCGCCTTCACCTTCAGCACCGCCTTCACCAGGAGCTACGGCGCCAGCCCCACCGCCTACCGTCGCGCCACCCACGTGCGGCACCCCCGCAACCCTCCCGGGAGCAGGGGATCGACCTCGCCGTGACCCGGCCACGGCAATCCACCCACCTCCGTGCGAAGCGTTCCAGGAGCCGGGCTCGGAGGGGCAGCTCTCGAGCGGAACGACCCATCAGCCCCTGCTGCCGGCCCGGGACCCACACACCGGGTCGTCACGTCGGGGTGGGACGATGGACGGCGTGGATGCCATCAACTTCGTCATGCTCATCGCCCCGCTCGTGACTCTGGTGGCCATCGGTGGTGTGCGTGTGGGTTCCCGGCTGGGTCTGCCGGCGCTGTTGCTGTTCCTGTTCTTCGGCATGGTGCTGGGTGAATCAGGGTTCGGGTTCCAGTTCGACGACGCCACGATCGCCCAGGGACTGGGGTACGCGGCCCTGGTGCTGATCCTGGCCGAGGGCGGACTGACCACGAGGTGGGAGGACATCCGGCCCGCGATCGGGCTGGCCACGGTGCTGGCCACGGTCGGGGTGGTCATCACGATCGGTCTGATGACGGTCATCGGCCACTACGCCCTGGGTTTTCCGCTGGTCCTCGCGCTGCTGTTCGGCGCGGTCAACGCCGGCACGGACGCGGCCGCGGTGTTCTCCGTGCTGCGCGGCGTCCCGCTGCCCGGGCGCCTGCGCGCCGCGCTCGAGGGGGAGTCCGGGCTCAACGACGCCCCGACGGTGCTGATCGTGACCGCAGCCACGGCGGTGGCGGTCGGTGAGCAACCGGCCGGCGGGATAGCCGGGGTGGCCGGGATGGTCGTGGTCCAGTTCGCCGGGGGCATCCTGCTGGGGGTGCTCTTCGGTTTCCTCGGGGTGTTCGTCCTGCGCCGGATCGCACTGCCGGCGGCCGGCCTGTATCCGTTGGCTGCCCTGTCCTGGTCGGTGCTGGCCTACGGTGTCGCCACCCAGATCAGCGTCTCGGGGTTCGCCGCGGTCTACATCTGCGCGATGGTACTGGGCAACGGCCGTCTGCCGCACCGCCATGCCACCCAGGCCTTTGCCGAGGGCACGGGGTGGATCGCCCAGATCGGGTTGTTCGTGATGCTCGGGCTGCTGGCGAGCCCGAGCCGGATCACCTGGGACACCGTGCTGACCGGTGTGGTCGCGGGGCTGTTCCTGACCTTCGTGGTGCGCCCGATCGCGGTGGTGGCGTGCGCGGTGTGGTTCCGGCTGCCCTGGCGCGAGCAGCTCTTCCTGTCCTGGGCCGGGCTGCGCGGGGCGGTCCCGATCATCCTGGCCACCGTGCCCATGGCCGCCCAGGCCGACAGCGCCGATGCCCTGTTCGACGTGGTGCTGGTGTTCGTGATCGTCTATACGGCCCTGCAGGCCCCGTCGCTGCCCTGGGTGGCCCGCCGTCTGGGACTGGTCGACGCCGAAGCCGGCACAGCGGTGCAGATCGAACCGGCCCCGATGGACGAGCAGCGCGCGGACCTGTTCAAGATCACGCTCACCGAGGAGTCCCGGTTCACCGGGGTCCCCCTGCGGACTCTGGACCTGCCCCCGGACACGGTCATCGCCTTGGTGATGCGCGGGCGCACGTGCTTCCCTGCGCAGGAGGCCACCGTGCTGCACCGCGGTGACCAGCTGCTCGTCGTCGCCCCCTGTGAGCAGGAGGGGGCGGTCCAGCGGTACTTCACCGACGTCGCCGCCGGCGAGCCGGTGTCCGAGCCGCGCCACCGGCCGGAGTGATCGGCGTTCTGCGCTAGTCCTCGTCCACGGGGTGGTCCTCGGGGCCGCGACGGTGGTCCCTGATGATGACCCCGGCCGACAGCGCTGCCCAGAGGCCGGCGGCGAGGAAGAACCAGTTGCGTTCGGTGATCAGCAGGTGGACGCCCACCAGGAGGGTGAGGGCAATGATGACTGCGCCGACGGCGCCGATGACTCGCATCAGGTGGTCGGGCATTCAGGCCTTTCCCTCCCCGGGGATGACCCTGGGGCGACCCCGGGGCGCTGTGCTCCCGGGAGGCGGGGCAGGGCCGGTCCGGGACCGGGCCGAGAGGTTCTGCGGTGCCACCGGGTGACGGCTCATCGGATCAGCTCGTCGATCATCCGGGCGAGGATGTCGTTCATCGCCAGCAGGCCGATGAGCTCGTTGCCGCGGACCACGACCAGGCGGTTGAGGTGGAAGCGGGTCATCAGGGCCGCGGCTTGGCGCACGGACAGGTCCTCGCCCACGGTCACGGCCGGTTTCACCGCGGCGTCGTAGACGTTGAGCAGGTCCACGTCGCCCTCTTCGGCCACGACGGCACGCAGCAGCTCGCTGTAGCTGAGCAGCCCGTAGGCGTCGTGGACGTGCTGGCGTTCCACCACCAGGCTCTTGACCTGACGGGTGCGCATGGTCGACAGCGCCTCGCGCAGGGTGGCGTAGGGGGAGATGGTGATGACGTCGGGAACCATGACGTCTCGGACGGTCAGCATGGGGTCCTCCTCGAGGGGCCCAGTGGGGGCGACGGGTGCTGGGAAGAACGCCGGTTCACGTGTCCTCCCGGCGCATGTACTCCTCGAACCGGGCGACCTGACGGATGTCGATCCCGGTGAGGTGCTCGATCGGGACGGAGAAGGCCAGGCCACGGGAGCCGTCCCCGTCGACGAGGATCTCGTGCAGGGCCTTGAGGATCGGTGTGGCCAGGTGCGTGCCCACGACCATCAGCAGGACCGACTGGGAGCCTTCGAAGATCAGCCCGAAGAACGTCTTCTTGGCCTGACCGCCGATGCCCTTGCCCGGGAGGATGGTCACTCCGGTGGCCCCGGCGTGCTGGGCGACCGCGATCGCGGTGTCCTCCAGCTCGTCGGGAACGATGGCGATCACGGTGGTGAACTTCATGACGGTTCCTTCCGCCGGCGGGAAACTGCCTCCAGGACCATGGCATACACCAGTACGGAGACGATCGGGAAGATGGAGGCGAAAGCGATCAGCCCGAAGCCGTCGATCAGGGCGCTGCGACCCTCGATCGCCCCGGCCAGCCCGATGCCCAGGGCGGTCACCAGGGGAACGGTGACCTCCGAGGTGGTCACCCCGCCGAGGTCGAAGGCCAGGGCCACGATGTACTTCGGGGCCAGGGCCACCAGGAGGATCACCAGGGCGTAGGAGGCCATGATGAAGTAGTGCAGGGGCCCGCCGGCCAGGATGCGGTAGACGCCCACGGTGATGCCGATCGCCACCCCGAGGGCAACGACAAGGCGGATGGCGGTGGCGCTGATCCCGGCCGGTGAGACGTCCTGGGCCTGATCGGCGATGGCCACCAGGGCCGGTTCGGCCATGGTGGTGGCGAAGCCGATGAGCAGGGCGAACAGCAGGATCAGCATCGGTGCGCCGCGCTCGATCAGCTGCTCGGCCATCTGTGTGCCCAGCGGGAAGAGGCCCATCTTCAGCCCGACCACGAAGGCGTAGAGACCCACCAGGACCATCACGAACCCGACGCCCACCCGGACCGGGTGGGCGAGCCGGTGCCGCAGCGCGACGTACTGGAAGAACAGGACCACGACCACCATCGGCGCCACGTCACGGATCATCTGCGCCAGGCCCAGCAGGTGCTCCACGACCCACGGGATCGTCTGTTCTGCTGGTCCGGGTTCCGGGACGGCCCCGGGGTCACCGAAGGCGTAGACCCAGATCCCGTAGAACTGGACCCCGACCATCGGCACCATCACGCACAGTGCCACCAGCCCGAAGCCGTCGGTGAGGGCGCTGCGGCCCCGGATCGAGTTGGCCAGCCCGATCCCGATCGCGGCGATCAGGGGCACGGTCACGACGTTGGTGGTCACACCCCCGGAGTCATAGGCCAGACCCACGATCTGTGGTGGTGCCACGAACGTGACGGCCAGGACGAGGGCGTAGCCGCCGATCAGCAACCGGTGGACCGGCCACCCCCGCAGCACGCGCAGGATGCCCAGGACCAGGACCAGCCCCACGGACACGGCCACGACCAGACGCAGGATCAGACTGCTGATCCGGCCCTCGCTGATCAGCTCGGCCTGTCCGGCCACCGCGATCAGCGCCGGTTCGGCGACCGAGGCGGCGAACCCGATGGCGAAGCCGAACGGCAGCAGCAGAGCCAGTGCGCCGCGGCGGGTGAACTGGTTGGCCAGGTTCTTGCCCACCGGGAAGACACTCAGATCCAGGCCCTGGAGGAACAGTGCGATGCCCACGCCCACGATCAGCAGCCCGGCCACCAACTGCAACGGGTCCTCGGGCATCTGACGGAAGACCACCAGCTGGAAGAGCGCGACGACGGCCGCGATGGGCAGCAGATTCCTCAGCGCCTTCAAGAACTCGCGGGCGAAGTGGCTGAGATGCTCCATGGAGGATCAGGTCCTCTTCCGGTGGCGTGGTGTCGCTTGGCCTGGAATCCAGTCTGACGCAACGACATGGGCCCGTCCACCGTGTGGCCACCGGTAGGGGCGACTACCGGACCTCCTCCACGGGAGGGGCGTTCCAGGAGGAGATCCCGTTCACGCACGGTTGCTGTGTCATCCGCCCGTGCGTTCCCGGTGCCGACATCCCGGCCAGCAGCAGGGCCGGCGCCGGCCCTCCTCCAGTTCCTCCCGGGTCCGGCGGATCCGGCGCTGTCGAGTACCCTCCTGCTTGGCAGCCTCCACCCAGCAGATGAACTCGTTGCGTGCCAGGGGCGTGATGTCCTTCCAAGCAGCGAGTACCGAGGCGTCGGCGGTCAAGGCCTCGCGCAGGTCCGCCGGCAGCTCGTGTACCACCCCACCGGGTACTTCCTGGTCGTGCACGGGCTCGGGGCAAGGTGCCGGGGACGAGTCCTCCGTACCTCTTCCCGGTGGCGCGGCCGCCGGTTCTCTCGTCATTGTCATGTGGTTCTCGCTCTCGTGTCGCTGCTCCGGTGGTGAAACGAGGTCAGGCCTCGGGGAGATCGGCGAAGGCCTTCTTCATGTCGCGGTACCAGCCCAGCGATTGCTTCGGGTGCCGCCAGCGGCCCCTCATCGCGTCGCGGGCCTCCTGATGGGCGGCGTCACCGGCCTTCACTGCTTCTTTGAGGTGGCGGTCCTGGGCGTTGATGACGTCGTCGGCGGTCTCGCCGCGGTGCTCGAGGTCGCAGGGTCCTCCCAGCTGGCGGCAGGTCATGGTCTTCATCTGTGGTTCCCTTTCTCGTGTTCCTGTTCAGCGTGCTGGCGTTCGACTGTCTGACGTGCGGCGCACGGGGAGTGTGACCATCGGCTGGATCAGCCGCGTCGTCGCCTCCCATCGCGGCGCACCACCTGCGCCAGCACCTCGGGCTCGGCGCGGAACGTGATGTGGACGACGAGGCCGTCGACGACGGTGAAGTCGAAGAGGACCCTCGCCTCGCCACGGTGGAACCACGCGGCGGCGGGGCGGTCGCCGACGAACACCGGAAGCGCGGCGTGGGCGCTGCCGTTGAAGAACGTCGCCACCTCGCCCCGGCCGTTGATCTGCTCCGGGGTGCCGGCCAGCATCGCGGCGTCGTCGGCCGTCACGGCGACGTCCGGGGCCAACAGGCGCAGCAGCTGCTCGAAGTCGCCCGTTCTCGCGGCCGCCATGAACGCGTCGACGACCTCCCACTCGGCCAGCCGGCCCCCGGGAGCGGACTGGCCGACCTTGGCCCGGGCGCGGGAGGCGAGCTTGCGCGCGGCCACCGGCGTGACGTCGAGGACCGCGGCGACCGTGGAGAACTCGACGCCGAAGCTGTCGTGCAGGACGAACGCGACGCGCTCCCGGGGTGAGAGCCGGTCGAGCACCAGCCGGAGGGCGACGCCGACGGCATCGGCCAGCACGACGTCATCGGCCGGGTCGGGGACGGTCGCGGCCGGTCCGATCTCGGCGCTGGGGGTGGGGATCCGTGCCCGCAACCGGTCCAGGCACAGCCGAGTGGTCACGGTCGTCAGCCAGGCGGGCAGGCTCTCGATGTCGCTCCGGTTCCGGTGCAGCCGGAGCCAGGCCTGCTGCACGACGTCCTCGGCCTCGGCACGGTCGGCCAGCACACGGGCGGCCATGCGCAGCAGGCGTGGCCGCTCGGCCTCGAAGATCTCCGTCTGGTCCACGATGCCCACCATTGCACCCCTCCACCATCTTCAGCCCTGTCCCATGCTCGACGAACGGGACGGCTCAAGTGTGACCACACGCCGGCCGGTGCCTCTGTGACCGGATGCCCCCGGGTGGACTTCTCGGCACCTCGTGCCACCGGTCCGTCCACAGGGCCGTGTCAGCTCACCCCCGCCCCGGGAGCGCGTCGCCGCAGCGCGAGCGGCAGAGTCAGCAGCGAGACCGCTCCGGCGACCAGCAGTGCGGTGCTGAACGAGGTTCCTGCGGCGACCGTTCCGACCAGGACCGCACCGAGCCCGGTCCCGGCGTCGAAGCCGATGTTCCACACCGCGCTGGCAGGGCCGTAGTGCTGCCGGCTGACTGCTTGGAAGGTCACGACCAGGGTGAGGTTCTGCAGGCCGCCGTAGCTGATGCCCACCATCGTCGCACCGACCATCAGCATCGGGGCCTCCGTGGCCCGGGGATCGCGGACCGCCCAGGCGAGCACGGCCATGCCTGCCGTGGTCACCAGCACCAGCGGTGCGATGAACCTGCGCGGTCCGTATCTGTCGGACCATGCGCCGATCCGCCAGCGCGCCAGCGCGGCGGCGACGCTCATCAGCAGCAGCGCCAGGGCGGTCAGCCCGGCGCTGCTGCTCATCTGGGCCATGAAGGTGATCAGCGCACCGCCGGCGAGGGTGACGGCGATCAGCAGCGCCATCGGAGGGAGGAGGCGCCGGTAGGGCGCCCGCTCTCCCTCCTCGTCCCCCTCCGGGACGTGGTCCACCATCCGGGCCAGACCGATCGCGGGCACGACGGCAACGACGGGCAGGGCTGCCACGGCGAACACGACCCAGAAACCGAGCTGTTCGGCGATCCAGGGTCCCGCGGACAGGAACAGGATCTGTGGTCCCGCGATCGCCAGGCCGTAGGCACCGATCGCCTGCCCCCGACGCTGTGGCTTCACCAGCTCGGCCACCAGGGCGCTGCCGGTCACGGTCAGCACACCGAAGCCGAGTCCGCGCACCGCGGAGAGCGCCAGGGTGGGCCCGAGCGCATCACTGATGCCGTGCGCCAGTGCGGGCAGTCCCAGCAGGAGCATGCCCGCGACGAGGACCGGGGCCCAGCCGAAGCGGCGCAGCGCACTGGGGACGAACAGCTGCGTGAGCACGGTGAAGAGCATCAGCACGCCGTTCACCAGCCCGGCGCCGACGGTGTCGGCGCCGCCGTGCACCGCCCACAGCGGCGCGACCGCCAGCAGCGCGGCATACCCCGAGAAGCCCAGGACGGTCATCGTCAGCAGCAACGGCATCCCCGGTGCCCGCCGGACCGGGCCGTGCACCGCCGACCCGGGCCCGTGACGACGACTCCGTTCTCGTGCCACCCGTCAGCCGATGAGCATGCCCGCGATCGCGGCGCTCATGAGGTTGGCGAGCGTCGCGCCGAGCACGGCCCGCAGGCCGAGCTGGGCGATGTCCGTGCGGCGGGTCGGTGCGATGCCACCGAGCCCGCCGAGGAGGATCGCCAGGGAGCCGAAGTTCGCGAACCCGGTCAGTGCGAAGGTGACGACGGCCTGGGTCTTCGCTGAGTAGTTCTCGATCTGCGGGGCGAAGTCGGCGAACGCGACGAACTCGTTGAGCACGAGCTTCTGCCCGAGGAAGCTGCCGGCGTCGAGGGCCTCGGCCCAGGGGACGCCGACGGCGAACATCACCGGCGCGAAGACGTACCCGAAGAGCTGCTCGAGGGTGAGCTCGCCCATCCCGAAGAGGCCGCCGACCGAGCCGAGGACGACGTTGACGAGCGCGATGAGCGAGATGAAGGCGATGAGCATCGCACCGACGTTGAGGGCCAGGCTCAGGCCGTCGGACGCGCCGCGGGCGGCGGCGTCGATGACGTTGGCCGGCTCCTCGTCCTCCTCGACGGGGTCGCCCGCCGCATCCGTCGCGGACACCCCCGCCGGGTCGGCGGACCGGGCGACGTCGTCGGGCCGGACGGCGTCGCTCTGGTCTGCGGCCCGGGCGTCCTGCCGGCGGGCGATCTCGAGGGCCGCATGCGACGTCGCCCCGCGTCGGGCGCCGCCGGCGAGCCACCGCCGTGCGCCGCGGCGCTCCTGCCCCGCCCGCTCGCCCTGCGCCGGGTCACCGCTGTCCTGTTCCGCGCTCGCCGGGCCGCCGGCGACGTCCGGGTTCCGCGCGGACCCGCCCGCGGGTGCGTTCTCCAGCGCCCCGGTGGGGACGAGGAGCTTGGCCATGAGCAGCGCGGCCGGCGCCGCCATGAACGAGGCGGCGATGAGGTACTCGAGCGGCGCGCCGAGCAGGGAGTAGCCCACGAGCACCGAGCCGGCCACGGTCGCCAGCCCGCCGCACATGACGGCGAAGAGCTCGGACCGCGTCATCCTGGCCACGTAGGGCCGGATGACCAGCGGCGCCTCGGTCTGCCCGACGAAGATGTTGGCGGCCGCGTTCATCGACTCCGGTGTCGTCGTGCCGAGGAGCTTCGCCAGCCCGCCGCCGATGATCTTCACGACCCACTGCAGGATGCCGAGGTAGTACAGCACCGACGTCAGGGCCGCGAAGAACACGATGACCGGCAGCACCTGGAAGGCGAAGACCCCGCCCTCCTCGGGCAGGACCGGGCCGAACAGGAAGTCGATGCCGGCGGCGGAGGAGTTGATCACTGCCTGGACCGCCAGGGTCATGGTCTCGAGCGCGGCGCGACCGGCCGGGACGTAGAGCACGAGCACGCCGAAAGTCACCTGGAGGGCCAGCGCCAGGGCGACGGTCCGGATCCGGATCCTGCGGCGGTCGACCGAGAACAGGACCGCGATGGCGAGGAGAGCGATCATTCCGCCGATGCCCCAGAGCACGTCGACCATGTGCGTCTTCCTTCCGTCGAGGATGCCCAGGCCGCCGGCAAGGACGTCGGTGCGGAGTCGGCCCCGTGCGAACGGCGACGCCGGTGTGGTACGGGGTACTCTAGCCTGATCGTTGCGAGGTCCCTTTCATGGACCGACTCGAAGATCGACCGACCCGGAGATCGACCGACCCGGAGGGTGAGAGCGATGGCCGATCCGGATGCCCGTCCCTTCTACCTGGACTGCGACACCGGCATCGACGATGCCGTCGCCCTGACCTATCTGACGGCCACGCCCTCGGTCGACCTGCGGGGCGTCGGCACCGTCAGCGGCAACACCGACGCCGTGACCGCTGCCCGCAGCACCGTGGATCTGCTGGCCCTGCTGAACCGGTCCGACATACCGGTCGCGGTCGGCGCTCAGCACCCCCTCGGCAGCCGGTTCGGCGGAGGCAGCCCGGAGGTGCACGGCGCCGGCGGCATCGGGGACGTGCACCTGCCGAGGGCGGACGCCGAACCGGTGACCGAATCGGCGGATGCGATGCTGATCCGGCTGGCCCATGAGCATCCGGGCGAGCTCCAGGTGCTGGCCATCGGCCCGTTGACCAATCTCGCCCGCGCCCTGCGGCAGGATCCCGCCCTGCCCGGGCTGGTGGGCGGCGTCACCGTCATGGGCGGTGCCGCCCTGGTCCCCGGCAACCGGACGCCGGTCGCCGAGGCCAACATCCTGCACGACCCCGAAGCGGCCGCCGAGGTGCTCGGTGCCGCGTGGGAGGTGACCCTGGTGCCGCTGGACGTCACCATGGTCAACCTCCTGGACGAGGACCAGCGGGAGCGGCTCGCCGCCATCGACCATCCGGTGATGCCTCCGCTGGCCGCGATGCTCGAGCGCTACGTCGACTTCTACGTCGAGGTCTTCGGCCGGCCGTCGTCCGCCGTGCACGACCCCTTGGCCGCAGCGATGGCGGCCGGCACCGTCCGGCTCGGCCTCGCACCGGTGGTCCGGGTCCAGGTCGACACGACCGACGGTCCCGGGCGCGGCCAGACGATCTGCGACATGCGCGGCCGCTACGCCGGCTACCCTCCTCCGGCCGGAGCCCGGTGCCGGGTGGTGCTCGAGCTGGCCGAGGACTTCGCGCCGCACCTCCTGAGGACGTTGCGCCGGCTCGGCCCGTCCTCGTCGGAGGAGTCCGTGCGGCCGGCGCTCACCGTCGTGGGCAGCATCAACATCGACCTGACGGCGGTCTGCGAGCGGCTGCCCGCTCCCGGAGAGACCGTCGGCGGCGCGACCCTGCAACGGCAGCCGGGGGGCAAGGGCGGCAACCAGGCCGTCGCGGCGGCTCGACTCGCCGGTCGCTCCCGGATGGTCGGCGCCGTCGGCGACGACCCGGACGGCGACGTCGTCCTCCGCAGCATGGCGGCCGCCGGAGTCGACGTCTCCGGCGTCGGACGCGTGGTGGCACCGACCGGCACCGCCCTCGTCGCCGTGGACCGCCACGGGGAGAACCAGATCGCCGTCTGCGCCGGTGCCAACGCCGAGGTGTCCCTCGACGACGTGTCCTTCGCGGCGGAGGACGTCGTGCTCTGCCAGCTGGAGATCGAGCTCGGAGCCGTGCAGGAGACCGCCCGGCGGACACCGGGCTTCTTCGCCCTGAACGCCGCCCCGGCCATGTCCCTCCCGGGTGATCTGGTGGACCGGTGCGACCTGATCGTCGTCAACGAGACCGAGTACGCCCTCATCCCCGAGCTGGCCGACGCCGAGCTGGTCGCGGTGACCTACGGCGCCGAGGGCTCGGCCCTCTACAGCCATGGGCGACGGGTCGCCTCTGCCCCCGGCAACGAGGTGGCCGTCGTCAGCACGGTCGGCGCCGGTGACGCGTTCTGCGCCGCGCTGGTGCTGGCCCTCACCTCCGGGCTCGACCACGAGACGGCGCTCCGCGCCGCCAACGCGGTGGGCGCCCATGCCGTCGGCGACCCCTCCGCGCAACCGGCCTTCCTGCCGTTGGCGCACTATCTGCCGCCCCCAGAGGGCATCGACGAGAACCCGTCGACCGAGGAAACAGGATCTGCCGACCTCTCCTGACCTCTCGCAGAGCCATCCTCCCCGTGGGAGAGGTCTGTCGGTGAGCGGCTCGGAGGCGCCGTCCCGTGCCACGCGCTGGTTTCCTCCGTGGTGGTCTTGACGTGGTGTCCTTCGGCGCCTCCGGGGCAGGGCCATCCTGCGCCGGGGGGCGTGGGCGACGTCGGGGAAGTGCCCGGTGAGATCGGGGGCGGATCCGGTGGAGATGCCCAGCCGCCCGCACAGCTCGGCCGGGCCCGGGAGATCGTGGCCGCTCATCACATGGTTCAGGGCGGAGTGGTCCAGCGGCCGCAGTTGCGGTGATGTTTCCACTGATGGAGGTCTCGACCTGCTCCTCAGCCAGGACCTCCGCGCAGCACGTCCACGTGCACGTGGTCGAGGTGACGCAGGATCTCGTTGCCGGGATCGGGCGCGTCGTAGTCCTGCCACTGCCCGCGCGCGCTGCGCGCGCTCCAGAACCGGTCGTCGAAGATGACGTACTGGACGTCCAGGTCCTCGGCGTGCGCGACCAGCCAGTGGGCCAGCAGCCACCCCTCACGCCGGTTCTCCTCGGTCACCGGGCGGAAGAAGACGTCGATGGCGCGGCCGTCGTAGTGCGTCGACTCGGCTCCGTGGCCCTGGTCGATGCCGCCCGGGGCGAACCCGCCCAGGCTCTGCTCACCGAACACCTCGGTCATCGCCTCCCGGAGCCGTTCGGCGCGCGGTGTCAGGCCGGTGGCGGTCAGCTGCTGTTCCTGCAGGTCCTCGGCGACCGAGCCCCGGCAGGTCAGGCTCGGACCGGCGTCCCCGGGCGGCCCGTCGGCCAGCCGCTGCAGCACCGCCTCGTCGATGCCGGAGGTGTCCGGTGCCTCCACCCCGCGAG
This sequence comes from Kocuria sabuli, assembly GCF_040981185.1. NCBI lineage: Bacteria > Bacillati > Actinomycetota > Actinomycetes > Micrococcales > Micrococcaceae > Kocuria > Kocuria sabuli. Next base: position 19,777 of record NZ_JAVHZE010000012.1, read on the forward strand.
CCGTGAGCGCCACCGCCGTCGTGGCCCGCTTCGCCTCGTCACGGTCGAGCCCCACCTCCCCGTCCGAGGTCTCGACCGTGCACTCCGGGCCCCCTCGCAGCCAGCCGTCCCCCGCGCGCAGGCCGCTGAGCAGGCCGGGCCCGAGGACCACCAGTGCTCCCGCGAGCACCGCGAGCAGGAGAAGGCCCAGGAGCAGCCGCACGGGGCGGTGCCGGCCCCCCTGCGTCTCATCGACGCTCATCGCCGGCGCGCACGCAGCACGGTGACCTCGTGGCTGCCGGTGGCGGCCGGCTCACGGACCAGGGCTGAGCCGGGGACTGCGGCGCCGAGCACGGCGATCCTGCCTGCGATGACGCACCTGCTTCCTCTCGTGGGGTGACGGTTCCAGCTATAGCAGAGCAGACGGCCCCCGGCGAGGGGCTCCACGGAGCGGCAGGAGTTCCCGTGCGGGCGCTGTCCGACGGCCGGGATGTGGACGGGCGGCGCGCACCCCGCCTCGTGAGGGGCGCACGGGGTCCGCCCCGGGCTACGTACACTCCTGCCCATGGACGCTCTTGATGTGGGTCGGATCGTGGTCGGGCTGGTGCTGCTGGTGCTGGGCGGAGAGTTCCTGGTGCGAGGGGCGTCAGCCCTGGCGCGGCGCGTGGGGATCTCGTCCTTGGTGGTCGGGCTCACCGTGGTCTCGGCCGCCACCTCGGCACCCGAGCTGGCGGTGACCGTCGGGGCCGTCCTGCGCGATGAACCCGGGCTGGCCGTGGGCAACGTGGTGGGCAGCAACATCGTCAACGTCCTGCTGATCCTCGGGATCTCCGCACTCGTCCTCCCCCTGGCCGTGAAGCAACGGTTGGTGCGGTTCGACCTCCCCCTGATGGTCGCCATGTCGGTCGCGCTGCTGCTCGTGTCCCTCGACGGACGGATCAGCGCGGTGGACGGGCTGATCCTCTTCTGTGCTGTGGTCGTGCACACGGTGCTGACCGTCGTCATCAGCAGGCGCGATGCGAAGTCCCCGGCCCGTGCCGCGGTCCCGGCCGGCGGCTCGTCCGTCCCCGAAGCCGCCGGAGAGGGGGCGGAGCCGCAGCCTGCGTCGATCGGCAGGTCGTTGCTGCTCGTGGTGCTGGGGGTCGCCCTGCTGGTCGGCGGGGCGACGCTGCTCGTCGAAGGCGCGGTGAACATCGCCACCACGCTGGGTGTGAGCAGCCTGGTCGTCGGACTGACCGTGGTGGCCGTGGGGACGTCGCTGCCCGAGCTGGCGACCTCGATCATCGCGGTGCGCCGTGGCGAACGCGATCTGGCCGTGGGCAATGTGGTGGGCAGCAACATCTTCAACATCGGGGTGGTGCTCGGGCTGCCTGCTCTGATCTCTCCGGAAGGCATACCCGTGTCCAGCGCCGCGGTGGCCTTCGACATGCCGGTGATGCTGGCCGCCGCCGTCGCACTGCTGCCCATCGCGTTCACCGGGTTCGCGGTGGCCCGCTGGGAGGGCGCCCTCTTCGTGGCCCTGTACCTCGCCTACACCGGATACGTCGTCCTGGCCGCCACCGCACACGACGCGCTGGAAGGATTCACCGCGGTCATGGCCTGGTTCGTGCTGCCGCTGATCGCGGTGACCCTCATCTCCTTCACCGCCTACGAGATCGGGCTGCGCCAGGGACGCCGGGACCCCGGCCGAACCACGAGCTCCCCGTAGTCCCAGCTCCTCGGCGCCGGCCGGATCGACGAGGCCGGGGCAGCGCCGGTGCCGCGGACGGGGGCGCCGCAGACGGCAGTTCCGAACCCGGACCGCTGCACGCCGTCCTCGTGCTCCGAACCGTCGCCCGGATCCCCGCATCCGGCCGGCGAACCACGACGACGAGGAGCACCCTGGTGCGGTCGAACCGGTCCGCTCGACTTCTTGTCCGTGACGCCATTGCCCCCGGGCGTGGTCTGTGTCACACTTCACACTATCAGTGTTGACTGTTAACAGTTGATTCGGACGCCCGGGCTCAGCGTACGAGCGGGTCATGGGTGGGTGTGCGTTCCCATCCACCACCCGGGGTCCGATCGCCCACATGTTCCGATGACTGTCCTCGCGGACGACATCGACGGTGTCCTCGGGCGAGGGAAGCCGGCGACCGATGACCCGCCCGTTCTGCGACCGCCGTGCGTCTGCCGGTGGTCCGGCACTACCCGTATCGGAGAAGACATGGACACGCTCGTCCTGATCCATCTCGCCATCGCGGTCATCGGCATCGTCCTGATGATCGTCTGGGCGAAGATCAACCCCGTCGTCGCGCTGGTCGTCGGCGCGCTCTATCTCGGTGTCGCCGCCGGGCTCGGCTTCGAGGCCTCGGTGGCGGCCGTCAACACCGGTTTCGGGGCGCTGATGGCCGAGGTCGGGCTGATCATCGGCTTCGGCGTCATGATCGGCACCACGCTCTCGGCGACCGGCACGATGCAGCGCGTCGTCGACGGCCTGCTGAAGCTCGTCGGGCCCAAACGCTCGCCCTACGTCCTGGGGCTGACCTCGGGCATCATCTTCCCGTCGATCTACTTCGACGTCGCCCTGGTCATCCTCGCCCCGATCGCCGGTGCCATCGCCAAGCGCACCGGCAAGAGCATTGCGACCCTGGCCGGTTCGCTGGCGATCGGGCTCGAGGTCGGCCTGCTGATCGTGGTCCCCGGTGTCGCAGCGATCGCGGTCGCCGGACCGCTGGGCGTCCCGATCGGCACCATGCTGCTGTGGGGCATCCCGCTGGGCATCTTCTTCATCGTCTCCAGCATCTTCGTGCACGACCTGATGATGCGGAAGATCTTCGACCCGGTGAAGGACCGGCAGCACGACTTCGACGACTCCATCTTCGGAGAGTCGATCGAGGAGGAGCGCGCCCGCCTCGAGACGCTGCGCGAGGCCGGGCCCACCGCCGCCGGCACCACCGAGGTCGCCGGCGCCTCGGCGGGCACCCTGGTGGTGACCCCTCCGACCCGTCAGCTGCCGCTGCCCGTGGCGATGCTGCCGGTCATCGTGCCGATCCTGCTCATCATCCTGGACACGGTCACCGGACTCATCGGCCAGGAGATCGCCGTCCTCGGCTTCCTCGGCAGCCCCGTCGTCGCCCTGCTCATCGGCCTGCTCATCGGCATCGTCCTCGCGATCCCGGCCGTCACCCGCGACGGCATCGACGACCTGCTCACCCGCGGCGCCCAGACCTCCGGATCGATCCTGCTGTTCACCGGTGTGGCCGGATCCCTCGGGCAGGTGATCACCGAGGTCGGCATCGGGGACATGATGGCAGCCCTGTTCCAGGCCAACACCGCGATCCCGGTGCTGCTCACCTGGACCGTCGCCGCGACCCTGCGCATCGCACAGGGCTCGGCATCGGTGGCCGCGATCACCGCGGCCACCCTGCTCGCCCCGATCATGGGCTCCATCGACGCCCCGCCGATCCTGATCCTGCTGGCCGCCGGCACCGGCGCCGCGTTCGGCGCCCACGTCACCGACAACACCTTCTGGATCTTCAAGCAGATGCTCGGGTTCACGACCAAGGGGACGTTCAAGATCTACACCCTCGCGCAGTCCACCTTCGCCGTGATCGGCCTGGCCGTGTGCCTGCTGCTGGACCTCATCATCTGAGCCCACCCCGTCCCGCACACCGTCAGGAGACCCCCATGCCACGCATTCCACCGCGCAGGATCACCTTCATCGGGATCGGGGCCATCGGCCTGCCGATGGCAGAGCAGCTCCTGGCCGCCGGATTCGAGGTCACCGGCGTCGACCCCCACCCCGCTCAGCGGGCGAGGGCGGCCTCGCGAGGAGTGCCGGCCGAGGAGGCACCGGTGTCCGCGGCAGAGGCCGACGTGGTGGTGTGCATGGTGGCCACACCGGAGCAGCTGCGGACCGCCGCGCTGGGCGCCGAGGGCGTGCTCCAGCACATGCGCGAAGGCAGCGCCCTGGTGGTGATGAGCACCGTCGGACCCCGTGCGGTGCGCGAGGTGGCGGACGCGGCCCCGCCCACCGTGCGCGTGCTCGACGTCCCCGTCACCGGCGGCGTCGCCCGAGCGGTCACCGGGGAACTCAGCCTGTTCGCGTCCGGTGACCCCGCGACGGTCGAGGACGTGCGGCCGGTCCTCGACGCGCTGGGAACGCTCATCGACTGCGGCCCGGAGATCGGCCAGGGCCAGTCGTACAAGGCGGTCAACCAGCTGCTGTGCTCCGTCCACATCGTCGCCGCGGCCGAAGCACTCGCCTTCGCCGAGGAGCTCGGCCTGGATCCCCGGAAGGTGCTGCCCGCCGTCGCCGGCGGCGCCGGTGGCTCGTGGATGCTCTCCGACCGCGGCCCCCGCATGCTGCAGGGCCCTGACGCCGAGGTGACGAGCACCATCGGGATCTTCGTCAAGGACTCGACCCTGGTGCAGGACATCGCCGACGAGATCGGGTTCGACGCCCCGATGGTCACCGCCGCCCAGGCGAAGTACCGGGCCGCCCGGGAAGCCGGCTGGGAACGTCAGGACGACTCCCAGGTGATCCGGACCTACCGACGGCGACCCCCTCCGCGCCCCGGCGCACCGGTCGAGCACGGCGGTGCGGATGACCCGCAGCGGAGGAGTTCTCCACGCACCCGCTGAGCCCCGGAGGTGTTCCTGGCTAGTGCTCGGTGTGCCCGAGCTGGCGCAGGATCCCGGCCGTGTCGAAGTACCGGTGCTCCTCCACGACCTGTCCTCCGGGACCGAACCGGCAGAAGAGCACCATCGGGAACCGCAGTCGGCGTCCGGTCGGCGGGAACGTCCTGGTGGCCAGGACGAGTGGTCCCGCGTGCACCCCGGCGATCGTCACCTCTGCTGCCGCGCAGTCCCCGTCGGCGACGACGCGGATGAGCTCACTGCTCGCATCGGGCATCGCGATCATGTAGGCCCGCGTGTCGTCCTGCACGGGTTTGCGTCCCTGCAACGGCTCCCGGTACGAGGGGTGGACGACACGGGCGTCCTCCGCGTACAGGGCGGCGACGCCGACAGCGTCATGGGCGTTGAAGGACTTCGTCCACTGCTCGATGACGTCGCGATGGTCTGTCGTTCCTGATGCGCTCACGGTCGATGTCCCCTGTCCTGAGGCCCTGCCGGCTGCGGGCCTCTCTTCGACGGTAGGAGGCCGACGATCAGGACCCAAGAACCTCACCGGATGTTCTTCGCGCCGTCGACTTCTTGACATCCCGGGAGCCCGTGTGTCGGCTGCCGGGGACTGTCGAACGCGGACCGGGGGTCGGGGGTCAGCGGCGGATTCGGCGAGGCGATCGCCCCGCTGGGGCTGCTGGTGGCGATCGGGGCGGTCATGCCCATCGCCAAGGACGCCGGGGTGGTCTTCGGGCCGCTGATCGGGTTGATGGTCGTGCCCTTCTGCGCCATCATGATCATCCGCGACCCGGGTGCGGTGATCGTGCAGGTCTTCACCTGGTCCCCGCTCACCGCCCCGGTGACCGCCATGCTGCGCAACGCACTCGGGACCCTCGACGCCCTCACCACAGGAATCGTGATCGCCGAACTGTTCGTGCTCGGACTCCTCGTGCTGCGGCTGGCGGTGCAGCTGTTCCGCTACGGCTCCATCGCCTACACCGACAAGCCCGACCTGCAAGCCGTCCTGGGGCGGAAGAGCGTGTCAGCTGGCAACTGACCTCCGGCCCGCCCCACCAGGGGCACCGGACGGGACGGCCCCGGCCCCGGGCGATCGCCCGGCTGTCGGTGCGGGTGAGACGACCGGGGTCCGGCGTGTCAGGATGTGGCCATGGCTCCGCCCCCGAACGACAGCACGGGCTCTGCCGGTCCGTGGCCGGACCGGGAGCTGCCGTCGTCGCGCGATGATGCCGCCGCGGGGGTGCCGGTGCCGGTGCGGGTGGCGGCGGCCTGGTCCTGGCGGCTGCTGGTCGTGGTCGCAGCCGTGGGACTGTTCGGCTACCTGCTCTCCACGGTCGTGGTGGTCGTGATCCCGGTGCTCATCGCGGGTCTGGTGGCCGGTCTGCTCTTCCCGGTGGTGAAGTGGGCGCGCCGCCACCGGGTGCCGAGGGGAGCGGCCGCCGGTCTCACCGTCCTCGGCCTGGTCGGGGTGGTCGTGGGGCTCCTGGTGCTGGCCGGGCAGCAGATCGTCGTGGGCTTCACCCAGCTCTCCGGCAGCGTGGTGGTCGGCACCCGGCAGCTGCTGGACCGGCTGGAGGACAGCCCTCTCGGCATCGACGTGGGCAGTGTCGACGACTGGATCAACGACTTCGGGACCACGGTCGAGAACAACAGCGAGGCGATCCTGGACGGGGCGATGTCCTTCGGCTCCACGGCCGGACATGTGCTGGCCGGAGTGGTCATCATGCTCTTCACCCTGCTCTTCCTGCTGATGGAGGGCGAACGGATCTGGTTGTTCCTGGTCCGGCTCTTCCCGGTGCCGGTGCGCCGCGCGGTCAACGGTGCGGGCCGGCACGGGTGGACGGCGCTGGTGCAGTACGCCCGGGCCCAAGGGCTGGTGGCGGGCATCGACGCGGTGGGCATCGGGGTGGGCGCGGCCCTGCTCGGGGTGCCCCTGGCCCTGCCGATCGGCATCCTCGTGTTCCTGGGCTCCTTCATCCCCATCGTCGGAGCCGTGGCCACGGGGGCGGTCGCGGTGCTGGTGGCCCTGGTGACCAACGGGGTGACCAATGCGCTGCTGATGCTGGGCGTGGTCGTGCTCGTCCAGCAGCTCGAGGGCAATGTGCTGCAACCCCTGATCCTGGGCAAGGCCGTCTCCCTGCACCCGCTGGCCGTGTTCCTGTCCGTGGTGACCGGCTCGATCCTCTACGGCATCGCCGGGGCACTGTTCGCGGTGCCGGTGCTGGCGTTCCTCAACACGGTGGTGCGCTATCTGGTGGGCGGGGCGTGGCGGACGGACGACGAGATCGGCTGGGAACCGTTCTACTACCCCTGGGAGATCCGCAGGCACGCCCGGCGCCAGGAGATGACCCGGGAACAGATCATGGGACAGCTGGAGCGGTTCCGACGGGTCCGGGCGAAGGAACGCCGGCAGGCTCGGACCGACCACGAGAAGAAGGACGCCGGGTGACCCGGCCGGAGCATCACGGGCGCGGAGCGGACCTGGAACGGGACGGCCCACCCCGTCAGGATCCCTTCCCCTGCGTGCCGGGGTCCGTCGGCCGGACGAGGACCCTGCGGACCGCGACGCCGGGCCGAATGGTGTTTCCCCGGGTCCTGCCCCAGGATTGAGCGGTGCCCGACGACCGTTCCGCCACCGCCACCGACCCCAGCCCCGACCACGGCTCCGTCCCGGAGCTGCTGGTCGGACTCGTGCTCTCGCCGCAGATCGCGAGCGTCCTGCCGCGGGACCTCGCGGCCTCCCTGCCCGGCCCGCTGGGTGAGCGCTATCCCGGAGTGCGCTGGCGTGTGGCCGCGGCCGAGGACCGGCTGGTGGTCCCGCCGGCCGACGGGCTCGACCTGCTCGAGGCCGCCCGCGACCGGATGCTCGACGAGGACTGGGACCTCGTCGTCGTGCTCACCGACGTCCCCCTCAAGGACGGCCGCAGTCCCGTGCTCACGCAGCTGAGCCCCGTGCACGGCGTGGGTCTCGTCTCCGTCCCGGCCCTCGGCGCGGTGCACGTGGGACAGCGGGTCCGGCAGTCCGCGGTCCGGGTGGTGGGCCACCTGCTGGGCCACGACACCGAGGACGCGGACGACGCCGAGGCGCAGGAGGAGCTCGTGCGCCGGGCCCGGCAGCGCGCGGAGGACCTCGGGGACCGCCCGGAGGACAACGCCGTGCAGTTCACGGCCCGGGTGCTGGGCGGCAACGTGCGCCTGCTGCTCGGGATGATCCGGGCCAACCGGCCCTGGACCCTGGTGGTGCGGCTGTCCCGGCTGCTCGCCCTGGCCGCTGCCACCGGAGTGCTGACCCTGGTGGCCTCGGACCTGTGGCTGCTCGCCGCCGCCTACGGGCCGTGGCGCCTGACGCTGCTGGGGCTGCTCTCCGTCGGCGCGGTGACCGGTGCGCTCGTCGGGGGCGCCCGGCTGTGGGAGCGCCCGCGCCGGCGCGCCGAGCGCGAGCAGGTCGCACTGTTCAACCTGGCCACGGCCGCCACCGTAGCCATCGGCGTGGTCGTGTTCTACGCGGCGGTCTTCGCGCTGTCCTGGCTCGGCGCGCTGCTGCTCGTGGACGGCGACGTGTTCGCCGCGGTGGTCGGGGCCCCGGTCGGAGCCCTCGAGTACGCCAAGCTCGCGTGGCTCACCGCCACGCTCGCCACCGTGGGCGGCGCCCTCGGGGCCGGGCTGGAGGACGACGACGCCGTGCGCGCCGCCGCCTACACGCGCTCGGAGCCCTGACCCCCGCGCCCGCCCCGACAGTCAGTAGACTTGGTGTCCCCGGCGTGGTCCGGGAGCTCATCCCGAGAGGACACGATGACCGCCACGCAGCAGACCCCGCCCGCGCCCCGCACCCCGCGCCGGCCCCGGCTCCGGCGCAGCAACTGCCACCGGCCCGGGATCACCCGCCGCGGCTACGGCAAGGGCTTCTCGTACCGGCACGCCGACGGCACGAAGGTCGAGGCGTCCGAGGAGCTCGAGCGGATCCGGGGCCTGGCCATCCCCCCGGCCTGGAAGGACGTGTGGATCAGCCCGCAGCCCAACGGGCACATCCAGGCCACCGGGGTGGACGACGCCGGACGGCGCCAGTACATCTACCACCCCCGGTGGCGGGAGCTGAAGGACCGGGAGAAGTTCGACCGCGTCCTGGACTTCGGCGACACCCTGCCCCGCGCCCGGCCGGCGGTGACCCGGCTGCTGCGCGCGGAGGGCGCCACCGAGGACAAGGCCTACGCGGCGGCCTTCCGCCTCATGGACTCCGCCGCCCTGCGGATCGGCAACGAGGAGTACGCCCAGTCCAACGGCTCCTACGGGGTGACCACCCTGCTGGTGCAGCACGTGCGGGTGGACGGGGAGGACGTGCACCTGGACTTCCCCGGCAAGAGCGGGCACCAGTGGTCGGTGACCCTGCGGGACGCCGACCTCGTCGCCGCGATCGCTCCCATGCTGGAGCGCGGCGCGGACGAGCCCGCCCTGGCCTACCAGGACGAGGACGGGCAGTGGACCCCCACCACCAGCGCCCGGCTCAACGAGTTCGTGCGGGTCCGGTGCGGGGCGGACTTCACCGCCAAGGACTTCCGCACCTGGCAGGGCACGGTGAGCGCCGCCCTGGCGCTGGCCGCCCGCGCGGACACGCGGCCCACTCAGAGCGCCCGGAAGAGGGCGGTGTCCGCGGCCGTGCGGGAGGTCGCCGAGCACCTGGGCAACACCCCCACCGTGGCGCGCAGCTCCTACGTGGACCCGCGGGTGATCGACCGCTTCCACCACGGGGAGACGATCCACGCCGACACCTACCGGGCGGCCGAGCGGAACCTGCGGTCGTTCCTCTCCTGAGCCCCGTGGGCGTCCCACCGACCGCTGCCGGTGGGACGCCCTGGACCTGCTCTTCGCCTCCGTTTCGCGCCACGAGGGCGCGGAGCGCTCAGAAGAGCTCGACGAAGGTGGAGGAGTAGCCGAAGCCGACGACGTCGTCGCGGCCGTCACCGTTCACGTCACCGAGCTCCCTCGGGAACCGCTCCTCGGTCCAGCCCTGGGCCACCCCGAAGTTCGCGACCTCCAGGGCGGGGGTGCTGAACGTGTTGTTCGCCCGGCCGTAGGAGACCCAGGTGCCGCCGTAGCCGAAGCCGACGATGTCCTCGATCCCGTCTCCGTTCATGTCAGCGAGCTCCCGCGGGTGCTGGTCCACGGTCCAGCCCTGGGCCACCCCGAAGTTCTGCACCTTCCGGACCGCCGTGCTCAGGTTCCCGTTGGCCTGCCCGTAGGAGACCCAGGTGCCGCCGTAGCCGAAGCCCACGACGTCGTCGCGGCCGTCGCCGTTCACGTCACCGACCTCCCGCGGGTGCTGGTCCACGGACCAGCCCTGAGCCGCCCCGAAGTTCTGCAGCTTCAGCGCGGGAGCCGTGAAGGTGTTGTTGGCCTGCCCGTAGGAGACGTAGGTCCCGGCGTGGCCGAAGCCGACGATGTCGTCGCGGCCGTCCCCGTTGATGTCGGCCAGTTCCCGTGGGTACTGGTCCTCGTCCCAGCCCTGGTTGGAGCCGAAGCTGTTCAGCTTCAGCGCGGGAGCCGTGAAGGTGTTGTTGGCCTGCCCGTAGGAGACGTAGGTGCCGGCGTTGCCGAAGCCGACGATGTCGTCGCGGCCGTCGCCGTTGACGTCCCCGAGCACCCGCAGGTGATCGTCGACGTTCCAGCCCTGGTTGGAGCCGAAGCTGCCCAGCTTCAGCGCCGGGGCGGTGAAACCGCCGTCGGCCTGCCCGTAGGAGACGTAGGTGCCGGCGTTGCCGAAGGCCACGATGTCGTCGCGGCCGTCGCCGTTGACGTCCCCGAGCAGCCGAGGGTGCTCGCCCACTCGCCAGCCCTGGTCGTAGCCGAAGCTGCCCAGCTTCAGCTCTGGTGCGCCGAACGTGCCGTCGGCCTGGCCGAGGGCCACGTAGGTGCCGCGGTAGCCGAAGCCCACGACGTCCTGACGGCCGTCGCCGTTGACGTCGGCGAGCTCCCGCACGTGCAGGTCGACACGCCATCCGTTGGTGTAGGTGAAGTAGGGCTGGGCAGCGGCCTGGGCCGCGGTGCCGGTCAGGGCCACGCCCCCGGCGGCAAGGGCGACGGTCGTGGCGCCGGTCAGCAGACGCGAGGTCGGTGAGTGCTTCATGTCGGGTCCCCCAAGAGGTGAGCAACTGATGCGTTCCGGATGGAATCCGGGCACATGAACGTCCTCGTCGGTCGCACAGGAGGCGGACGGAGACGCCACGACCCGTCCAGCGTTCCCGGGCTCGGTCCTCGTCGGCGGGACCGGTCATCATCGGCCGGGCCGGTTCAGGAGAAGGTGCGGGAGGGCTGGTCCCACCAGCGTAAATGTCCATGCATCTGTTCACCAGAGAAGGGGCAGAGCGCGGAAATCTGTCGTCGCAAACGTTGCCGGCCGTGAATCACGGAGGACGTCAGCGCCGGATCCCGCGTCGGCAGTACAGGACCGGGCCGACGAAGTCGAGGGCGATGACAGCCGCCCACTTCCTCTTGCTGCCGTTGACCTCCTCGGCGGGGCGCAGGGCCAGGTCCGCCCAGGCCGTGGCGGCCAGCGAGACCTGCACGGACGCCAGCGTCAGCAGCGCGGTCTGCTGCCGGGGCGTGAGGTCCTCCCACCTGGTGCTCCTCCAGCCGGCGCCCTTCCGAGTGGTGTTCTCTCTCGTTCCCGTGCGTGTCATGGTCGTCCTCTCGGTGTCGGGGACCCGGCGTCCGGCTCCGTCTGCTGCCCGACGTGGGGCAGCACCTCCTGGGTCGTCACACACCTCGTGGGCCATCCTCCCCTCCGCCGGGCACCGCGTCCGAGTGTGACGGAGGGTCACGGGCGAGTGCCGGCTCCGGCGCCCCGGGCCGGGCCGTCGCCGGGGCCACCGGTCTAGCCTGGGGGCATGACCCGGCGCCGGACCCCGTCGCAGCATCCTCCCGCCCCAGTCCCGTGGCCGGTTGCGGGAGCAGCCCGGTCACGGCCGCTGCCGCGGGCCGCCCGGCGGCACTGGGCCGCGCTGGACCGTCCGGGCTCGCCGGTTCCGCCCGCGGTGGACCCCTCCGCGCTGGCCGCCCTGCCCGAGCCCGCCCGCCGTTGGCTCGCCCGGGCGCTGCCGCCCGGCACTCCCGCGTGGTCCGTGGCGGAGCTGTCCATGCACGGGGAGATCCGGCTCGGCGGCAGATGGCGGGCCTTCACCGCGCGACAGCTCATCGCCCCCGGCAACGGCTTCGTGTGGGCGGCCCGCACCCGGGTGCTCGGCCTGCCGGTGACGGGCTTCGACCGGTACGGCCCCGCCGGGGCCGAGATGCGCTGGCGGCTGCTGGGCGCCGTGCCGGTGATCTCCGCCGCCGGTCCGGACATCGCCCGCAGCGCGGCGGGGCGGCTCGCCGGTGAGGGCCTCCTCGTGCCGCCCGCCTGCGTGCGCGCGGGGTGGTCCGCGGGCCCGGACCCGGACACCGCCGTCATGTCCTGGATCCTCGGGGGGACGCGGGAGGATGCCCTGGTGCGGGTGGACCCGGAGGGACGGCTCCGGGAGCTGAGCATGCAGCGCTGGGGCGACCCCGACGGCACCGGGTTCGGCCGCCACCCGTTCGGTGTGGCACTTTCGGAGGAGGCGATCTTCACCGGCGTGCGGGTGCCCACGGTGCTGCGGGCCGGCTGGGCGTGGGGGACCGGGCGGCAGGCCCAGGGGGAGTTCTTCCGGGCGCGGATCGAGGGCGTCCGCTTCCGCTGAACGGCCTTCCCGATCCAGGTCACCGCTCCGGATCGCGGCCCGCGGAGCGTCCGTCCGCCCGGCCGGTGGCGCGGAGCAGGGACACCAGGACGGCGGCGGACGCGCCCGCCAGCAGCACGAACCCGCCCATCGGCCCGAGGACCTCCGGGACGGTGAACCGTACTCCCGCCAGCAGCTGAGCAGCCGTCTGGGCGATGATCAGGGGCGCCGGCAGGATCTCCAGGACCAGCAGGGACAGGGCGAGGAGGTAGCCCAGGGGCCGCCGGCGCAGGATCAGCGTCCCGGCCAGGAACGCTGCCGGGACGATGACGGCCAGGTCCAGGACCATGGTGAACTCGGTGGTGTACGGGCCCAGCCCGGGCGGTGCCGCACCCGTCAGCGCCGCCGTCAGCAGGGGAACGCCCCACACGGCGAGCAGGCCCACGCCGCTGGCGAGCATGAGGGCGGCGGGGCCGCGACGAGGCGTGACCGCCGGGAAGAGGGTGTGCAGCTCCTCCGCGGGGAAGGAGGCGAACAGCAGCACGAAGGCGTACAGCGCGGCGGAGAACACGGCGGCGTACAGCAGGGAGAGCCGGTTGTGGGCGACCGCGCCGAGCGCGCACCCGGCGTAGACGTAGAGGACGTAGCCCAGGGCGCCCAGGAGGAGCAGTCCGGAGCGCCGGCTTCCCCGCCGGTACCCGACCGCGGAGACCGCCAGCAGAGGCAGTCCCAGCAGCAGGGCGACCAGGTCCGTGGCACGGCTGCCCGCGGCCGCGAAGACGGTGTCGTACCGGTACAGGCCCCGGCCCCAGATCTCGGCGCGGGCACCGCGCAGCGTCTCGAACGGATAGGGTCCGTTCCCACTCGCCGCGAGCAGCCCGACGGCGGAGGCCGTGGCCGCGAGCACCCCCGCCACCGCGACCAGCACCGCGCGCGAGACCCGCATGGCGCACCCCTTCCCTCGTCCGGGAGAGCCCCTGTCCGGAAGAGCCCCAGCGTAGGCGGGCAGACCGCTCTGCGGGAACGCCCGGGCGGTGACCGGCGCACAGATGTCACGGCGGGGTGTTCCCTTCCGCGCCGGGGAGGACGAGCATGGGAACGAGGAACCGCAGGGTACGGCCCGCGTCGTCGCATCCGGGGGACGCTGTCCCGGCGCGCAGGGGAAGGACGCCGTCATGGTCGAGCGCATCGACCGGTGGCCCACGGGGGCGCCGTGCTGGGCGGACCTCATGGTCGCCGATCTGAACCGGTCCGTGGACTTCTACGCCGCCGTGCTCGGCTGGCGGTTCACACCCTCGGACCCCGAGCACGGCGGCTACTGCAACGCCCTGGTGGACGGCGAACCCGTCGCGGGGCTGTCCCCGGCCCTGCCGGAGATGGAGGACGACCCGCACGCGTGGGCGGTCTACCTCGCGTCCGACGACATCAGGGCGACCGGCAGGGCGGCTGTGGCCGCCGGGGCCCGGCAGCTGTTCGAGCCGATGGACGTGGGCAGCTTCGGCACCATGGGCGTGTGGATCGACCCCACGGGTGCCGCCTTCGGGGTGTGGCAGCCGCGGGACCACACCGGGTTCAGCGTCGTCGGCACGCACGGCGCCGTGGCCTGGTGCGATCTCCTGACGTCGGACCAGGCGGGTGCCGAACGGTTCTACGCGGAGGTCTTCGGCTACACCTACCAGGACATCGGGACGCGGCACGAGGCCCACGCGGTGTTCACGGTCCCCGGCATGGATCGTTCGCCCGGCGGGATCGGGGTGCCGGCCGAGGACGTCGACCACCTGCAGGCGGCGCCGCCCCTGTGGTGGGTCTGCTTCGAGGTCGACGACGCCGACACCGCCGCCGAGCGCGTCGTCACCGCCGGGGGCACACTGGTCCAGGAACCGGAGGAGTTCGGCTACGGAGAACTCGTGTTCGCCGCGGGCCCGGACGGGGAGCGCTTCGCGATGACGGGGCCCTCCTCACGACCCCGGACGGAGGCGCGGGACAGCCGGCGGTGAGCGCCGCCCCGGGCCGGATCCGGGCGGCGGGGAGATCCGCCGTCGGTCCGGTCCTCCGGGCCCGGAGGACCGGCGCGCCCGAGCTGCAGACGCCGAGGCTCAGGCGCCGAGGCCCAGGTGCTGGGGCCTCAGAACATGCCGACGATCGCCCCGACGAACCACAGCACGGCGAAGAGCACGACCAGGCCGAGGATGGCCACGATCGCGATCTTGCCCTTCGCGGAGTCCCCGGGGTGGTCGACGTCGAGCTCGTGGTTGGTGGGTCCGACACCCGAGCCGGCATCGGGGGGAGAATCTCCCTCGATGCTCCGGCCGGATTCCTCGTTCAAGGCATCCTGGGCCTTCTCGGGGTCGTTGCGCGCTTGCTCGGGATTGATGTCGGCCACGGGGCCCTGCCTTCTCGGGTCGGTCCTGCTGGGGACGGTTGTTCCAGCTGAATAGCAAGCCTACTGGTGATGTGGGCGGGTGCGGAAGGGGTTTCCCGGGCACGACCGGCACTATCGGCGTCACCCCGTCCACCCGGGGGGGGCGCCCGGCCGGATCGCCGGCCACGAGCCGCGGGTCGCGAGGCCTGGACCCGGGTCCGGGGCGGTTTCAGCGCTCCCAGCGGTGGCGGAGGGAGTCGACCAGCACCGCGAAGTCCTCGGCCATGTCCGGGTGGTCGCGGTCGGAGAGCCATTGGATCTGCAGGCCGTCCATGGCGGCGACGACACAGCGCACGATCGACTCCGTCGGGGCGTCCCCGGCCAGGCGGCCGTCCGCCGCGGCCTCCGCCAGCGCGGTCCGCAACTGCTCGGCGATGGCGCGGTGGTGGAGGCGCAACCAGGTGTTGGCGGGGTGCTCGGGGTCCACCGCCTCCCCGGCCACGGTGGTGAACAGGCGCACGATGCCGGGCTGTTCCTGGTTGTGCCGCACGAGGTCCGCCAGGCTCTCCAGGAAGGCCCAGCCCCGCGGCCGACCGCTGCCCGGCGGCTGGATCCGCGCGGCGTCCATCTCGTCGCGGCGGTCCATGACGGCCTGCAGGAGGACGTCCTTGGTGGGGAAGTAGTGGGTCAGCCCCGTCTGGCTCATGCCGCAGGCCCGGGCCACCTCGCTCATCGAGGTCCCCCGGTAGCCCACCACGGAGAAGACCTCGGTGGCGGTCGCGAGGATGTCCTCCCGCCGGGCGGCGCTGTCGGCGCCCCGGGGGCGGCCCCGGCCGCGGCGGGGCCGGGGAGGCGTGGTCTCGGTGGCCATGGCCTGCTCCTGGGGGCGCGTCCTCGCCGGACCGCCCCGGCGATCGGAGTGCGGGTGGGGTGGGGGCGGCCGACCGCCCCCACCCCGGTGCTCAGGCCAACGATACGCGCGCCCGGACGTCGCCCAGCCCGCGGGCGACGACCAGCTCTCCGCCCGCGGCCAGCGGCGCCCAGGTGCCGGTGGCCTCGTCCCAGCGGCGCCGCAGCCGCTGGTCGCAGGCCACCGTGACGGTGGCCGTGGCTCCGGCGGGCACCTCCGCGCCGCGGTAGCCGACCAGGCGGATCGGCTGGTCGTCCTCGGCGGGGTCCAGGTAGACCTGCACGGTCTCGCGGGAGTCCCGGTCCGAGGTGTTCGTGACCTCGACGTCCACCACCAGCCCGGCCTCGCCCTCGTGGGCCTGCACGGCCCCGTACTCCCAGGCGCCGTAGCCCAGCCCGTGGCCGAACCAGAACAGCGGGGCGGGGGCGTGGCCGGCGTGGAAGCCGCGGTGGCCGATGAAGGTGCCGTCGTCGTAGGACAGGACCAGGTCCTCGTCCGGGACCACGTCCCAGGCCGGGGCCGCGCCGTCCGCGGCCGGGTAGCTCGTGACCAGGCGCCCGGTCGGCTCCAGCTCGCCCGTGAGCACGGCCGCCACCGCGTGCCCGCCCTCCTGCCCCGGGAGACCGGCGACCAGCACCGCGTCCACCTGGTCCAGCCAGGGCATGAGCACGGGGGTGGCGGCGTTGACGACGACCACCGTGCGCCGTGCGGCCGCCGCGACCCGGGCCACGAGCTCGTCCTGCCGGCCGGGCAGGGCCAGGGTCGTCTTGTCCGCCGCCTCGGTCTCGTCCTCCTCGGTGAGCCCGACGACGACGACGGCGGTGCCGGCGGCGGTTGCCGCGGCCTCGGCGTCGACGATCAGCGCGTCGTCGGAGCGCGGGGCCGGGACGGCGACCAGTGCGGTGATGCCCATGGCGGACATGTCCAGCAGGTGGCTCTCCTCGGCCAGGTCCAGGGCGGGATCACCCAGGAGCGTCTCGCGCCAGTCCACCGGGTCGAGCGCCACGGTGGCCGTGACGGTGGCCCCGGCCGGCAGCTCGAGCACCTCCTCGAAGGCCGGTGGGCGCAGCATGGACTCGCCCGGGTCCTTGCCGGCGAAGCCGAGCTCGGCCGAGACCTCCCGGTCGCCGGCGGCCACGGTCCAGCGGCCGGCGCCGATCGCGCCGAGCAGCACCGGCCCGGCCTCGTTGGCCAGGGTGGTGGTGAGCACGGCGGCGGCCGGGTCCTGGTCGAGGTCGTCGTCCCAGCCGATCGAGATCGCGGAGGAGTCCGAGTGGTACCGGGCCAGCTCGGCGCCGTCGGCGGCCAGTAGGGCGACCTCCATGCCCGCGGTACCGGTCGCGGGGTCGGTGAGGAAGACCGGGTCCGCGGGGACAGCGCGGGCCCGCACGGCCACGCCGTCGGCGACGCTCACACGGTTCCCGAGCAGCGCGGTGAGCCCTTCGGCGACGGTGGACTGGTAGGGCGGGACGACCTTCGCGGAGCCTCCGCCCATGTCCACGGTGTCGAGCGCGTGCCGGCCGATCAGGGCCACGTTTCCCGTGTCGGCGAGGGGCAGGGCGCCGTTGTTCGCCACCACCGTCATGCCGCGGGCGGCGATGCGGCGCAGCTGCTCCTGCCGCCGGGGCGAGTCCACCGCGGGCAGGTCCTGAGCCCACTGCCGGGGCTCCTGTCCGCCGGCAGCCAGGCCCCCGACCCGGTCGGCCAGGCGCAGCAGCCGCAGCACGTGGCCGTCCACGGTCTCCTCGGTGACCTCCCCGGCCCGCACGGCGGCCACGAGGCGCTCGCCCCAGGGGCCGTCGGGGCCGGGCATGACCAGGTCCAGGCCGCCGTTGGCGGAGGCCGCGGTGCGCTTGGTGGCGAACCAGTCGCTCATGATCAGCCCGTCCCAGTCCCACTCGTCCTTGACGATCCGGTTCTGGACGTGGTCCTGCTCGGTGGCCGGCACCCCGTTGACGTCGTTGTAGGCGGCCATCATCGACCAGGCGTGCGCGTCCTGGACCGCCATCTCGAACGGCAGCAGGTAGAGCTCCCGCAGGGCGGTCTCCGAGACCCGGGAGTCCATGAAGTTGCGCAGGGTCTCGGACTCGTTGGCCACCAGGTGCTTCAGGCACGCGGCCGTGCCGCGCTCCTGCATGCCGTTCACGTAGGCGGCGGCGGTGCGCCCGGTGAGGTAGGGGTCCTCGGAGTAGGCCTCGAACAGCCGTCCGCCCAGCGGGGTGCGGTGCAGGTTGATGGTGGGTCCGAGCACCACGTGGATGTGCTGGCGCTGGGCCTCCTCGGCCAGCATCTGCCCCACCTCCTCGGCGATCCCGTCGTCGAAGGAACCGGCGATGAGCGTGGCGTTGGGGAACAGGGCCACGGCGTCGCCGCCGATGAACTTCAGCCCGCGCACCCCGGTGGGCCCGTCCGAGAAGGCCAGGGGCGCCAGCCCGATCCGGTCGCTGCCCGGCAGGGTGAAGGCGGTCTCCCCGGTGAGCAGATGCACCTTCTCCTCCAGGGAGAGGCGGCCGACGAGCTCGCTGAGCCGGGTGGTGCGAGCGAGGGCGTGTGTCGTGTCGGTCATGATCACTGCACTTTCTTGACGGGGAGGATGACGAGGGCGGCGGCTGCTTCTGCCCCAGCACGGGGGCGGCCAGGAGCGCCAGGGCCGTCGGCGGAACCATGAATAGTGAATACGCACTATTCCACAGGGTGAGCGGTGTCACCAGGGGTGCCGAAGGATGTCGCAGGGGCGGGGATCAGAGCAGCGACGTGGTCGCGGCCAGCCCGGCGAGGACGGCCAGCACGGTCAGCGCGGCGGTGCCCACGGCGTTGCACGCTGCGCGCAGGGTCTCCCCGTCCCGGGCCAGCCGCACGGTGTCCGCCATCGCGGTGGAGAAGGTGGTGTACCCACCGCAGAAGCCGGCGACGGCAGCGGCGGCGGCGGACCCGCCCAGTGCCCCGGCCGCCGCGGCCCCGGCGAGCACCCCGGCCAGGAAGGACCCGCTCACGTTGACGGCCATCGTGCCGGCCGGGAAGGTCGTAGACCAGCGCTGCCGCACCGCCCCGTCGACCGTGAAGCGTGCCATCGCCCCCAGTCCGCCCAGCAGGCAGACCAGCAGCCCGGTGAGCAGGGCGCTCACGCTCGCCGTCCCCGGGCGGCGAGGAGGGTGCCGGCCAGGCAGGCCGTGAAGCCGCCGGCCAGCGAGAGCCCCACGTAGGCCAGTGCCTGCCCGGCGGCACCGTCCGAGAGCATGTGCTGCGTCTCGAGGGCGAGCGAGGAGAACGTCGTGAACCCGCCCAGCGCCCCGGTCCCGGCACCCAGGCGCAGCAGCAGCCCGCGGGGGGTCTCCGCGCCGCGGCGGAGGAGGGCCTCGAGGAGCACCCCGAGCAGGAACGCCCCGAGCAGGTTCGCCGCGAGGGTGGCCACCGGCCAGCCGGCCGCAGCCGGCAGCAGCACCGAGAGCCCGTGGCGGGCGCCGGTCCCCAGGGCCCCGCCCAGGCCCACGGCCAGGACCAGGACCAGGAGCAGGCGCCGGTGCGGCGGTCGGCTCATCGCGGGTCTCCTCGTGGCGGGTCTCGGCGTGGGGTTTCCCGTCCGGGGCGGACGGCGGCTCGATCCTACCGGCCGGTCCGTGCCTGCCGACCGGTCCGTAGGATGTCCGGGTGCAGACGATACGTGGCGCCCGGCTCCTTCTCGCCCTGAAGACGGCACTCGCCGTGGCCGTGTCCTGGGCGGTGGCCCAGCGGATGCCCGGGGTGCTCGACGAGTACCCCTACTACGCGCCGCTCGGGGCGATCTCCGCGATGTACCCCACCGTGTTCGGTTCGGTCCGGGCCGGGCTGCAGACCGTGCTCGGCATCGCCCTGGGCATCGCCCTGGCGGGCGGGGTGCTGCTGGTCGGCCAGCCCAACCTGCTGACGGTCGCCGTGGCGGTGGGCATCGGTGTGCTGCTGGCCGGGGTCCGCCGGCTCGGGGCCGGGGCGGAGTACGTGCCCGTGGGCGCTCTGTTCGTGCTCATCATCGGCGGCCAGGACGCCGAGGGGTTCTCCGCCGGCTTCCTGGTGCAGATGTCCGTGGGCGTCGTGATCGGACTGCTCGTCAACGCACTGGTGTTCCCGCCGCTGGACTTCCGCACCGCCCGCCTGCAGCTGGACCGGCTGCAGGGCGTCGTCGTGGACTACCTCCAGGACGCGGCCGGGGAGCTGGCCGAGCCGGGGACCACCGCCGGACGGGACTGGCAGGAGCGCAACCACGCGCTCGTGAAGATCACGGGCGAGGTCCGCGAGGCGGTCGACGAGTCGGCGCAGAGCGCCCGGGGCAATCCCCGCGTGGTCCTGCGCCGCCGCCACCGGCGTCAGACGGACCCGGGATACGCGTCGATGCTGCAGCTCGAGAGCGTGGTCTTCCACCTCCGGGGATTCACGGACGCTCTGCGCGAGCTCTACGACCACCGGGGGCACGACTGGGTGATCCCCACTGCTCTGAGCGGCAGGCTGGCCGAGGCGGCGCGGTCCAGCGCGGACGTCGTGCAGGCGTGGTCGGCGGGGGAGGACCCCGAGGAGGCGGCCGAGCGGGTCCGCTCCCTCGTGGGGCGGCTGAGCGCCGAGCTCACGGACCCCTCCGGGACCGAGGGCCGCCTGGTGATCACGGCGGCCCAGGACCTCGCCCGGCTCGTGGCCGTCCTGGATCCGCCGACCGCCCCGACCGAGGGCAGCAGCGCGGTGACCCGGGAGTGACGTCCTGCCCGGGATTGCGCGTGCTCCGCCGTCCCGCAGCCCGTGCGGGCCACGGGACGGCGGGGCGGCTCAGGCCCGGCCGCGCCGGCCCAGCCGCACCGCGACAGCGGCCGACAGCGCGCTCCCGGCGGCGAACAGCCCGACCAGCAGGCCCGTGCCCGGCCCGCCGGACTGCTCCCCGGCGCCGGTCTGCATGTTGAGGCCCGGGTTGACGGCCCCCGGGGCGGCCTGAGCAGGGGCCTCCACCGCGGGAGCCCCCACAGCGGGAGCTTCCACCGCGGGAGCGTCCAGGACGGGGGTCTCCACGGCGGGGGTCCCCGTGACGGGCGCCTCCACGACGGGAGCGGCCTCCGCGGGAACGGGCGCCGGGGCCACCGGGGCGGGGGCGACGACGGGCGGCTGGCCGAGCTGGCCCTCGCAGGCGACGACGGCCTGCTCGAGCAGCACCAGGAGCTGGTTGACGGTGGCCTCGTCGAGGGCCAGCTCCGCCAGGAGCGCCTCGAACGTCGCACCGGTCTCGACCAGTGCGGCCTCCAGGGCGGCGGGGTCCACGGTGCCGAGGGCGGCGGCCAGCGCCGCGTCCAGCTCGGCGATGCGGGCCTCGGCCTGGGCGACGGCCGCCGGGTCGCCGGACTCCTGGGCCGCCACCAGGGCCGCTGCGGCGGCCTGGAGCTCGGCCAGGCTCGGGCCGCCCGCACCCTCCACCAGCGCGGTGTACTGCGCCTCCACGGAGGCCACGGCGTCCGCGGTCTGGTCCAGCGCCATGATCGACTCAGGGGTGAGGCCGGCGCCGGCCAGCGCGGCGTCGAGCTGGTTCGTGGCCTGCAGGCAGGCGGCGTCACCGGGTGCGGCGACGGCGGCCGGGGCCCCCAGGACGAGGCCTCCCACCAGCATCGTGGCCGCGGAACCCGCGGCTGCCCAGGTCTTGGCAACGGTCATGTCGTGTCTCCTGAATCCCCTCGTGGCCCCGGGCCGATCCCGCGGCCTGCAGCGCGCGGCAGGACCTCCCCGGCGTCACCCGTCCGCACACGGTGGCGGAGGCGACAGGAGACGTCGTGCTGCTGGTCGTGCGGCGCGCGGAGGGCTCCGTCGAACTGCGGAGCTCCCGGACGGCGGCCGAAGGACTGCTGTGCCGCCAAACTACGTGCTGGTAGGAATTCTTGGCAATTGTGAACGAGGGGCTCGCCCGGAGCGTGGGGGCCGTCGCCGCCGGACCGGCCCGGGGGTCGGGTCCGGGGTCAGGCGCGCGCGCGGAGCCGGTACGGTGTCCCGGACCCGCGGGACAGTCCCGTCCTGCTGTGGACGGGCCTGTCGGGGCGGCCTCGGCGCACCCGGTGCCGCTCGACCGCCTGCTCGTAGGAGGCCACCAGCGCCTCGGTGGCGCTGCGCCAGCCGTGCGCCTCGGCGTCGGCCCGGCCGGCCCCGCCCATGCGGTCGCGCAGGGGGCCGTCGTCGAGCAGCCGGGCGAGGTGCGCCGTGAGCTCGACGGCGTCGCCGGGCGCGGCGAGCAGGCCCGTGCGACCGTCGTCGACCGCGAACGGGATGCCTCCGGCCCGGGCGCCGACCACCGGCACCCCGCTGGCCAGGGACTCCAGGGCCACCAGACCCAGGGTCTCGGTGGTGGACGGGAACGCGAACACGTCCGCCGAGGCGTACGCCGCGGCGAGATCCTCCCCGGTCAGCGGGCCGACGAAGGTCGTGGGGGTGCCGGCGAAGCGCGTCTCGAGCTCCGCCCGGTGCGGTCCCGTGCCCACCACGGCGAGCCGGGTGCCCGGCAGCTGCCGGATCGGCTGGAGCAGGGCCTCGAGGTTCTTCTCCTTCGACAGCCGCCCCACGGAGAGCACCAGCCGCTCCCCGGGGTGCCCGTCCGTGAGGCGTGCGCGCATGGCGGGGGAGGCCTTCGCGGGGGAGAACAGCCGCGTGTCCACGCCCTTGGGCCACAGGGCCACGTCCCGCAGGCCCATCCGGGCGGCCCGCTCGACCATCGGCCCCGAGGTGCACAGGTTGACCTGGGCCAGGTTGTGCGTCGCGCGGATCCACTGCTCCACGGCCCCGCGCAGGGGGCCGAGACCGAGAGCGCTCATGTACTGCGGGACGTCCGTGTGGAAGGAGGCCAGCAGCGGCAGGTCCCGCCACCGGGCCGAGAGCGTGCCCCAGGACCCGAACCACACCGGGTTCACCGCGTGCACCACGTCCGGGCGGAACGCCGTCACGGCGCGCTCGACCCGGACGGTGGGCAGCCCGCCCCGGATGTCCGGGTACCAGGGGAAGGTGACGGACCGGGCCCGGGCCACCCGGTGCGGACCGTACGTGCCGGGCAGGCGGCCGGGGGTGAGGACCAGGACCTCGTGGCCGAGCTCGCCGAGCTCGTCCAGGGTGCGCAGCACCCGGGTGACCACCCCGTCGACGTTCGGCAGGAAGACGTCCGTGTAGAGCGCGATCCGCATCCGGGGCTCAGGCGCCCACCGGTGCGGGGCGGGACGCCGAGGCGGGGATCCCGGGCCGGCGCCGGCCGTTCCACACGGACGTCGCCGGGATCCGGGACAGGTCCACGCGGTCGGCCCAGCGCTCGGCCGTCAGCTCGACCTCGAGGAGCAGCCCCTCCGAGAGGGTGGTGGGCTGCAGGCCCAGGCTCAGGAAGGCCTCGTTGACCACGTGCAGGTCGTTCTCCGCGGACTCCTGGCGCGGGTTCGGGACGGTCTCGACCTGCGCTCCGGTGAGCTCCGCCACCAGCCGGGCGAGGTCGCGCACCCGGTGGGTCTCCGTCATCTGGTTGAAGATTTTCACCCGGTCGCCGGTCGCCGGGGGATGGAGCAGCGCCAGTTCCACGCACCGGACCATGTCCTGGATGTGGATGAACGCCCGGGTCTGCCCGCCGGTGCCGTGCACGGTCAGCGGGTGGCCGACCGCCGCCTGGACGAGGAACCGGTTGAGGACGGTGCCGTAGTCGCCGTCGTAGTCGAAGCGGTTGACGAGCCGCTCGTCGAGCGCGGTCTCCGGGGTGCTCGTGCCCCAGATGATCCCCTGGTGCAGGTCGGTGATGCGCAGCCCGTCGTTCCTGGCGTAGAACGCGAACATGGTCTGGTCCAGCACCTTGGTCATGTGGTACAGGGAGCCGGGGTTGGAGGGGTAGAGGATCTCCTGGGGCACGTTGCCGTGCGGACCGGGGACCTCCACGTCCAGGTAGCCCTCCGGGATCTGCATGCCGGCGGTGCCGTACCCGTAGACGCCCATGGTGCCCAGGTGCACGAGGTGGACGTCCCGGCCGGACTCCACGATCGCGCACAGGACGTTGTGCGTGGCGTTGACGTTGTTGTCGACCGTGTAGCGCTTGGTGCGCGGGCTCTTCATGGAGAACGGCGCGGCCCGCTGCTCCGCGAAGTGCACCACGGCGTCCGGGCGCTCGGTGCGCAGCAGTTCGAGGAACCCCTCGTAGTCCTCGGCGAGGTCGAGCTCGACGGCGTCGATCCGCCGCCCCGTGACCTGGGTCCACGCGGCGCGCCGCTCGTGGAGGCTCCGGATGGGGGTCAGCGACTCGGTTCCGAGGTCGGCGTCGATCGCGCGGCGCGAGAAGTTGTCGACGACGAGCACGTCGTGGCCCCGGGCCGACAGGTGCAGAGCGGCGGGCCAGCCGCAGAAGCCGTCGCCTCCGAGGATCGCGATCTTCACGTGGTCTCCGTTCCCGGGCCGGTCGGGCCCGTTCGTCTCGGTGCTGCTGTCAGCGTGGGCCATGCGTCTGAACCGGAAGTGAACGGTCCCGGACCAGCTGCTGGTGCGCGAACGTGCCCGGCCGGACCGCCCAGCCGGGCCCGGCCAGCGCGCGCAGCTCGTGGGGGACGTACGCGCGGCGCAGGGACCGCAGCCCGTCGGTGCGCAGGAAGGAGCCCGGGGTCAGGGGGAGGACGCCCACCGAGTACAGCCGGTAGGCCCCCGGGCTGCGCACCAGGTCGTTGTGCACCACGAGCCGGCGGGCCAGCCGCTCCGAGTCGGCCACGAGCTCCTGCACGGGCTCCGGGTCCAGGTGGTGGAGCAGGTCGTTCGAGATCACCACGTCGAACGTCCCGCCCGCCGCGACGAGCTCCCGGCTGGTGGTGCGCCGGAGGACCGGGGGTGTCAGGTGCGGGCGCCGGGCCGACCAGCGGGCCGTGCGCGCCGCCGCCCACTCCAGGGCTCGGGCGTCCGGGTCGTCCATGAGCTCCCGCAGCTCGGCGTCCCGCCGGGAGAGGTCGGGGCGGGCGCGCGTCACGACGTCAGGCATCTGCCCATTCTCGTGCGGGCCGACACGTTTCGCCAAGGGACGGCACCGGCACGGAGCCCGTTCCGGAACCGTCACTAGACTGGGCCTCCCGCCCGGTGCCGGGCGGGAGAACCGGAGGGGGAGTCGCGTGGGAGACACCGTGCGCGCCCCGGGCGCACCGCCCGGACCGTGGATCGGACTCGCGAGCGCGTGCTGGGCCGCCAACGCGGCCCTGGGGGCGTCCGTGGGCGCCGGGCTCGTGCACACGGGCCGGTTCCGCTGGATCCACCACGCCCTCTACATCGCCACCACCTCGACGACGGCGCTGGCCACGGTCGTCTCCGCCTGCTCGCGCTCCGCCCCGCGGCGCGCGGCCGCCCGTGCGTTGGCCCCGGCGCTGCTGCCGCTGGCCGCCCTGCCCCACGTGGGCACGCCCGCCCAGGGCCACCCGCGCCGGCACGCCCTCGCCGCGCTGTCCGCGGCACCGTTCTACGCCACCGCCCTGTTCCGAGCCCGCGCCCGCCGCGCGCGCTGACCGCCCCGACCGAACCGGAGAGCACATGGAGTTCCTCGACGTCGTCTTCAACCGCCGCACCACCAACGGGCCGTTCCTGCCGGACCCGGTGTCCCCGGAGCACCAGCGGCTGCTGCTGCGCACGGCGGCGGCCGCGCCCTCCCAGTTCAACAGCCAGCCGTGGCGCTTCGTGCTCATCGAGGACCGGGGGACCATCGAGCGGATCGCCCGGATCAGCGCCGACTCCATGACCCAGGTGATGGCGGAGGGGACGTTCTTCGACCGGTACAAGCGGTACTTCCGCTTCAGCAAGCAGGAGATGGAGGAGCAGCGCTTCGGGATGCTCTTCGACAAGCTGCCCGCGGTGCTGCGCCCCTTCACCAAGAAGGCGTTCACCCCGGGCGGCCAGGCCATGATGAACCGGCTGCGGGTGCCGCAGACCCTGGGCTCGGAGAACCACAAGCTCGTGTCCGGGGCACCGCTGCTGCTCGGCGTGATGCTCGACCGCCGCGAGTACCGGCCCGGCGAGCTCTCCGGGTTCTACTCGCTCTTCTCGATGGGTGCCGCCATGGAGAACCTGTGGCTGACCACGGTGGAGCTCGGCATGGGCATCCAGTTCATCTCCTTCCCCATGGAGGCCCCCGCCCGGTGGGCCGAGATCGTGGAGCTGCTGCAGGTGCCCGAGGACCTGGAGCTCATGGCCGTCTACCGCCTCGGCTACGTGCCCGAGGCGCACCACCGGCCCGCGATCGACTGGTCCTCCCGGGAGCGGCGGCGGATCTCCCAGTACGTCTTCCGCGAGTCCTGCGCCACTCCCCAGCAGGGCTGGGACGACTGAGCGCCCCCACCGGTCCGGCGGCGGGCCGGTGTGCCGGGAGCCGCTGCGCGGCTCCCGGCACGAGCTCGGCCCGCGGGAGCTCCGGAGAGCTCCCGCGGGCCGGGAGGGACCTGCCGCTGCGGGGTGGTGAGCGGTGCGGGACGCGGGGCGCTTCGTGGGCGGCCCGCGCCGGCCGGGTGCACCGACGTCGATCGGTCGGCGCGCCGTGTGACCACCAGTTCACACTGCTTCCGGCACCCTGCGCAAACGTCTAGTCTGAACCTGATCAGATCGATCAATACGGACCCGGACAGGGGGACGGCGGTGGTCAGCTTGACGAACCCGGGGGCCGGAGGCGCCGCGCTGGACGCGACGGACCGGAGGATCCTGGCGGCCCTGGACGAGGACCCGCGCCTGACCGTGCTGGCCCTGGCACAGCGCACCGGACTGGCCCGCGGCACGATCCACGCCCGGCTCGAGCGGTACCGTGCGAGCGCCGCGCTGCGTCCGCACAGCACCCGGGTGACGCCCGCCGCGCTCGGCTACGGACTGGCCGCCAGCGTGGCCGTGGAGCTCGACCAGCACCAGCTGGACGAGGCGATCTCCGGACTGCAGGCGATCCCCCAGGTCATCGAGGTGTTCGCCCCGGCCGGGCAGACCGACCTGCTGTGCCGGGTCGTGGCGAAGGACCCCGAGGACCTCTACCGGGTCTCCGAGGAGATCCGGCTGTGCCCGGGCATCCTGCGGACCTCCACGAGCATGTTCCTGCGCACCGTCATCCCCTACCGGGTGGCGCCCCTGCTGGGCGAGGACGCCTGACCCTGGCCAGCGGCCGGGCAGGCGGGGTACCGTAAGCAGACTGGCGAACCGGCAACCGTTCGCCACCCCTGGTCACCGAGACAGATCGAAGGAGATGCCATGAGCACCAAGGTCGAGAAGACTGTTGTGGTCGACGTGCCGCTGAGCACCGTGTACAACCAGTGGACCCAGTTCGAGGAGTTCCCCCACTTCATGAACGGCGTCAAGAGCGTGACCCAGCTCGGCGACGACCGCCTCGAGTGGGTCGCCGAGATCGGCGGCGTCCGCCGGCAGTGGGAGGCGCGGATCGTGGAGCAGGTCCCGGACAGCCGGGTCTCCTGGGCCGCCACCGAGGGCGCCACCAACGCCGGCACCGTGATGTTCCACGCCGCGGGCGACGGCCGCACCGAGGTGCACCTGGTCCTCGAGTACGAGCCCGAGGGCCTCGTCGAGAAGGTCGGGGACAAGCTGAACGTGGTCGAGAACCAGGCCGAGGGCGACCTGGAGCGGTTCAAGAAGTTCATCGAGGACGAGGGCTACGCCACCGGCGCGTGGCGGGGCAGGGTCAACGAGGGCGCCCCCGTCGGAACGCCCGGTGTCGAGGACGCCGCCGCCTCCCGCGGTGACGACGGCAAGGCCGGGATCTCCGGGAAGGCGGTCGCCGCGGGCGTCGCCGCCGCCGGTCTCGCCGCCGCCGGTGTGGCCGCCGCCGCCAAGGGCAAGGACTCCGACGACGAGGACACGCAGCCGGCCACCTTCGAGGCGGATGCCCCGGCCGCTCCGGCGACCCCCACCGTCACGCCGGTGGCCCCCGAGGCCACTGTGCCGGGGGAGGTCCCGGCCGACACGCCTGTCGACTCCACCCTCACGGACCCGGCGGTCGACGCCGACGTGGACGTGGACCCCACCTCGGGGCGCATCGACGACCGTCCCGCCGGCGGCTCGATCTAGGACCGTCCGGCAGCACGCACGGGGCCCCCGACCACTGCGGTCGGGGGCCCCGTGCGTTCCCCGGAGGAGCGGTCCGGCCGTTCAGCCGGTGACGGCCCCGAGCGAGGCCGAGCGGACCAGCTTGGCGTACTTGCCCAGCACCCCGCCCTCGTACTGCGGCGGCAGCGGGGCCCATCCGCTGCGGCGCCGCTCCAGCTCCTCCGCGTCCACCAGCAGGTCGAGGGCGCGGCCCGCCAGGTCCACCCGGACCCGGTCGCCGTCGCGCACGAAGGCGATCGGCCCGCCGTCGACGGACTCGGGGGCGATGTGGCCGATGCACAGCCCCGTGGTGCCCCCGGAGAACCGGCCGTCGGTGAGCAGGAGCACGTCCTTGCCCAGGCCCGCTCCCTTGATGGCCCCGGTGATGGCCAGCATCTCCCGCATGCCCGGCCCGCCCTTGGGGCCCTCGTAGCGGATGACCAGCACGTCCCCGGCCGCGATCTCCCCGGCCTCCAGCGCGTCCATCGCGGGCTGCTCCCGCTCGAAGACCCGGGCGGGGCCCTCGAAGACCTCGGCGTCGAAGCCCGCGGACTTCACGACCGCGCCCTCCGGGGCGAGCGAGCCGTGCAGGATCGTGATGCCGCCCGTGCGGTGGATCGGGTCGTCGAGACGGCGGATGACCTTGCCGTCCGCCGGGCCCGGGTCGATCTCGGCCAGGTTCTCGGCGAGGCTCCTCCCGGTGACCGTGAGGACGTCGCCGTGCAGCAGGCCGGCGTCCAGCAGCAGCTTCATCACCACCGGGATGCCGCCGTGCCGGTCGACGTCGTTCATCACGTAGCGGCCGAACGGCTTGACGTCGGCCAGGTGCGGGACGCGGTCGCCGATCCGGTCGAAGTCCTCGAGGCTCAGCTCCACGTCCGCCTCGTGCGCGATGGCGAGCAGGTGCAGGACCGCGTTCGTGGACCCGCCGAGGGCCATCAGCACGGTGATCGCGTTCTCGAACGCCTCCCGCGTGAGGATCTGGCGGGCGGTGATGCCCTGCCGGAGCATCTCGACGACGGCCTCCCCGGAGCGGTGGGCGAACTGGTCGCGGCGCCGGTCCGCCGAGGGCGGGGCCGCGGAGCCGGGCAGGCTCATCCCGATGGCCTCGGCCACGGACGCCATCGTGTTGGCCGTGTACATCCCGCCGCAGGCGCCCTCGCCGGGGCAGATCGCGCGCTCGATCCGGTCCAGGTCCTGGCGGCCCATGAGCCCGGCCTTGCACGCGCCCACGGCCTCGAACGCGTCGATGAGGGTGACGTCCTTCTCGGTGCCGTCGGTCAGCTTCACCCACCCCGGGGCGATCGTCCCGGCGTAGAGGAACACGGAGGCCAGGTCCAGGCGGGCGGCGGCCATCAGCATGCCGGGCAGGGACTTGTCGCAGCCGGCGAGCAGCACGGAGCCGTCGAGGCGCTCGGCCTGCATCACGGTCTCCACGGAATCGGCGATCACCTCGCGGGAGACCAGCGAGAAGTGCATCCCCTGGTGGCCCATGGAGATCCCGTCCGAGACGGAGATCGTGCCGAACTGCAGGGGATAGCCCCCACCGGCGTGCACGCCCTCCCGGCAGCCCTGGGCCAGACGGTCCAGGGAGAGGTTGCACGGGGTGATGTCGTTCCAGGAGCTGGCGATGCCGATCTGGGGCTTGTCCCAGTCGTCGTCTCCCATGCCGACGGCGCGGAGCATGCCGCGGCTGGCGGTCGCGTCGAGGCCGTCGGTGACCTGGCGGCTGCGGGGCTTGATGTCTGGGCTCATGCGGTGTCTCCAGGGTCGGCGGCGCACTCGGGTGCGCGGGGCAGGGCGTGCCGTGAACCTATCAACGGAACTCGAGGGCCGTCGAGGGATGTCCACGCCCGGCGCGGAAGTTTGTGGGCCGCGGGGGCAGACAAGTCCTGCCCGTTGCTCCTACTGTGGGAGCACGTGGAAAGTAAGCAACCTGATCGAAGGAGCCCGACATGCCCGAAGGACCCGCCTCCCAGCACGCCCGCTCGATGGCCGACGACGAGGGGGGCATGCCCGAGCAGCAGCAGACCCCGCCCGGTCTGACCGCGGCCATGGACCCCGTGCCCGACCACGGGGAGGCGTCGTGGGTGGGGCGCGGCCGCCTCGAGGGGCTCAAGGCCCTGATTACCGGCGGGGACTCCGGAATCGGCCGGGCCGTGGCCATCGCGTTCGCCCGGGAGGGCGCCGACGTCGCGATCAACTACCTGCCCGAGGAGCAGGAGGACGCCCAGGACGTCGTGGGGTGGATCGAGAAGGCGGGTCGCACGGCCGTGCTCGTGCCCGGGGACCTGCGCGAGGAGCAGAGCTGCCAGGAGATCGTGGACCGCGCGGTCGAGGGCCTCGGCGGGCTCAACGTCGTGGTGAACAACGCCGGGTTCCACTGGGCCCGCGGCGAGTCCGGGCTGAAGGGGCTGCGCACCGAGGACCTGGAGCGTGCCGTGCGCACCAACCTCTACGGCACCCTGTGGATCAGCCGGGCGGCGCTGCCGCACCTGGGACGCGGTGACAGCATCATCAACACCACGTCGGTGCAGGCCTACGACCCGTCGACGACGATGATCGACTACGCCGCCACGAAGGCCGCGCTCAACAACGTCACCGCCAACCTCGCCGCGGACCTCGGTCCTGCGGGCATCCGGGTCAACGCCGTGGCCCCCGGCCCCGTGTGGACCCCGTTGCAGCCGGCCACCAAGGAGCCCGAGGCGGTCGCGCACATGGGCAAGGACACGCCCCTGGGGCGCATCGGCCAGCCCGCCGAACTGGCCGGCGCCTACGTCTTCCTGGCCTGTCCGGCCGAGGCCGGCTTCGTCAGCGGCAGCGTCCTCGGCGTCACCGGAGGCCTGCCCGTCTTTTGAACCGCGCTTCGACCACCCCCGACGGAAGGAGCACACCGTGCCCAAGACCGGCAAGAACGACCACGCCAGGAAGAGCGAGCTGCCCTCCACCCTGCAGCGCTCGGGGCAGAAGGCCCAGGACACCTTCGCCAAGACCTACGACTCCGCGCTGGAGGAGTACGGCGACGAGGAGCGCGCGGCCCGCACCGCCTACAGCGCGCTCAAGCACACCCACGAGAAGGTCGGGGACCACTGGGAGGCGAAGGAGGAGTACGGTCCCTCCGACGAGCACGCCGAGGGCGGACGGGACTCCGCGGCGGAGACCGCCGGCGGCGTGGACGCCAACGCCTCGAAGCAGCACCTCTACGAGGTGGCGAAGCGGCTCGGCGTGGAGGGGCGTTCCTACATGACCAAGAAGGAGCTCGTCTCGGCGATCCGGAAGGCCAACGACGCCGCGACGCGCCGGGCGCGGGAGGACGGCTGAGCTCCGGACGCCTCGCGTTCTCCAGGGCTCAGAGCACGCCCAGCAGCCCGCGCACCAGCGTGAGCGCTCCGCCCAGGCCGGCGAGCACGAGGGCGGTGGTGCGTGCGGCGCTCAGCGGCACCCGGCCGGCGACGACCGCGCCGATCCGGATGCCCAGCACCACCGTGAGCACCACCCCGGGCGCCACCCACCACGGGGGCATCCCGCCCGTGCCGGCCGCCCCGAGCAGGGTCTTGGTGAGCACGGAGAGGGCGCCCATCGTCATGAACACCGGCTGCAGGGTCGCGGCGAAGGAGCGCTGCTCCCAGCGGGCCAGCCGGGAGTGGATGACCATGACCGGTCCGGCCACCCCCGCCGTGGTGTTGAAGAACCCCCCGATGGTCCCGGCGAGGATTGTCGGCAGCCTCCCCGGCCACTCGGGCAGGCGGGGGAGGCCGAACATGGTGGTCAGGGCCAGCAGGACCACGCCGCCCACCACGACCTGCAGCCAGGCGGCGGGCAGCTCGCGCACCACGAGCGCCGCGGGCACGGCGCCCACGGCGGCGGCCGGTGCGATGAGCGCGAAGCGACGCCAGTCCACGTGGCGCCACACCGAGAGCATGATGAGGAACCCGGAGACCGTCGTCGTGGCGTTGGTGACGAGCACGCCCGTGGCGGGACCCAGCAGCAGGGCGAGGGTGGGCGCGACGACGAGCCCGACCCCGGTCCCTGAGACGCGCTGCAGGATCGAGCCCACGAGGATGGCGAGAGCGGCGACGACGATGAGTTCCACGGGTCCCATTCTGCGCCCCGCCCGCCGGTGCTCCGTCCGTCCGGCCCGTGCCGTGGGGGTTCCCGGATGCGCTCAGTATGCTTGCGGCCATGCGAGGTCCCCTCGGGGACGACGTCCAGCGAAAGGCGCGCCATGAGCATCAGCCGAGATCTCATCATCGACGGCGAGCACGTGCCCGCCCTCAGCGGCCGGACCGCCGAGGACATCAACCCCTACACGGGCGAGGTCTTCGCCACGGTCGCCGCCGGCGGCCCCGAGGACGTGACCCGGGCCGTCGACGCCGCCGCGTCCGCCTCGGAGGAGTGGGCGGGGATGACCCCCAGCGCCCGCCGGCGGATCTTCCTGCGCGCGGCCGACCTGTTCGAGGAGCGCATCGAGGAGGGCGCCGGGATCATGGCCCAGGAGGTCGGCGGCGTCCGCGGCTGGGCGGAGTTCAACACCCACCTGGCCGCCAACATCCTGCGCGAGGCGGCCGGGGCCACCACCCTGCCCCAGGGCGAGGTGCTCGCGACCGACATGCCGGGGGTGCGCTCGATGTCCGTGCGCCGGCCCTACGGCGTCGTCGCGGCGATCTCCCCCTGGAACGCCCCCTTCATCCTCGGGATGCGCTCGATCGCGGTGCCCCTGGCCGTGGGCAACACCGTGGTGCTGAAGCCCAGCGAGGACGCCCCGCTGGCCTGCGGACTCTTCCTGGCCGACGCCCTGGTCGACGCCGGGCTGCCCGCCGGCGCGCTCAACGTGGTCACCAACGACCGCGCCGACGCCGCCGACGTGGTCTCCGCGCTGATCTCCGACCAGCGGGTGCGGATCGTGAACTTCACCGGGTCCACCGCCGTGGGCCGCACCATCGGCACCCTCGCGGCGCAGCACCTCAAGCCCGCCGTCCTCGAGCTCGGCGGGAAGAACAGCCTGGTCGTGCTCGAGGACGCGGACCTCGACTACGCGGTGGACGCCGCGGCCTTCGGCGCCTACATGAACGCCGGGCAGATCTGCATGTCGGTGGACCGGGTCCTCGTGGACCGCAGCATCGCGGAGGAGTTCACCGTGCGCTTCGCGCGCAAGGTGCAGGACCTGCCCACCGGCGACCCCACCGACCCGAGCACCGTCATCGGCCCCGCCGTCAGCGCCCGCTCGGCCGAGCGGCAGTACGGGCTCATCGACGACGCCGTGGCGAAGGGCGCCGTGGTGCGCGCCGGCGGCCACCGGCTCGGGAACTCCCTGGTGCCGGCGACCGTCCTCACGGACGTGACCCCGGAGATGGACATCTTCCACGACGAGATCTTCGGCGCCGTCACCACCGTCTTCGAGGTGGACGGCCCGGACGAGGCCGTGGAGTTCGCGAACAACACCAACTACGGCCTCACGGCGGGCGTCATCACCGAGAACCTGGGCGAGGGCATCGCCGTGGCGAACCGGCTGAGGACCGGCATCGTGCACGTCAACGACCAGTCCGTGGCGGACGAGCCGCAGGTCCCCTTCGGGGGGATCCAGGAGTCCGGCTACGGCAAGTTCGGCGGCCAGGCCGGCGTCGAGTCGTTCAGCGAGCGGCGGTGGATCACCGTCCAGGAGCAGGGCCACGCCCGGTTCCCCTTCTAGGCCCGTCGAGGAGCAGAACGGGCTCCTGGTGCACGAGTCCGCCGGGAGGGCGTAGCCTCTGCGGCATGGACGCTGCCGAGCCGGGGCCCGAGATCGTCACGACCACCTGCTGCGTGGTGGGCGGCGGCCCGGCCGGGCTGATGGCCGGGGTGCTGCTCGCGCGTCAGGGGGTGGACACGGTCGTGCTCGAGAAGCACGCCGATTTCCTGCGCGACTTCCGCGGGGACACGATCCACCCCTCTACCACGGAGCTCATGGCCGAACTCGGCTGGCTCGACGAGTTCCTGCGCCTGCCGCACACGCGGGTCGACCGGGCGACGGTCGGACTCGGCGGCGAGACCGTCGTCGTCGGCCGCTTCGACCGCCTGCCCGTGCGGTGCCCCTTCATCGCCTTCATGCCGCAGTGGGACTTCCTGGACTTCCTCGCCGACCGGGGAGCGGAGCTGCCCGCCTTCCGGCTCCTGCGCTCCACGCCCGCCGACGGCCTGCTCGTCGAGGACGGGCGCTGCGTCGGCGTGACCGCCCGCGACGGCTCCGGGAGGCCCGTGCACGTGCGGGCGGAGCTGGTCCTCGCCACGGACGGGCGCGACTCCGTGCTGCGCGCGGCCGCCGGGCTGCGGCCCGTGGCCTCGCCGTCGCGGATGGACGTCCTGTGGTTCCGGGTGCCCCGGGTCCCGGGCCAGGAGGCGCCGCTGTTCAACGCCGGCGACGGCGCCGTGGTGGCCCTGAACCGGGGCGAGTACTGGCAGGCGGCCCTCATCATCCCGGCCGGCCAGCACGAGACGATGCAGCGGCAGGGAATCGAGGCGCTGCGCGAGCGCGTGCGCGGGATCGCCCCGGCGCTCGCGCAGGGCGTCGCCTCGCTCGAGAGCTGGGAGCAGGTGCGGCTGCTGCGGGTCCGCGTGGACCGGCTGCGCCGCTGGTGGCGGCCCGGGCTGCTGTTCCTCGGCGACGCCGCCCACGCGATGTCCCCGGCCGGCGGGGTGGGTGTCAACCTGGCGATCCAGGACGCGGTCGCCGCGGCGAACCTGCTCGGCCCGCGGCTGCTGGACGGGGGAGTGCGTCCCCGGGACCTGGCACGCGTGCAGGGACGACGGGCGTGGCCGGCGCGGCTGACGCAGCTGTTCCAGCTCGTGCTGGCCCGCCGGCTCGTCCCCGGGCCGGGCGGCGGCCCGCCGAAGCCGCCGCTGCCCGTCGGCGTGGTGCGGGCGCTGCCCTTCCTGCCGCACCTGACCGGCCGCTTCGTCGGCCTGGGCCTGCGGCCCGAGCACGTCCGGCCGGGGCTGCGCGGGCCGGGCGGCCCGGGACACGGATGACCTCCGCCGACGACAAGCGCGCCCGGGTGGACGAGCCCCACGTGGCCCCGCTCAACGACCTGGTGCGCCGCTGGCGGCGGGACGGCCGGTTCGTGCCGTGGGTCGACCCCGACGGCGGCGGCACCGCGGCCCGTGTGCTGGTGCTCATGGAGGCCCCGGGGCCGGCCACCGTGGCGGCCGGGGACCTGGGCTTCAGCTCGGAGGACAACACCGATCCCACGGCCCGGGTCCTCAAGGCGCTGCGGGAGGAGTCCGGTCTGGCCCGCGGTGACTACCTGCGCTGGAATGTGGTGCCCTGGGCCCTGCGGGACGGGGCGGGCCGGCACCGGCCGCCCCGGGTCGACGACCTCGCCGAGGCGGGACCGGCCCTGCGGCAGCTGGTCGGGGCGCTGCCGCGGCTGCGCGTCGTCGTGACGTTCGGCGCCCCGGCGCTGACGGGGGCGATGCGGCTGCTCACCCTCGAGGAGCCCGCGCGGCTGCTGCCCGTGCTGGGCGTGCCGCACCCGTCGCTGCGCAACGGGCACCGCCGGGCGGAGACGCGGCAGCGGATTCTCGTGGCCCTGCGCACGGCCGCCGCCGCCTCCCGCGACTGAGCCGGGATGCTCAGCCGCGCGGGCTGAGGCGGTCCACCACGGCCAGGAGGTTCTCCAGGATGGTGTGCCGCTGCGCGCTGCCGTCGGGCAGCAGCCCGATCGACGCGTTGTGGTAGAGCCCGTCACCCATCTGCTGCACGGCGGTGGCGACCACGGGGTCCCCCACGTCGGCGAGGATCAGCTCGTACCACGCGTCCTCGAGCCGCTTCAGGCCCGCCCGGGCGTTCTCGTCCCCGGACTGGGCCAGGCGGGAGGCCACGATCAGGGCCCGGTCGAGCTGGCTGTCCTCGAACAGGGACGTGACGAGGAAGTACCGCGCGGCCCCGTCCGGGGCCGCGGCCATCGCCTCGAGGTCCAGGCGCATGAGCTCCTCCAGCCGCTGGAGGGTGGCGTCCACGAGGGCCCGGCGGTGGGGGAAGTGGTAGAGCAGGCCCCCCTTGGAGACCCCCGCTGCGCCGGCGACGGCGTCGAGGGTCGCGGCGCGCTCGCCCTCGGCGAGGACGAGCTGCTCGAAGGCGGCCAGGAGCTTGTCCCGGGCCACGGGTGGGCGCGGCATGTGAGGAAGACCTCCTTGGGTCGGACGTGGTGACCATTGTGCCAGCCTGTTCTTAACTGTACCGTCTAGACGGTACAGTTATGTCGCTGTGCGACCCCGATCCGACTCCCGGAGGTGAACCATGACCACTCTGCTGACGCCCCGCCCCACGGCCGGCGCACGCGAATGGGCTGCGCTCGCGGTCCTGATGATGCCCGTTCTGCTCGTATCGGTGGACAACACCGCGCTGAGCTTCGCCCTGCCCACCATCTCCCAGGCGCTCCGTCCCACCGGGACCCAGCTGCTGTGGATCGTGGACGTCTACCCCCTCGTCCTCGCAGGCCTGCTCGTCCCCATGGGCGCGCTCGGGGACCGGATCGGGCGGCGCCGGCTGCTGCTGGTCGGCGGCACCGGCTTCGCCGCCGTCTCCGCGGCGTCGGCCTTCGCGCCCACCGCCGAGGCGCTCGTGGCCGGGCGGGCCGCCATGGGGTTCTTCGGCGCGATGCTCATGCCCGCCACCCTGTCGCTGCTGCGCAACATCTTCCTGGACCCGGCCCAGCGGCGGATCGCCATCGCGGTGTGGGCCGGCGGGTTCAGCGGGGGCGCCGCCCTGGGCCCGGTCGTCGGCGGCTTCCTGCTCAACCACTTCTGGTGGGGCTCGGTCTTCCTGATGTCCGTGCCGGTGCTGCTCCCGCTGCTGGTGCTCGGGCCGCTGCTGGTCCCGGAGTCGCGTGATCCCCGTCCCGGACCGGTGGACCTGCCGTCCGTGCTGCTCGCCATGCTGGCCATGACCCCGGTGGTCTACGGCATCAAGGCGGCGACCGCCTCCGGGGAGCTCTTCCACGGTCTGCTCAGCGCGGCCTTCGGCGTGCTCGCGGGCGTGCTGTTCGTCCGCCGCCAGGCGGTCCTGGAGCACCCCGTGCTGGACCTGGAGCTGTTCCGGTCCCCGGGCTTCAGGGGCGGGGTGACCGTCAACGTGCTGGGCAACGTGGGGCTCTACGGGTTCCTGTTCATGCTCACCCAGTACCTCCAGCTGGTGGTCGGCCTCGACCCGATGACCGCGGGCCTGACCATGGTGCCCGGCCTCGCCCTGACCGTCCTCGCGGGCTTCCTGGCGGTGCGGGCCGTGCGGCGGTTCACCGCGCGGACGGTGATCACGGCGGGCATGCTGGTCTCCGCGGCCGGCTTCCTCGTGGTGGCCCTGGCGGACCTGTCCGCGGACGGGGGGCACGTGGTGGTCCTGGCAGCCTTCTGCCTGGTCGGCACCGGCATCGGGTTCGCCGAGACGCTGTCCAACGACCTCGTCCTCACGGCGGCCCCGCCGCACAAGGCCGGTGCGGCGTCGGCGATCTCGGAGACCGGCTACGAGGTCGGCGCCGTGCTGGGCACGGCCGTGCTCGGCGGCCTGCTGACCGCCTTCTACCAGCGCCACCTCGACCTGCCGGCGGCCCTGGGCGCCGGCCCGTCCGCCGCCGCGCACGAGACCCTCGGCGGCGCCGTCGAGATCGCGGACGGCGCGGGGGCTCTCGGCCCGGCCGTGCGGGAGGCGGCGTTCGGTGCCTTCACCGCGGGCATGCACTGGACGGCGCTCGTCATGACGGCCGTGGTCCTGCTCTCCGGGCTCACGGTCGCCCGCGTGCTGCGGCCGGCCACTCGCTGACGTCCCCGGCGTCGCTCCGGGCGGGGAAGCCGCCGCGCGGCCGCGCCGGACGGAGAGGCCGCGCCGGACGTAGGCTCGGCAGCGAGGACCGTCCCGGGTCCGTGCGGAAGGAGCGATCACGATGACACCGCAGGAGCTGTTCGAGGACGCCGCCCGCCGGCCGTCCCAGGTGGCGCAGCACGTGCTCGGGGGGATCTCGCCCGAGGTGCTGAACACCATGCCGGGCGGGACGGCGAACTCCGTGGCGTGGCTGGTGTGGCACGCGGCCCGGCAGCAGGACGCGCAGGTGGCCGGTCTGGCCGGCACCGAGGAGGTGTGGACGGCGCAGGGCTGGAACGGGCGGTTCGGCCTCGACCTCCCCGACTCCTCCATGGGCTTCGGTCACGGACCGGACGACGTGGCGCGGGTCCGGGTGGCGTCCGCCGAGCCGCTGCAGGGCTATCTCGACGCGGTCGTCGAGCGCACCGTGGACTACGTGCACGGCCTCACCGACGCGCAGCTCGACGAGGTCGTGGACCGGTCCTGGGACCCGCCCGTCACCCGGGGGGTGCGCCTGGTCAGCACGGTCGACGACGCCGCCCAGCACCTCGGCCAGGCCGCCTACGCCCGGGGCCTGGTGGACGACGGGTGGTCCGGACCGTTCTGACGGCTCCGGGCGCCGGATCCCGTCCGCCCCGGCGTGCGAGACCCCCTTCCCGGTCAATTGCATTTGCATCGAGTCGTTGTGTGACGAGGCGCCGATGTGGGGACGGGGGTTTCCTCGGCCGTCACCGTCCGTTCGCTTAAGCTGATCACGCTGGTCCCAGCGCCTCGATCTGCTGTTCGACTCTTCTCGTCGCCGTCCGCGACATCCTGGGGGAAACACCGTCATGCCCCGCGACTCCTCGCCTCACCTGTCCGCCGCCGCACTGCGCCGGCGCGCCTCCTCACCCGTCACCGCGCTCACCGCGTTCTCGGCCCTCGTGGCCGTCAGCGTGGCGGTCAGCTCCGGCATCTCCCCGGGCGCCGGCGAGGGGCGGGGCTCGGCCTTCGGCGTTCCGTCGGCCGTCGCGGAGCAGTCGGAGCAGGCGGAGCCGACGGACAGCCGGTGGACTCTCCTGGCATCCGGGCAGGAGCAGCCGCGTCCTGCGGCCGCACCGCTGCGGGAGGCCCGGTCGGTCTCGCCGGTCCGGGACGGTGGCGCAGGCGACGGGTCGTGGCGCGAAGGAGCGGGCCGGGGTGACGGCGGCCGGAACGCGGTGTCGACCGTGCGCCCGGGCCGGCAGGCGCCCAAGCTGTACGCGGGGGAGCTGCCCGTCAACACGATCATCGCCCCCACCGCCCCGGGCGCGGTCCTCTTCGGCGGAGAGTTCGGCTGGCGGATCGCCCCCGACCGCGGCGGGCGCGAGTTCCACAACGGCACCGACGTCTCCGCCGCGGCCGGCCTCCCGGTCGTGGCGGCCCTCGACGGCGAGGTGACGGACGTGTTCTGGGACGTGTGGGGCGGCAACCGCGTGGAGGTCACCCACGCGGACGGCCTGAGGACCACCTACAACCACCTCGAGGACGTCCAGGTGCGGGTCGGGGACCGGCTCGCGGCGTCGGAGCAGCTCGGCACGGTCGGGGCCACGGGCACCCGCGTCACGGGCCCGCACCTGCACTTCGAGACCTGGGTCGACGGACAGGCCGTGGACCCGCAGTCCTTCGACTGGGTCGACGGCATGCGCGTCATCCCCGCCTCCCGCAGCAAGTACTCCCTGGAGGTCCCCGTCCCGGACGCCGGCGACGACGAACGGGCCGCCGAGGAGCCGAAGGACTCCGCGGCCCCGACGCCGGAGGCCGAGCAGAAGGTGGCTGCGGCGAAGAAGGCCGATGCGGAGCAGAAGGCTGCGGCGAAGAAAGCCGCGGAGCAGAAGGCGGCTGCGGACGAGAAGGCTGCGGCGAAGAAGTCTGCAGAGCAGGAGTCGGCTGCGGACAGGAGCGCTGCGGAGCAGAAGGCTGCGGGGAAGCAGCCGGTGGAGGCGACGCAGCCGAATGCGCCGACGGCGCCTCAGCAGCCGGCGCCGGCCACGCCGCCGAAAACCACCACGCCACCGACGGCGCCTCAGCAGCCGGCGCCGGCCACGCCGCCGAAGGCCACGACACCGCCGACGGCGCCTCAGCAGCCGGCGCCGGCCACGCCGCCGAAGGCCACGACACCGCCGACGCCGCCTCAGCAGCCGGCGCCGACCACGCCGCCGGCTACGCCCCCGGCGACCACCACGCCGCCGCCCACACCAACGAAACCGGCCACCGAGCCGGGGGTCGCTGCACTCGTCGAAGACGCGGTGCGCGACACCGACGGCGACGGTCTCCCCGACGTCAAGGACCCTGACATCGACAACGACGGCACCGACAACGAGGACGACGACAACATCGACGGCGACGAGTTCCTCAACGACGTCGATCCCGACCTCGACGGCGACGGCCTGCGCAACGGCGAGGACCCGGACCAGGACGGCGACGGTCTGCCCGACGAAAAGGATCCCGAGCCGACGCGCCCGGCGCGCACGGCGGCCAAGACGCCCGCCGCCGATGCCAAGCCGTCCGGGAAGACCGGGAACGGCATCCCCGTCGAGGGGACCGACCCCGCGCAGGCCCCGGTGGACGAGGCCGCCGAGGTTCCCGCGCCCTGAGCGCTGTCCAGCCCCCGGTGCGTCATCCCGGGGCTCTCCCCGGGATGACGCGGGTGTGACACGGACACGGCGCGGATCCTGCACGGATCCTGCGCGGCCCCACTAGAATCTTGCCTTCGATCTGTCGATCTTCCGCGGGGGTGGTGGCGATGAGCACCACGCACCGGGGTGCCCCGGAGGGCGGGGACGCCCGGGCGCTCCAGGAGCTGCGGGAGCGGCTGGCGGGGCGCCTGGTCGAACCGGGGGATCCGGAGTACGACCGGGCCAGCAGGTCCTGGAGCAGCACGCCCGAGCTCCGTCCCCGAGCGGCCGTGCGGGCCGGCTCGGTGGAGGACATCGACCTCGCCGTGGCCGCCGCGCAACGTCTGCGGCTTCCGCTGGCGGTGCGCAGCGGCGGGTACGGCATGAGCGGCCCCGGCACGGTCGGGAGCTGCCTGGTGCTGGACCTCGGGCGGCTGCGGCACGTCGTCGTCGATCCGGCGAACCAGCTCGTGAGCGTGGAACCGGGCAGCACGCTCGGCGGCCTCGACCGCGCCACCACGGCGCACGGCCTCGCCGTCCCGGTGGGAACGGTCAGCACGGCAGGGGTCGCCGGGCTGGCCCTGGGCGGAGGCATGGGCTGGCTGACCCGCAGCAGCGGACTGACCCTCGACACCCTGGACTCCGCGGACGTCGTGACCGCCGCCGGCGACCGCCTGCACGCGAGCGAGGAGGAGAACGCCGAGCTGTTCTGGGGCCTGCGCGGCGGCGGGGGCAACTTCGGGGTGGTGTCCTCCTTCACCTTCAGCGCCCGCCGGATGCCCGCCCTCGTGCTCGCGGGCACCCTCCGCTACCGCCGGCCGCACTGGCGGGACGCCCTGCGCGCCTTCGCCCGGTGGACCCGCGACCTGCCGGACGAGCTGACCTCGATCGTCACGTTCGCGCACACGCCGCCGGGGGAGGCGGCGGGCGACGAGCCGTGGCTGGCCGTGGGGCTCGCCTGGGTGTCGGAGGACCACGCCGCGGGCCGGGCACTGGTCGACGCGCTGCGGGCCGACGCCCCACCGGACGCGGAGGACGTGGGGTCGGTGCCGTGGCTCGCGTGGCAGAGCGCGCGGGACGGCGCCTTCCCGAAGGCCTCGCGCGGGCACTGGCAGAACCTGCCCCTCGGCCGGCTGGACGACGAGGTCGTCGACGTCGTCGTCCGCCTCGCCGACGGGATCCCCGACCGGGGCGCAGGCATCGACATCCACCACCTCGGGGGCGCCTTCGGGCGGGTCGCCGAGGAGTCCACCGCCTTCCCCAACCGTTCCGCGCCGTACTGGCTGACCGTCCACGCCCTCCACCAGGACTTCTCCGAGGACGAGCGGCTCGCCGCGTTCACCCGGACGGTGCACGCGGAGCTGCAGCCGTTCGCCGAGCACGGCCAGTCCGCCGACCTCATCGAGCCGGCGGCCGACGCAGCCCGGGCGGCTCGACGGGCCTACGGGCGGGAGAAGCTCCAGCGGCTCGTCCGGCTCAAGGACCGCTACGACCCGGGCAACCTCTTCCGGGTCAACCTCAACGTCCCGCCGAGCCGCCCCTGAGCGGCCACCGGTCCGGTGCCCGCCCCGGTCCGGAGCCCCGTCATCTTGCCCGGCCGCTCGGCGCCGGCCCTTCCCCGGGGCGCGGCCCCGCACTACGGTCGGGTGCATCCGGTCCCGGCACCGAGAGGTGAGGCCCATGCCGCTCTACGAGTACCGCTGCCCCGCGTGCGGGGAGTTCGAGCTCCTGCTGAGCATGGGCGCGGCCGGGCGCGAGACCGACTGCCCCGTCTGCGGGACCGCGGCGCGCCGGCTGCTGAGCGCGCCCGGGCTCTCCCGGGCCGGCACCCCCGAGGCCCGGCTGATCGAGCGCACCGAGGCCACCGCGAGCGAGCCCGGCGTCGTCGCCTCCCCGCCGGCCGGGCCCCGGCGGCCGGCCCGGCACAGCACGACCCCCCTGCACCGCAGACTTCCCCGGCCCTGAGGGGCACCGCACCGTCCGCGCACCACCGCACACCAGGAGGCACGTCATGCCGGAGCTCATCTTTCCCCTGGACTCCTCGCGGCCCTTCGAGGACCAGCAGCTCGTCGGGCACAACCGCTGGCATCCCGAGATCCCGCCGGTGGCCACCGTACGGCCCGGGGACACCTTCCGGGTGCACTGCCGGGAGTGGTTCGACGGCGCGATCGTCAACGACGACTCCGCCGAGGACGTCCTCCACGCCCCGCTGAAGACCGTGCACAAGCT
Organism: Kocuria sabuli; assembly: GCF_040981185.1. NCBI lineage: Bacteria > Bacillati > Actinomycetota > Actinomycetes > Micrococcales > Micrococcaceae > Kocuria > Kocuria sabuli. Next base: position 62,096 of record NZ_JAVHZE010000012.1, read on the forward strand.
CTCCGGGCCGTTCGCGGTGGAGGGGGCGAAGCCGGGGGACCTGCTCGTCGTGGACATCCTCGACGTCGGGCCCGTTCCGCAGGAGGACTCCGGGCCGCTGGCCGGACAGGGCTGGGGCTACACCGGGATCTTCGCCCGGACCAACGGCGGCGGCTTCCTCACCGACCGGTTCCCGGACGCCTACAAGGCGATCTGGGACTTCCGCGGCCAGACGGCCAACTCCCGCCACGTCCCGGAGGTGTCCTTCACAGGCATCGTCCACCCGGGCCTGATGGGCACCGCGCCCTCCGCGCAGCTGCTGGCGCGGTGGAACCGGCGCGAGGGAGCGCTCATAGCGACCGACCCGGACCGCGTCCCGCCCCTCGCGCTCCCGCCGGAGCCCGAGGACGCCCTGCTCGGCGCGGTCCCGGACTCCGACGTCGACCGGGTGGCGGGGGAGGCCGCCCGCACGGCCCCGCCGCGGGAGAACGGCGGCAACCAGGACATCAAGAACCTCACCAAGGGCACCCGCGTGTTCTACCCCGTCTTCGTGGACGGTGCGAACTTCTCGGTGGGCGACCTGCACTTCTCCCAGGGCGACGGCGAGATCACGTTCTGCGGCGCCATCGAGATGGGCGGCTTCATCGACTTCCACGTGGACGTCATCAAGGGCGGGATGGAGACCTACGGGGTGACGGAGAACGCGATCTTCCTGCCGGGCAACACGGACCCGCAGTACAGCGAGTGGATCTCCTTCTCCGGCACCTCGGTGACCCTCGACGGCGAGCAGCGCTACCTGGACTCGCAGCTGTCCTACCAGCGGGCCTGCCTGCACGCCGTCGACTACCTCACCCGGTTCGGCTACTCCCCGGAGCAGGCGTATCTGCTGCTGGGGGCCGCGCCGATCGAGGGCCGGTTCTCCGGGGTGGTCGACATCCCGAACTCGTGCGCCACCGTGTACATCCCCACCGCGATCTTCGACTTCGACATCCGGCCCTCCGCCGCCGGTCCGCACCAGGTGGACCCGGGGATGGGCGCGCCCCACGCGGCGGCCTGATCCCCGCCCGGTCGCGCCCGGGGGATGCCACGGGGTCCCGTGACCTCCCCTGGGCGCGTCCCCGATCGGCGGGTGGGGGCGCCGGTCAGGGGAGCAGGCCCTTGTCCGTCCAGGACGTGGGCAGGTGCCCTCCGGAGGGGAGCAGCACGAGCTGGGCCGAGGGCAGCCGCTCGATGAGGCAGTGCGCGTGGGCGGGGGGCACGACGTCGTCGTCCTCGGCGTGGACCACGACGATCTCCAGGTCCGCGAGCGTCCGGCCCGCGGTGGAGGGCAGGGCGAAGCCCTGCTCGCTCGAGTCCGGGTGTTCCGGGCACCAGCACGGGGCCGCCACGGTCACGACGCGCTGCAGCAGGGTGGGGATCCGGTTGCAGAGGAAGCGCAGAACCTCCGACCCGCCGAGGGAGTGGCCCACGATCACCCACGGTTCGTCCGGGATCGCCCGCACGACCCGGCCGATCGCCTCCTGCCACAGCTCGGGGTCGGGGTCCTCGGGGCGGGGCAGGTCCGGGGCGACGACGTCGGCGTCGGGCCATTGCCTCCGCAGGGCCTCCAGGAGGAGGTTCGCGCCGGGGGCGGGCTGTGGCCCGGCGCCGTGCAGGAAGAGGATGCGCTGGACCACGGGCCACCTCGGGGACGGGGGAGGGATCGGCGGTTGCCGTCCGCACCAGCGTCCCCGCCGCCGCGTCGGGGTGTCAAGAGCCGCGAGCGGCTCCCGGGGCGAGGCGCGGCAGCCCCGGCCCGTCGAGCCGGTCGAGGGCCGCGGTGCGGCCCGTCAGCAGCAGCAGGAGTGCCTCCACGGGTCCCCGGATCTCCGGGCCGTCGCCCGCGCGCCACGCGACGTCGTCGGCCACCAGCGCCACCCCGCGCAGCCTCCGGCGCGCCCGGAACGGGAACGGCATCGACCACACCCGCTCGGCGGCCGTCCGAGCGGCCTCGGCAGGCATGGCGTGGTGCCGGCCCAGGGGCAGGGCGATGTCCTGGGTGTGCACCAGGACGTCGAGGAGGGGTTCCCGGATGCTCGTGCCCGGAGGATGCCGCCGCGACCCGTCCAGCCGCCGGTAGTCGGCCACGATCTCCTCGGCCGGCCGCTGCCCCCGGATCCGGGCGTCCAGGTACATCGCGCGGTCGAAGTCGCCGCGCCCGCGCCACAGCGCCGTCACGAGGTCGGCGGGGCCGAACTGCGGGGAGGAGATGACGTGGGCGGCGACGTCCCGCACCGCCCAGCCCGGGCACAGCGTGGGGTGCTCCCACTGCTGCGGACTCAGCGTCTCGAGCAGGTCCGCCAGCGCCGCGCGCTCCTGGTGGACGGCCTCCCAGATGGCGTCGCGGTCCATGCTAATCTCCTCCAAAGGTCAGCTTTGCTGACTAAATTTTCCGGCGGTGGGCGGCACGGTGTCAAGGGGTGGGCATGCAGGACGACGCGGGCACGAACACGGGGCTGCTGCTGTACTACCCGTACCGGGACATGGAGATCCGCGTGATGGAGACCCTGCACGCCGGCGGTTTCGAGGACCTCTCCTACGCCCAGGCGCGGATCTTCCAGCGCATCGATCCCGGGGGATCCCGCCTGGTGCGGCTGGCCGAGCAGGCCCGCGTGACCAAACAGACCGCCAGCGTGCTCGTCCAGGCCCTCGAGCAGGAGGGCTACGTGGAGCGCCGTCCCGACCCCGCCGACGCCCGGGCACGGCTGGTGACCGTCGCCGCGCGCGGCCGGGCGGCCCAGGCCGTGGCGGCCGGGGTGGTCGCCGAGGTCGAGGCGCTGTGGCGGCGGAAGCTGGGCGCGGGCCGCTATGCCGAGCTGCGACGGGCGCTCGCCGAGCTGCACGAGGAGCCCCGGACCGGCTGACCTGCCCTGCGCCGACCGACCACGTGAGCCCCAGTGACCACGCGATCCCGTGGTCGCTCGGGCCGACCGTGCTCACCCGGTGGCGCGGAGCCGCCGGCACGCCACAATGGGAGCATGACCGACGTCGCTCAGCAGCCCAGGACCTGCCGCGCCTACTGGACCGTGGAGCCCGGCCGGGGAGAGCTGCGCACGGCACCGCTGCCCGCTCCGGGCCCCGGCGAGGTCCTGGTGCGGGCGCTGCGCTCCGGGGTCAGCCGCGGCACGGAGTCGCTCGTCCACCGCGGACTCGTCCCGGCGCGCGTGCACGAGCGGATGCGGGCCCCCTTCCAGGAGGGGGACTTCCGGGGCCCTGTGAAGTACGGCTACCTGTCGGTCGGCGTCGTGGAGCAGGGCCCGGAGGAGCTGGTGGGCCGGCGCGTGTTCGCCCTCCACCCCCACCAGGACCACTACGTGCTGCCCGCCTCCGCCGTGACCCCCGTGCCCGACGACGTGCCCTCCGAGCGCGCGGTGCTCGCCGGCTCCGTGGAGACCGCCGTCAACGCGCTGTGGGAGGCCGCGCCCCGCTTCGGGGACCGCGTGGCCGTGGTCGGCGCCGGGATGATCGGGGCGTGCGCGGCCGCGCTGCTGGCCCGCTTCCCGCTGGCCCGGCTCCAGCTCGTGGACCCGCAGCCGTCCCGGGCCGGGCTGGCCGGGGCGCTCGGCGTGGAGCACGTGCTGCCGGAGGACGCGGCGGGGGAGTGCGACGTCGTCGTGCACGCCTCCTCCACCGCCGCGGGCCTGGCGCGGGGGCTCGAGCTGCTCGGCGACGAGGGGGAGCTGATCGAGATGTCCTGGTACGGCGACGAGGACCCCGCCGTGCCCCTGGGGGCGGACTTCCACGCCCGCCGGCTGCAGATCCGCGCCAGCCAGGTGGGCGCCGTCGCCCCCGCCCGCCGGGCCCGCCGCACCACCGCCGACCGGCTCGCCACCGCCCTCGACGCCCTGCGCGACCCCCGCTTCGACGCCCTGCTCTCCGGGAGCTCGCCCTTCGAGGAGCTGCCCGCGACGATGGCGCGCCTCGCCTGGGGCGCCCCGGAGGTGCTGTGCCACGTGGTGCGCTACGACTGACGACCGATCCCCGACCCGAGGAGAACCGTGTTCACCCTGACCGTCCGAGACCACATCATGATCGCCCACAGCCTCCCGGACCCCTTCTTCGGCCCGGCCCAGAACCTGCACGGGGCCACCTACGCGGTGGAGACCACCTGGGCCCGTCCCGAGCTCGACGAGCACGGGGTGGTCATGGACATCGGCGTGGCCTCCCAGCTGCTCTCGGGCGTGCTCGACGGGCTGCGCTACCGCAACCTCGACGAGCACCCGGACTTCGCGGGACGCCTGTCCACCACCGAGGTCCTCGCGCAGCACGTCGCCGAGCGGCTCGCCGCCGGGGCGGCCGGCGTCGCGGGCCTCGAGCGCCTGACCGTGACCCTGCGGGAGAACCCCGACGCGTGGGCCTCCTACACCCTCGGGCTGCCCGTGCTGAGCGAGCGCGGCGGCCCCGCCGTCCGGTGAGCACGGAGCCCGCGGTGCTCGACGTCGTGGTGCCCGACGACGGCGGACGGCCCACCGGTGGATCGCTCTACGACCGCCGGCTCGTGCAGGCGCTGCGCGCGCGCGGCCGCCCGGCCCGCCTGGTGCCGGTGGCCGGGGACTGGCCCGCCGCCGACGGCGCCGCCCGGGCCCGGCTGCGGGCGGCCCTGGGCGAGCCGTCCCCCGGCCGGGCGGTCCTGCTCGACGGCCTCGCCGGGTGCGCCGCTCCCGACGTCGTCGACGACGCCGTGCGCCGCGGCGTGCCCGTGCACCTTCTCGTGCACCTGCCGCTGCCGGCCGAGACGGGGCTGGAGCCCGCGGCGGCCGCGCAGCTCGCCCGGGCGGAGGCCGCCGCCCTCGCGGCCGCGACCGGGGTGCTGACCACGAGCGCCTGGGCGGCCCGCGACCTGTCCCGGCGCTACGGCACCGCGGACGCGGCGGTGGCCGAACCGGGGGCGCCGCGGGGGCCGGTGGCGGCGGGCTCGACCCCGCCGCGCCTGGTCTGCGTCGCCTCCCTGACCCCGCGCAAGAACCAGCTCCTCCTGCTCCGGGCGCTCGCGCCCCTGACCGGGCTCGCCTGGACCCTCGAGCTCGCCGGGCCCGAGGGCGCGCCCGCCCACGGGCACCGGCTCCGGGCGGCGGTCCGGGACTTCCCCGATCCCGCCCGGGTGCGCCTGCGCGGCCCCCTCGAGGGCCCGGCACTCGCGCGGCTGTGGACGGGCGCGGACCTGCTGCTGCTGCCCTCGACCGCGGAGACCTACGGCATGGTCGTGACCGAGGCGCTCGCCCACGGCGTGCCCGCGCTGGTGGGGGCCGGCACCGGCGCCGTCGAGGCCCTCGACGGCGGCCCGCGCCGCGCCGCGGCGCCCCGGCCGGGTGCCGCCCTCGACCCCACCGACCCGGCGGCCTGGACCGAGGTCCTCCGCGACTGGCTGACCAGCCCCGGACTGCGCGCGCAGTGGCGGGCAGCGGCGCTGGCCCGCCGCGAGCACCTGAGGACCTGGGCGGACACGGCCCGCGACGTCCTCGCGGCGATCGACGCGTGCCCTCACCCGAGCACCCGCCCGAGTCCTGACCCGAGCCCTGACCCGAGCACTCTCCCGAGCACGTTCCCGAGCGCCGGGCCGGGCGCCGGTCCGGCTCCCGGCCCCACCCGCGTTCCGAGCCCCGATCCCACACCAGAAACCAGGAGGCCGTCACCATGAACCCGTCCCTGCCCGACCACCCCACCCCGGACCGGCCCGTCGCCGGCGACTGGCTGGCGCTGCGCGAGCCCGCCGACGCCGCGGCCCGCGAGAACTCCCTGCCCCTGATCGACCGGCTCGTCCAGTACTGGGAGGGACTCCTGGCCGAGGACGCCCCGGCGGAGGAGCCGCTCGTGGTGGTGGACCTCGGCGCCGGCACCGGTGCCAACCGTGCCTGGCTGAGCCGGCACCTGCCCGGCCCCCAGCGCTGGGTCCTGCTCGACCACGACCGTGCGCTGCTCGACCGTGCCGTGAGCGCCGCTCAGGAGGGCGGTGCCGACGTGGTGCCCGTCCTCGCCGGGGTGGAGGAGCTGTCCCGGGTGCTCGCGGAGCACCCGGGCTCCCGCCGGCTGGTCACGTGCTCCGCGCTGCTCGACCTGCTGAGCGGGGAGCAGATCGAGGAGCTCGCCCGCGTCCTCGCCGCGGAGGCCGTCCCGGCGCTGCTCGCCCTGACCGTCGACGGCGAGGTCCTGCTGGACCCGCCCCACCACTTCGACGCCCCGGTGCTGGGGGCCTTCGAGGACCACCAGCACCGCGGCGAGCTCGCCGGGACGGCCGCCGTGCGGCTGGCCGCCGAGGCGCTGCGGGAGCAGGGGATGGTCGTGGACGTGACGCCCACCCCGTGGTGGCTGTCCGACCAGGAGTGGGTGCGACCCCTGCTGGAGCGCTTCCTGGCCGACCGGGCCGACGCGGCCGTGGAGCACCGCCCGGACCTCACTGCTGAGGCGCACGCCTGGCTGCGGACCCGCCTGGTCGACTGCGCCCGGAGGAAGCTGCGGGCCACGGTGGGGCACGCGGACGTCCTGGCCCTCCCGCCCGTCAGCTGAGCCCGCGCGCCGACCGCTCCAGCCGCAGGACGTCCCGCCCGAAGGACACGAGGAGCAGGGCCAGGGCTGCGGCCGTGGCGGTGACGGCCAGCGGCAGGGGGATCAGGGGGACCAGGGCGCCGAGCAGGACCCCGCCCTGGATCCCCGCCACCACGCGGCGGTAGGACGAGAAGGGCAGCGGGCGGCGCCAGGCGGGGCGCACCCGCAGGCCCAGCAGGAACAGGTAGCGCAGCGCCCCGATCAGCAGCACCCACCACGACCCCGGCAGCCCGAGCCGGGCGGCGACGGCCAGGGAGAGGACGAGCAGCAGGGCGGCGTCGACCTCCTGGTCGAACCGCGCCCCGGCGCGGGTCGCGGTGCCGGTGCGGCGGGCCACCCGGCCGTCGATCCCGTCGAGCACCCAGGCGGGCAGGGCCAGGGCGACCACGGCCCAGCACCACGCCCCGGCGGGCCCGTCCGCCGGGGTCGCGAGCACGGGGACCAGACCCGCGGGCAGCAGCGCCGCGCACAGCGCGACCAGCACCGAGCGCGCCATCGTGACCCGGTCGGCGGGCCCGTAGGGCTCGGTGCGACGGCGGACCGTGCTGCGCACCACCGCGCCCAGCACAGCGAGGCCCAGCAGCACGGAGAGCGCCAGCACGGCCGGCGTCGTGCCCGTGGCCGCGCCCAGCACGACGAGGCCCGATCCGAGTGCCGCGAAGGCCAGGACGCCGTCCCGGCGGGCGGAGGGAGGGGGCGCGGTGGGTGGGGCCAGCGGCATGCGGTCGCCTTCCGGGTCGGGGCTTCTCATCCTGTGCGGGGCGGTCCGCGGCGTCAATCCGGGCCGCCGCCGGCGATGGCTAGACTGCGCCCATGCCCGCCGAGACCACGCCCGCCCGCCGCGGGCGTCGTCCTCTCCGTCGTCTCCTGCTGCCGGCCGTGCAGGCGCTGGCCGGACTGGTCCTGCTCGCCGCGCTCTTCCGGGTCCTCGGCGCGGAGGCCGCGCGCAGCGCCGTGGGCGTCCTCAGCCCCCTCACCGTGGTGCTGGCGCTGGCCGCCGGGCTCGTGGCCACGGCGGCCCAGGCCCAGCGGTGGCGGCTCGTGGCCCGCGGCCGCGGTGCGAGGATCGGTTTCCGGGAGGCCCTGGGCGAGTGCTGGGCGGCGGGGCTCGTCAATCTGCTCCTGCCCGGAGGCGTGTCCGGGGACGCGGTGCGGGTGCTGCGCCGCCGCCGGCGCGGCGACACCTGGCCCGGGGCCGGAGGTTCCGTGCTGGGGGAGCGGCTGGCCGGAACCTCCGTGCTCCTGGCCGCGGGTACAGTCCCGGCCCTGGCGGTCGGCCCCTGGGCCGCCGCGGCCTTCGGCGCCGGGGCGCTCACGGTGGCGGCGGTGGCGTGGCGCGCCACGAGCGGCTCCCCGGCCCGGGACCGGGCCGCCGTGTGGGTGCTGTCCGTGCTGGCCTGGGCCTGCTACCAGTGCCTGTTCCTCCTGGCCGCGGTGCGGACCGCTCCGCAGGAGACCCTCGCCGGACTGTGGGGCACCACGGTCCTGGGCCTGGCGGGCATGTCCGTGCCCATCGGGATCGGCGGCTGGGGGCCGCGGGAAGGGATCACCACGCTTGCGGCCGTGGCGCACGGAATTCCGGCGCAGACCGGGTTCTCCATCTCCCTCGGCTACGGGCTGCTCGCCCTGGTCTCCGCCCTGCCGGGGGCGTTCGTGCTGGCCGGCTGGCTCCGGCCGGTCGGGAGCAGGACGGGGGCGTAGGGGCGGCTCCGCGCCACACCGAGAGAAACGCATGGATGTGCCGTCCCGGCGGACCCGACGACCGTAGGATCCGGTCCATGCGATCCCCCACCGCGCCGATCGACGGCCCCCCGGGTGCGGGCAGCCGCCGATCTGCTGTCCGGCTGAGCACGGCCGGTTGGGTGGCCGGGCTGCTGGTGACCGCTCTCGTGCTGTGGAGCCCCCATGTGCTCTTCGGCTACCACAACCCCTCGTTGCACCTGATCCTGGACTCCGTGGACGCCTGCGTGGCGCTGCTGGTGGCGTATCTGCTGCACGAGCGGTTCGTCCGTCGCGGCCGCATGCAGGACCTGCTGCTCGCGCAGGGGCTCGTGCTCCTGGCAGTGGCCGGTCTGGGTCTGACGGCTGTCACGGAATGGCTGGCCGGCGGGCAGCAGGGCGCTCTGCACGTCTGGCTTCCGCTGTCCCTGAGGGTGGCCGGCGCCGCCCTCATCACGGCGGCCGCCCTGGTGCGTCCCGGGCGGCTTGCCCCTCGCACGCGGTGGCCGTGGACGGTGATCGTCCCCGCCGCGGTCGCCGGGGTGGCCGCCGCGTCCCTGTGGGCGTGGCGGGAGCGGCTGCCCGCGGCCCTCGACGCGACCGTGGCGTCCGCACCTGCCCAGCAGGAGCTGCTCACCGGCCACCCGGTGCTCCTGGCCGCGCAGGGCGGAACGGCACTGTGCTTCGCCATCGCCTCGTTCCTGTTCACGGCCCAGGCGGCACGACGGGCGGACTCCCTCCTGGACTGGCTGGGACCGGCCTGCGCCCTGGCCGCCTTCGCCCGCGTCAACTACCTCCTGTTCCCGTCCCTGTACACCGACTGGCTCTACACCGGTGACCTGCTCCGCACGGGGTTCTACCTGCTGCTCCTGGTGGGAGCCCTGCGGGAGATCGAGCAGTACTGGAACGCGTACTCCCGGGCAGCGGTGCTGGAGGACCGGCGCCGGCTCGCCCGGGAGCTGCACGACGGCGTGGTCCAGGAGCTCGCGCTCATCCGGATGGAGGGACACGGGCTGCCCCGGGGTGAGCCGTCCCGGGAGCGGATCCTCGGCGCGTGCGACCGGGGACTGGACGAGGCGCGGGCCGCCGTCCACGCGCTCGGCCACGACGGTGACGAGCCGCTCGATCTCGTGCTGCGGCGCGCGGGGCGAGAGATGGCCCAGAGGTACGGCATCCACCTCGAGGTGGAGGTCGACGACACCGTCGACGCCGACCCGGACCAGCAGCACGCGCTCGTGCGCATCGCCCGTGAGGCGGTGGCCAACGCGGCGCGGCACGGCCGCGCCGGGCGGTTGCGCCTGCGGCTGGTCCGCGACGGCGACCGCCGCCGCCTGGTCGTCGAGGACGACGGCGCCGGGTTCGACGTCCACCGCGCCACCGGGGCGGGCGCCGGGTACGGTCTGATCAGCATGCGGGATCGGGCGCGGTCGCTGCCCGGATCGCTGGAGGTGCGCTCGGAACCGGGCGGGGGAAGCGAGGTGACGGTCACGTGGTAGACGGTGACGCGGTGGAGCTCGACGCGCTGGCCGGCGACGCGGTCGAGGAGGAACGGATCCGGGTCGTGATCGCCGACGACCACGCACGGGTGCGGGCGGCGGTGCGCCGGGCGCTCGAGACCGGCGGGTGCGAGGTGTGCGCCGAGGGCGCGAGCGCCGACGACGCGGTGCGGCTGGCCGTCGAGCACCGCCCGGACGTGGCGCTGCTCGACATCCACATGCCCGGCAGCGGGATCCGGGCCGCCGAGCTGATCAGCCGCAGCCTGTCCCGGACTGCAGTGGTGATGCTCACCCGGTCGGACGACGACGAGGACCTCTTCGACGCGCTGCGGGCGGGTGCGGCCGGATACCTGCTCAAGGGTGCCGACCCGGCGACCCTGCCGGGTGCCCTGCGCGGCGTCCTGGCGGGGGAGGCCGCGATGCCCCCGGCGCTCGTCACCCGCGTCCTGCAGGAGTTCCGCGCCCCGGGGCGGCGGATGTTCCGGCGCACGTCCGACGTCGCCGGCAAGCTCAGCCCGCGCGAGTGGGAGGTCATGGAGCTGCTCGCGGAGGGGCGCTCCACCGAGGAGGTGGCGGGCAAGCTGTTCGTCTCTCCGACGACCGTGCGCGTCCACGTCTCCACGGTGCTCCGCAAGCTGCGGGTCAAGGACCGTGCGAGCGCCTTCCGGGTGCTCAAGGGCGAGTAGGGCCCCGCTCGGCGCACTGCGCGCGCTGGTCCCGGAGGAACGGGTTTCGTAGGAATCCGCCAGCGTTCAGGCATTTGAACGCGAGATCGGTGCGCCGGGGCACCCCGTTTACCAAGTTGAACGCGCGAGCATCCCCCAGCGCGCCGGACGTGCCACAGACTCCTCACAGAAGCCTGCTCAGGGGGAGCGGGCTGAACGATCTGGGGGAACCATCATGTCTTTCACACGCACTCCTGCGACGTCGTCCGGCACGTCCTTCCAGCGCGTGGCCGGCCGCGCCGTGGCGGCACTGGCCGTCTCCGCCGTCTTCGGCGGGATCGCAGTGGGTGCACCGGCGCACGCTGTGCCGTCGTCCACCACCTCGGTCGGCGGAGTCTGCAACGGCGTGGTCAACCAGGCGGCGCACCGCGGCACGGTGCAGCAGAACCTGCTGAAGGCGGCCGCGAAGAAGAACGCGGCGCAGATCACCCGGCTGCAGGCCGAGAGGGCGACGCTGGCGAGGACAGCAGAGGAGCTCGCCGCGAAGATCACCGCGGAGCAGAAGGCCCTCGACGAGCTCGATGCCCGGGACGGGCAGCTCACCACCGACATCGCCGCCGTCACGGAGGAGCTCGCGGCGCTGCCCGCCCAGCAGACCGCGGCCGCCGTGGCCGTGGCCGACGCGAAGGAGGCCCTCGCGGAACTGCAGGCCCAGCGCACCGCTGTGCAGGATCAGCTGGAGCCTCTGCAGGCGGGCCTGGCGGCCGCGCAACAGGAGCGCGACGGCCTCGAGCTGGGAGCCGCGGCGGCCGCTGACGACAGCACCGCCGTCCAGCAGCGGATCGCCGCTGCCCAGGTCCAGCTGGGGACGCTGGAGGACGCCGCCAAGGATGCCGCGGACGCCCTCACCGCGAAGGGCGACCGGATCAGCGCCGTCCAGGGGGAGCTGACCGCGCTGGAGAACGCCGCCGGTGAGTCCGCGGCCGCCCTCGACGCCGCCGAGGCCGCGGTCATCGCGGCCGAGGAGGAGCTGCAGCGGCTGGAGGACAGCGGCACCGCGGCCCAGGAGAAGCTCGACGCCCAGCGGGCGAAGATCGCCGGGGCGCAGGGGACCCTGGCCTCGGCGCAGGACGAGGCCGAGGCGGCCGCCGGGGCGCTGGCCGCGCAGCAGGCGGAGATCACCCAGGCCGAGGGCGAGCTGACCGGGCTGCAGGACGCGGCGGAGAAGGCCACGGACACCCTGGCCGCCCAGCAGGCGGAGATCACCCGGGCTCAGGGCGAGCTGACCCCGCTGCAGACCGCCGCGAAGGCCGCCGCCGACGCCGTCGCCGCCAACGCCCGGAAGATCGAGGCGGTCAACGCCGAGGTGCTCAGCATCGAGGACGACCTCAGGTCGAAGAACGCGCAGATCACGGAGAAGCAGGCCGAGCTGGAGCAGGCCCGGGAGGAGCTGAGGACGCTCCAGGCGCGCCAGAGCTTCCTGACGAGCGAGATCGACCGGCTGAAGAAGCTCAACGGCGGCAGCAAGGCCGAAAGAGACGCCCGAGCGGCTCAGATCGCCGCCTACGAGACCGAGCTCACCACGGTCAAGACTCGGATCACCGACAAGAGCACGACGATCTCCGGGCTGCAGGGGGACCTGGCCACGCTGCAGTCGGCGGTCAACGAGCTGAGCGCCCAGCTGACGGCCAAGCAGGCGGAGAGCGCCGAGCTGCAGCGGCAGGTCGCCCCGCTGCAGGCGTCCCTGGCGACAGCCGGCACGGCCGTGAGCACGAAGCAGGCGGAGATCCTCGACCTGCAGGGGAAGCTGCCCGGACTCGGGGCCGCCGCGACCGACGCGAACACGGCGGTGACCGTCCAGCAGGCGGAGCTCGCTGAGCTCCGGGGCGAGCTGCCGGCACTGCAGAACGCGGTCGCCGCCGCGGAGGACGCGGTCACGAAGCAGGAGCAGCTCGTCGCGGATCTCGAGGCCGCCCTGCCGGAGCTCACGGCAGGCGTCGAGGAGGCCGGGCCGCGGATCACCGAGCAGAAGGCGGTGCTGGCCGGCCTGCAGTCCGATCGCGCCGAGGCCCAGGAGACCCTCGAGGCCGCGGACGCCGCCGTGACCGCCAAGGCGGCGGAGGTCGAGGAGCTGCAGGCAGAACTTCCGGCACTGGACGCCGCGGCGAAGGACGCCGCGCAGTCCGTGACGGCCAAGCAGGGGGAGATCACCGCGCTCAACACCGAGATGGACGCCCTGGTCGCCGAGCTGGCCGCTCTGAACGGACGGATCGCGGCGAAGGAGGGAGAGGTCCTCGGCCTGCAGCTCCGCGTCGGCCCGCTGCTGGACGAGCTGACCAAGGCCGACGAGGAGGTCACCGCCACGGAGGAGAAGCTGAAGGCGCTGCAGGCCCAGGTGGTCGCCCTGGACGGACAGGTCAGCACCGCGCAGGCCAAGCTGCGCGACCTGGAGGCGCAGAAGAAGCAGAACAAGGCCGCGATCGCCGATCAGACGGCCGTCGTCAAGGAACGGCAGGCCCAGCTCGGCGACCTCCAGCGGCAGATCAGCGCCATCGACGCGAGCATCGCCCTCGGTGGCTGCGCCGCCTGACCACCGGCTCCGGACAACCGGGAACGGAAGAGGCACCCATGACGGGTCGGGGCCCGGGCCGATCGGCTCGGGCCCCGACCCGCACGGACCGTTCCCGCAGGGCTGATCGCACGGTCGGGGAGAGAGGGACGGACATGTCCGGAGAGACGTACAACCCGTCTGTGGCGCCGAGGTGCCCGGACTGGTGCGTCGCCCCGCACGGCCGCTACCGCGGCGAGGAGGACTGGATCCACTTCGGGGAACCGCTGCGCCTGACCCGGGACGGCATTCGCGCCCAGCTGTGCCTGTCGGTGGATCCGGCGACCGGTGTGCACGACGGCCCCCACGTGCTCATCGGGGCCACCGAGTACTCCCCGGTCGCCGCCGCGGCGCTGGGCCGGGCACTGACGGGACTGGCCGAGCTGGGCCTGGAGACGCCCTCCCCGGCGGCTCCGCCGGGGAGCCCGGACCTCCCGGTCTCCGGTCCCTGAGCGCCCGCCCGGACCGGGGCGTCCGTCGGGCCGGGGTGTCAGCGGGTGTTCATCGCACGAGCGCGGGGGCGGGCACCTCCCGCCGGACGTCCCCGGCCGGCAGGGCGGACGGCCGAGGACGCACGGGGTCCGTGCGTCAGCTCTCCCCGCGGCGGAGGAGCCGACCGCGCGGCGTCGCGAAGTCCACGGCGGCGCCCCGGAGAAAGGTCTTCCGGACCGTCCCGGACAGCGCCTTGCCCTGGTAGGGGGTGATGGGGTTCCTGTGGTGCAGCCGGCCGGCGTCGACCACGAAGGCGTCGTCGGGCGCGAAGACCACCAGGTCCGCGTCGTAGCCCGGGGCGAGCCTGCCCTTCGTGCGCAGGCCGGCCCGCCGGGCGGGGCGGGCGGACATCCACTCCACCACGCGCTCCAGCCCGATCCCGCGGCGGCGGGCCTCCGTCCAGATCAGGGACAGGCCCAGCTGCAGGGAGGAGACCCCGCCCCAGGCCACGCCGAAGTCCCCGTGGTCGAGGTCCTTCAGGTCCAGGGTCGAGGGGGAGTGGTCGGAGACGATGAAGTCGATGGTCCCGTCGAGCAGCCCCTCCCAGAGCAGCTCGCGGTTGCCGACCTCCCGCACCGGCGGGCAGCACTTGAACGCGGTGGCGCCGTTGGGCACCTCCTCGGCGAGCAGGGTGAGGTAGTGCGGGCAGGTCTCGACCGTGATGTCCAACCCGTCGCGCTTGGCCGTGGCGAGCATGGGCAGGGCGTCGGAGGAGGACAGGTGCAGGATGTGCGACCGTGCTCCCGTCCAGCGGGTCCGCTCGATGACCTCGGCGATCGCCAGGTTCTCCGCCCCGCGCGGACGCGACTTCAGGAACGTCTCGTAGACGTCGCCCTCCGGGTGCGGAGCACGGTCGATGGCCCGGGAGTCCTCGGCGTGCACGATCATCAGCGAGTCGAACGTCTTGAGATCGGCGAGGTCCTCCTCCATCTCGTCGGCCTCGAGGTGCGGGAACTCGTCCACCCCGGAGTGCAGCAGGAAGCACTTGAAGCCGAAGACGCCGTCGTCGTGCAGCTCGCGCAGGTGGGGCCTGTTGCCGGGAACCGCCCCGCCCCAGAAGCCGACGTCCACGAAGACGTTGTCCCGGGCGAAGAGGCGCTTGTACTCGAGCGCCGGCACGTTCACGGTGGCGGGGATCGAGTTGAGCGGCATGTCCAGGACCGTGGTCACCCCGCCGGCCGCGGCGGCGCGGGTCGCGGAGGCGAAGCCCTCCCACTCGGTGCGGCCCGGTTCGTTGATGTGCACGTGGGTGTCCACGAGACCCGGCAGCAGGTGCTCGTCGTCGGCCAGCTCCAGGACCTCACGGCCGGCCAGTCCGGCACCCAGGGGCTCGACGGCGACGATCCTGCCGTCGAGCACGCCGATCTCGCGGGCCGCGAAGCGGTCGCCGCAGGAGACGTTCCTGCCCCGGAGCACGAGGTCGAACTCACGGTGGCCGCGAGTGCCGTCGTCGCCGGTGCGCGGGGCGTCCGCGGCGTCCTCGGGCCGGCCGTGCTCCCGGTGGTGGTCGGCGATGAGGCGCCGGATCCGGTCGGGGTCGTTGACGTCCTCGCTGACCGCCAGCCTGTGCTCCTGCTCGGCCTCGTGGGCGTCGTGCGCCGTCGCCGGTCTGGTCGCCGAGCGGGCCGAGTCCTCCTGGGCGATCCCGTCCCGGTCCTCCGGCATCGGGGACGGACGCCCGGTCGCGTCCGCAGGGGCGCCCCCCCGGCCGTGCTCCGGCTGCTCCGGGTCCTGCGGCGGCGTCATGCACGCCCTCCCGGGTCGGGGGTGACCGCACCGGGTGCCGGGGCGGTCAGCGGGGGCTGCGCGGCGCCGAGCAGACCGGGGAGGTCGCGGGCGAGCCGGGCCCCCACGGACTCCAGCAGCCGTGCGGCCTCCCGCATGCACGTGCGCGGGTCCGGCTCGAGCTCGGTCAGGGCGTAGGTCCGCAGGAAGCCGGCCTCGCGCAGGGCGCGCGGCTCCAGGGTGGTCCGCCCGCACACCGCCACCGCGGGCACGCCCGCGGTGCGGGCCGTGTCGAGCACCCCCAGGGGGGTCTTCCCGCCGAGGGACTGCTCGTCGAGGCTGCCCTCGCCGGTGACCACGAGGTCCGCGCCGGCGAGCTGTCCGGCGAGGCCCACGAACTCCAGGACCACCTCGACCCCCGGGCGGCGGCGGGCGCCGAGCACGGCGAGCGCGGCGTAGCCCACGCCCCCGGCGGCCCCGGCGCCGGGGGCCTCGGCCGCGTGCAGCGCGGTCTCGCCGAGGGCGTCCGCGAGCCGGTCCCGGAAGACCGTCAGAGCGGCGTCGAGCGCGCGCACCTGCTCGGGGCCCGCGCCCTTCTGCGGGCCGAAGACCGCCGCGGCGCCGCGCTCGCCCAGCAGCGGGTGGTCCACGTCGGCGGCCAGGACGAACTCCGTGCTGTCCAGCCGGGGATCGAGACGGGTGAGGTCCACCCGGTCGAGCCGGGCCAGGGCGGCCCCGCCCCGGCCGAGCTCCTCGCCGGCGGCGTCCAGCAGCCGGGCGCCCAGGGCCTGGAGCAGCCCGGCGCCGCCGTCGGTGCAGGCGCTGCCGCCGATGCCGAGGACCACGCGCGCGGCCCCGGCGTCGAGGGCGGCGCGGACGAGCTCGCCCGTGCCGCGGCTGGTCGCGCCGCCGGCGTCCAGCACCGGCTCCCCGTGCTCGTCCACGGGCAGGGCCGCGAGCCCGGAGGCCAGGGCCATCTCCACCACCGCGGTGCGGTCCCGCAGGGCGAACTCCGCCTCGACCGGCTGCCCCACGGGACCCGTCACCGTGACGGGCCACGGGGCGAACCCCGCGCCGAGGGCGGCCTCGAGGGTGCCCTCCCCGCCGTCGGCCACGGGCAGCCGGAGCACCTCGGCCGCGGGGTCCACCGAGCGGATCCCGGCCTCGAGGGCCGCGGCCACGTCGGGGGCCTCGAGGGACCCCTTGAACTTGTCGGGTGCGACGACGATGCGCATCTGCGTCCTCCTGTCCTGGTCGGTGCCGGCACGGGGCCGGCGGATCGGTCGAGCGGGGCGGTCGCGACGGGGTGTCCCCGCCGCGACCGGCCCAGGGGGTCAACGCAGCTTCATCTGCCGGTTGACGTCCTTGTAGAGCAGGTACCGGAACCGGCCCGGACCGCCCGCGTAGCAGGCCTGGGGACAGAAGGCCCGCAACCACATGAAGTCGCCGGCCTCGACCTCGACCCAGTCCTGGTTGAGACGGTAGACGGCCTTGCCCTCGAGGACGTACAGGCCATGCTCCATCACGTGGGTCTCGGCGAAGGGGATCACCGCGCCCGGCTCGAAGGTCACGACCGTCACGTGCATGTCGTACCGGACGTCGTCCGGGTCCACGAAGCGCGTGGTCGCCCACTTGCCGTCGGTCCCCGGCATGGGGGTCGGGGCGACCTCCTGCTCGTTGGTGACGAACGGCTCCGGGACCTCGATGCCCTGGACGTACTCGTAGGCCTTGCGGATCCAGTGGAGACGGGCGGGCTCGTCGCCGGTGCTGCGCACGGTCCACTCGCACTCCGGCGGGAGGAACGCGTAGCCGCCGGGGGCGAGCTCGTGCTCCTCGTCCTCGACGGTGAGGGTGAGGGACCCCTCCATGAGGAACAGCACGCTCTCCACGCCGGACTCCGTCTCGGGCCGGTCGCTGCCGCCTCCGGGGGCCACCTCCACGATGTACTGCGAGAAGGTCTCCGCGAAGCCGGACAGGGGCCGGGCGAGCACCCAGACCCGGGTGCCGTCCCAGAAGGGGAGCCGGCTGGTCACGATGTCCCGCATGGTCCCGCGCGGGATCACCGCGTAGGCCTCCGTGAACATGGCCCGGTCCGTGAGCAGCCGGGTCTGGTCGGGGTGGCCTCCGTGCGGGGCGTAGTAGGTGGGGTCGGTCATCTCAGGTGCCTCCAGGGGTCGGGGTGCGCCCAGGGTGCCCGGGGTGGGCGAGGGCGGCCAGCTGCTGCTCGCCGAGACCCGCCGCGGCCTCCAGCTCGTCCTCGCCGATCGCGCCGCACAGCACACCGCGGTGCACGAAACGGGCCAGGGCGCGGGCGGTCGCCGGCTCGTCGGCGACGTCGGCGGCCTCGATGCCCGGCACGGACCGGTTGCGGTACGCCTGCAACCGGTGCGCGGCCGCGTCGAACGAGCGCCGGTAGAAGGCGTAGTTCGCGAGGAACCGGGTCGGCAGCTGGTGCGCGTGCAGGTCCCAGCCCTGGTACAGGGCCCGCTCCAGGGAGCGGCGGACCAGGCGCGCGTGCAGGGCCCAGGCCTCGCGCCGCTGGGCCGGGTCCCCCACGGGCAGCCGGTTGGTGGACCCGTCGGACAGCCGCACGCCGGTGCCGGCCACCGCGACCTGCATGACCTGCTTCGCGTGGTCGGCCACCGGGTGCTCCAGCGACTGGAACTCCGCGGCCACACCGAGCGACGCGGAGTAGTCGTAGGTGCCGTAGTGCAGGGCCGTGACCCGGCCACCGGCCGTGCGCAGCATCGCCGGGATCGGGCACGTGCCGTCGAGCCCCAGGACCATCGGGGCCGTCTCCACCTGGATCTCGAAGCGCAGCCGCCCCTCGGGCAGTCCCAGACCGTCCTCCAGCGCGCGGCACGCCTCGACCATCACCTCGACCTGCGCCACCGTCGAGACCTTCGGGAGGGTCAGGACCAGGCCCGGCGGCAGCCCGTCCTCGGCCACCCCCGACTGCGCGAGACCGCCCTCGCGCACGAGGGTGCTCACGAACAGGTCCAGCGTGCGCAGGCCCCGGTCCCGGGTCGCGGCCTCGAGGCACTTGAAGCGGATGCCCGCGAACGCCGGCGTGGAGGAGTCCGCGCGGTGCCGGGCCAGGGCCATCGCGGCGACGGTGCGCGCGGCGCCGACGGCGTCCCGGTCCTCCTCGGCGCCGGGGCGATCGCCGTAGCCGTCCTCGAGGTCCAGGCGCAGGTCCTCGACCGGCTCCTCGCGCAGCTTGCGCTCCGTGCGGGACACGACCTCTCCGCGCAGCGGCCCCTCCACCCCGGCCAGCTCGGCCAGGGCGGAGAGCCCTCCGGCCTGCTCCGCGGCGGTCAGCGCCGCCTCGCCCCACTCGCGGGCGGTGGCCGGGGTGACGAGGTCGGCGGGGACGTAGCAGGTGTGCAGGGGCTGCCGCGATCCGTCGTCGCCCGGGAAGCAGCGCTCCAGGGCCGCGTCGGTGTCCTCCAGCAGCCGCTCGGCGCGCCGGCCGAACGCGGCGGGCAGGCTCGTGGGCGGGCCGCTCACCGGCCCTCGAGGAGGTCGTAGGCGGGCAGGGTGAGGAAGTCGACGTACTCCTCCTCGAGGGCGAGGTCGGCGATGAGGTCGGCGGCGGGCGCGAAGTGCTCGTCGTAGGACTCCTGGCCGACCTCGTCCCGCAGCACCTCCCGCTGCCGCTGGAGCTCCTGTGCGACGAGCTCGCGGGTCGCGGTGTTGCCGGTGTCCTCGTAGACCACGCCGTTGCGGATCTGCTGCCAGATCTGCGAGCGGGAGATCTCGGCGGTCGCGGCGTCCTCCATGAGGTTGTGGATCGCCACGGCGCCGTTGCCGGACAGCCACACGGCGGTGTAGCGGATCGCCACGTAGAGGTTGGCCGCGAGCTCCTGCTGGGTGCTCACCCGGCCGGCGCTGGGGACGTCGAGCAGCTGCTCGGCGCTCACCTGCACGTCCTCGCGCAGCCGGTCGACCTGGTTGGGCTTCTCGCCCAGCACGCCGTCGAAGACCTCGCGGCAGGTGGGCACCAGGTCCGGGTGGGCCACCCACGAGCCGTCGAAGCCGTCCTCGGCCTCCCGGGTCTTGTCCGCGCGCACCTTGGCGAACGCCGCCTCGGTGGCCTCCGGGTCCCGGCGGTTCGGGATCACGGCGGCCATGCCGCCCATCGCGAAGGCCCCGCGGCGGTGGCAGGTCTGCACGAGCAGCTCGGTGTAGGCGCGCATCAGCGGGGCGGTCATGGTGATGGTGGAGCGGTCCGCCAGCACGAACCGCTCCCCGGCGTCCCGGAAGTACTTGATGATGCTGAACAGGTAGTCCCAGCGCCCGGCGTTGAGCCCGGAGGCGTGCTCGCGCAGCTCGTAGAGGATCTCCTCCATCTGGAACGCCGCGGGGATCGTCTCGATGAGCACGGTCGCCCGGACGGTGCCGTGCTCGATGCCCAGGTGCTCCTCGGCGAAGGTGAACACGTCGTTCCACAGCCGCGCCTCGAGGTGGGACTCCAGCTTCGGCAGGTAGTAGTAGGGGCCGTGGCCGTTGGCGAGCAGCAGACCCGCGGTGTGGAAGAAGTGCAGGCCGAAGTCGACGAGGGCGGCCGAGGCGGTCTGCCCGTCCACGGTGACGTTGTGCTCGGGCAGGTGCCAGCCGCGGGGCCGGGTGACCACCACGGCCAGCGGGGCGTCCTGGCGCAGCGCGTACTGCTTGCCCTCCGGGGAGGTGAAGCCCAGGGTGCCGCGCGCGGCGTCGCGCAGGTTGAGGACGCCGTCCACCTGGTTGTGCCAGGTGGGGCTCGAGGCGTCCTCGAGGTCGGCCAGCCAGACCTTCGCCCCGGAGTTCAGCGCGTTGATCGCCATCTTGGCCGGCGAGGCCGGCCCGGTCATCTCGACGCGGCGGTCCTGCAGCGCGGGCGGGGCCGGGGCGACCGTCCACTCGCTCTCCCGGATCTCCCGCGTCTCGGGGAGGAAGTCGAGGGAGCCGGTGGACGCGGCCCGGCGCCGGTGCTCCTCGCGCAGGCCGAGCAGCTCGGCCCGGCGGGGGGCGAAGCGGCGGTGCAGCTCGGCGACGAACTGGAGGGCGTCGTCGGTGAGGATCTCGCCGGCGCGGTCGAGGCCCTCCGGGACGGTGTGCTCGACGGTGCTCGTGGGGGTCATGGGAGTGCCTCCTGGTGGCTCGTGGGTCCGTGGACGGACGGGTGCGGGTCGGGGACCGGGCGTGTGCGGCGTCGGCGGTGGCCTTCGCGGCGGCACCCGCACCGGGTGTGCGGGTCCGCACGTCCTCCGGCCGCCTGCCCTGCACGTTCGGGGTCGTCGAATTCCTGGGACGGGACGTCACCCCGGATCCACCGGGAAGTCTGGGACGAACATTTCATCCATATCATGGAATGAAAATTTCGTATTATGGACATTATGGGACACTGGGGAGGAAGGCAAGGCATTCCGGTGGCCGGTGGCACGGCGCGTCGGCCGGTCGGCGGGCGAACGGTGCGCCGCGGCAGGAACGTCGACGAACGGACGAGCGGGAGACCATGACCACACGACCGGGAGCGGGCGGTGTGCAGTCGGTGGAGCGGGTGTTCCGGTTGCTCGAGGCGATCACCGCGGCCGGCGGCGAGATGTCGCTCAGCGAGCTCTCCGCCGCCGTGCAGCTGCCGCTGCCCACCATCCACCGGCTGCTGCGCACCCTGGTGCCCTCCGGCTACGTCCGCCAGCTGCCCAGCCGCAACTACGCGCTCGGCCCGCGGCTGATCCTGCTGGGCGAGGCCGCCGGGCGTCAGTTCGGCTCCGCCGCCCGCACCCGGCTGGACGAGCTGGTGCACGAGCTCGGCGAGTCGGCGAACATGGCCGTGCTCGACGGCCGGGAGGTCGTCTACATCGCCCAGGCACAGTCCAGCCGGTCGATGCGCATGTTCACGGAGGTGGGCCGCCGGGCCGACACCCACGACACCGGGGTGGGCAAGGCGATGCTCGCGACGCTGCCGGACGAGCGGGTCCGCGCCATCGTGGGCACCGCGGGCCTGTCCACGCCCACGCCGAAGAGCATCGGGAGCCTCGAGGGGCTCTTCGAGGACCTCGGCCGGATCCGGGAGCGCGGCTACGCGATCGACGACGAGGAGACCGAGCTCGGCGTCCGCTGCTACGCGGTGGCCGTGCCCGGTGCACCGACCCCCACGGCCGTCTCCGTCTCCGGGCCCGTGTCCCGGATGGACGAGGAGTTCCGGCGCCGGGCCGTTCCCCTCCTGTGCAGGACCGCGGAGGCGATCGCCTCCGAACTCGTCCCCGCCCCGCTCTGAGCGGCGGGGAGTCCCGCCGGCTGTGCCCGTCCGCCCTCGGAGGCCGTCCCCGGCGCCCATCAGCAGAAGCCGGCGATGCCCGCCCAGGCGTGCTCGTTCTCGGGCGCACCCTTGCGCTGGATCGTCGCCTCGATGAGCCCGAAGGGACGGTCCGCCGCGTAGTGGGTCTCGTTGTCGTTCGGGAGGTCGCAGAAGCCGAGGTCGTAGACGAAGTGGTGCTTGTTGGGGCAGGAGAACTTGATCTCGTCGATCTCCGGGTGGGCCTCGATGACGGCCTTGCCCATGAGGTAGAGGGTCTCCTGCAGCGCCCGCGAGTAGTGGTCGGTGAACCTGGTGAGGATGATCTCCTTGACGTCCGCGTAGACGGCGTCGAAGTCCACGTCCGTGCTGCTGTACCGCCAGCGGGTGGCCACGTCCGTGGACATGATCCGGTCCTCGGTCTCCGGGAGCGTGGTGTACCGGTCCTTGGGGTAGCCCGTGAACCCGGACCCGGTGGACTTCAGGACCGTCAGGTCCTGGAACCCGGAGATGACGCTCCGCGACCCGCCCTCGGCCACGACCACCGCGGTGCGCACCTCGTCCTTGTTCCGCACGAAGCAGTGGTCGTGGTCGCCGATCCGGCTCCAGGCGTGCTCCTGGGCGGCCCAGCGGCCCCCGGTGATCCACTCGAACTCGCCGGTGAAGTGGTCGGCGAGCTGGAGCAGCAGCGCCTCGGGGGAGTCGATCCCGTACTGCTGCACGAAGGCGAAGACGGTGTTCTTCTGCGTGTCGGTCGGCACGCAGCGGCTGTTGTCGCCCTGCGTGTGCACGGCGTCGAGGTCGCCGCGCAGCTGTGAGGTGACCACGAGGTCCCGGATCTCGTGGCGGTCGGTGTCGCGGTCGATGCGCACGACGTGGTTCTCGGCCTTGCCGTACTGGTTGGCGCCCAGGACGACGGTGTCCGTGCTCGTGCGGTTGACGACGTCGGTCATGACGAGAGCTCCTCGGGAAGGTGGGATCTGCTGGCGGAACGGGCGGGACCGCCGACTCCTGGGTCAGCTGCCCCGGTAGGTGGAGAAGGCGAACGGGCTCAGCAGGAGCGGCACGTGGTAGTGCCTCTCCTCGGCCTGCACCGTGAAGTGCACCGTCACGGACGGGTAGAACGTCGGCTGGTTCCTGGCGGCGAAGTACTCGCCCGTCGCGAAGGTGATCCGGTAGTCGCCGGACTCCAGGGTCTCCGGGCCCAGTGCTGCCACGCGGCCGTCGGGATCGGTCTCGGCGGTCGCGATCGAGGTCCCGTCGGGCGCCTCGAGGGCCACGGCGACCCCGCGGGCGGGGGTGCCGGTGACGGAGTCGAGGACGTGGGCGGTGACGTGGCTCATGGGGTGACGAGTCCTTCGAGTCGGAGGAGCGCGATCTGGCGCAGCTGGTCGGCGACCACGGCACGTTCCGTCCCGGGATCGTTGGCCATCCGGGCGGAGAGGTGCTCGAGGATCTCCTCGGGGGTGCGCCCCGCGGCGCGGATGAGGAACACCCGGCCGAACTTCTCCTCGTAGGCGAGGTTCCCCTCGCGCAGGCGCCGCCGGACGTCGGCGTCCGTGGGGTCGACCGCGGACTGCTCCGCGCGGGAGAAGCCGGCCTCCCGGTGGGATCCCTCGGCGCGCTCGCCGATGCGGGGGTGGTGCGAGAGGGCGCGCTCGACCTCCTCGGGCGTGAAGGGCTGCGCCGCGGAGCGAGCCGTCCCGAGCAGTGCATCACGGTGCGAGAAGGGCCGGGCGTCGACCACCGCCTCCAGCCAGCGCGGGATGTCGAGCGCGGGCCGGACCGCCTCGACCGCCTGGGTCCTGCCGAGGGAGTTGAACTCGCTGAGGTGCATCGGCTCCGCCATCAACCCTTCTGTGATTCCATGATGTGGAATGATTCTTCCGCGTATACAGTGAAGTGGACCACACGGTCGAAGTCAATGGTCTCATCCGCCTGTTACCGAGGTCTTGCAGGCAGGTGCCGAGAACGGAACTTCCGTTTCGCGAGCAGCCCGAGGGCTGCGAGGACGTCGAGGGAGCACGGGATGGGCGAGGCAGAGGGCCGGCGCGAGGACCCGGACGCGGTGGAGAAGGTGCTCGTGGTGACCGGAGCCGGCTCGGGGATCGGCCGCTCCGTGGCGCGCACCTTCCTGGCCGCCGGATGGGTGGTCGTCCTGGCCGGCCGGCGGCGGGACGCGCTGCTGGAGACGGCCGCGGGGGCGCCGGGGGCCCGGATCGTGCCGGTGGACGTGGCCGACGCACACAGCGTGTCCTCGGCCTTCCGGGAGATCGAGCGGCTGACCGGGCGAATCGACGTGCTGTTCAACAACGCGGGCACGTTCGGGCCCCGCGGTGAGGTGGACGAGATCGACCCCGTGGAGTGGCAGCGCACCCTGCAGGTCAATCTCACCGGGACGTTCCGGTGCTCGGCGGAGGCCTTCCGGATCATGAAGCAGCAGCGGCCCCGGGGCGGACGGATCATCAACAACGGCTCGATCTCCGCGCACGCGCCCCGTCCGCTGTCCGCGGCCTACACCGCGAGCAAGCACGCCGTCACCGGCCTCACCCGCTCGCTGGACCTGGACGGCCGCCCCTACGGCATCACCTGCGGCCAGATCGACATCGGCAACGCGGCCACGGAGCTGCTGGCGGGCCTGGGCACGGACGGCGGCGCGCTGCAGGCCGACGGCACGCTCCGCCCCGAGCCGAGCTTCCCCGTCGAGGAGGTGGGGCGGGCGGTGCTACTCATGGCCGAGCTCCCCCCGTCCGCCACGGTGAACTCGCTCGTGCTCACCGCCTCCGGGATGCCGTTCGCCGGGCGCGGCTGAGCGCCGCCGGCCGCGCCCGGCGAGGAGCTCCTCCCGGTCGGTCGTCCGGAGGAGGTCCGCGCGTCCACAGGCAGCGGGGTCCGGAAGGGCCTCGAGAGGTGATCCTGGCCCGCACCGCCCGTCGGCGTACCGGGCTCAGGTGCGGAGGGTCAGCTCGGTGCACACGTCGTCGCCGAGCTGGAACCTGCGCACCGGGGCGCGCAGGGCGCCGGAGAGGTGGTCCGCGCCGCGGAAGCGGATGCCCGGCACCCCGTCGCCGATGAGCATGGGCGCGGTGGTGAGGTAGAGCCGGTGCAGCGCCCGGGCCTCCAGGAAGCTCGAGACCGTGCGCCCGCCGCCCTCCACGAGGACCCGTTCCAGTCCCCGGTCGGCGAGCGCCGCCAGGACGTCCCCGGGCGCCAGGCGGCGGGACGCGGCGGGCATCCGCAGCACGACGACGTGCGGGGCGGGCGCCGTCGGCACCGGGGCGTCGTCGCCCACGACCCAGACGGTGGGGGCCGCGCCGTCGGTGAGCACGGCCGACCCGGCCGGGGTGCGCGCCGAGGGGTCGAGGAGCACCCGGGTGGGGTGGGGTCCGGGCACCGCCCGGACGGTCAGCAGGCAGTCGTCGGCGGCGACCGTCCCGACCCCCACGACCACCGCGTCCACGAGCGCGCGCAGGCGGTGCAGGTGCTCGCGGTCCTCCGGGCCGGTCACGTACTCGGCGTGCCCGGTGCGGGAGGCGATGAAGCCGTCCAGGCTCTGGCCGAGCTGGGCGATCACCAGGGGACCTTCGTGCAGCACGAGCGGCCCGTAGCGCTCGACGAGCTCCGCGTCCGCCGGCGCCGCGGGATCGACGCGGCCCGCCAGCAGCCGCTCCCACGCGCCGGCGGCCCCGGGCGCGGCGGCAGGGGCGCCCTCCGCGGGTCGCGGCACGGACCGGCGGCTCTCGACCACGGGCTCAGCTCCGGGCGAGGAACCGGTCCCGGGCGGTCTCCTCGGCGATCGCCCGCAGGCGGTCGTACTGGTCGGCGGCGCCGGCCTCGAGCGTCCGGAGCTCCTCGGCGTCGAGCCGCGGATCCACCGTGACGAGCTCCAGGAGGGTGACCCACATGCTGCGCTTGGCCACCACCAGGGACTGCAGCATCTCGAGCTCACCGTGGGCGGCGATCCCGGCCCGCTCCCGGATCCGGCTCAGCGGATTGAGGCGGGACGCGACGCCGGTGACGGTGCCGAGTCCCTTGACCACCTTGCGCCGGGCGGAGCCCAGGCGGTCGATCATCGCCTCGAGGCGCTCGATGTCGTCCTGGATCTCGCGGTGGAACTCGGCGAACCGGTCCTCGTAGCGCGTGCCGGCCCAGGTGCGGGCCGCCTCGTCGAAGAGCCGCACCCCGGACAGGGCGCCCATGTAGTGCCCGAGCATGTAGGCCTCGAGCTTGTCGTCCTGGAGCCGGGCGCCCGCGGCGCCGTTGCCGCCGGTCTGGGACTGTTCGCTCATCTGCTTCTCCTCCGTGCGGTGCTGGTGTGCGGTGCCTGCCTGCGGTGCCGGGCGCCGACGCTGGTCCCCCAGACTACTGACTCCACCGCTGCGGCGGCAGGACCGCGGGGCCGGGACCGCCCGGCGCCGGGACCGCAGGAGCGGGAGGACCGGGGGCGATAATCATAAGCGATATGACTATCATGGGCGCATGACTGAGAACGCGAACGGCACCCCGGACCCCGACGAGCAGGAGACCATCGGCGCCTCCAGCCCCGAGCCGGGCAGCGGGATCGACCGCGACCCGGACGAGTGGGCCACGGGCGAGGAGCCCATGACCACCGCGCAGCGCAGCTACCTGGACACGCTGGCCCGCGAGGCCGGGGAGGAGCTGCCCGCGGACCTCACCAAGGCCGAGGCCTCCAAGCACATCGACCGCCTGCAGGGCCAGAGCAACCGCGTCCAGGACCAGTAGGTCCGGGCGGAGAGGAGGAGCGCGGTGAAGATCGTCGTCCTGGGAGCCACCGGCAACGTGGGCACCGCGCTGCTCCGGCGGCTGCACGCCGCCCCCGAGGTCACACAGATCGTGGGAGTCTCCCGGGAGGGCCCGGAGCGGGAGGGCGAGCCGTACGACGGTGTCGAGTGGCACACCGTGGACGTCGCCGAGAAGGAGTCCACCGGGCGGCTCGCGGAGATCCTGCGCGGGGCGGACGCGGTGGTGCACCTGGTGTGGCTGATCCGCCCGAACCGCGACTTCGCCCTCATGCACCGGACGAACGTCGACGGGCTGGTGCACGTGCTCGACGCCGTGCTCCTCGCCGGTGTGCCCCACGTCGTCTACCCGTCCTCCCTCGGCGCCTACAGCCGCGGTCCCAAGGACCGGGCCGTGGACGAGTCCTGGCCCGTGGGCGGGGTGGACACCTCCCACTACAACGTGCAGAAGGCCGAGACGGAGGCGGTGCTCAACCGGTTCGAGGAGGCCCACCCCGACGTCCTCGTGACCCGGCTGCGGCCCGGCTTCCTGTTCCAGGCGCCCGCCGCCCCCGAGATCGGGGACTACTTCTTCGGCGCCCTCGTGCCCAAGGGGCTGATCGCCCGGCTGCGCCTGCCGGTGCTGCCCTTCCCGGAGCGGTTCCGGTTCCAGACGCTGCACACCGACGACGTCGCCGACGCGTTCTGGCGGGTCATCCTGCACCGGGCGGGCGGGGCGTTCAACATCGCGGCCGAGCCCGTGCTCGGTCCCGACGGCGTGGCCCAGGTGCTCGGCGCCAAGCGGATCCTGCCCGTGCCCCCGGCCCTGGTCCGGGCGCTCGTGGCGATCACCTACCGGCTGCGGCTGCAGCCCACCGATCCCGGCTGGATCGACCTCGCGGACGCCGTCCCGATCATGGACACCACGCGGATCCGCGAGGTGACCGGCTGGTCGGAGACGGTGAGCTCGCTCGAGGCGCTGCGGCAGCTCGTGGACCACCTCGACGGCCGCGAGGGCCTCGGCAACCGGGAGCACCGGCCCAAGTCCCCTCTGGTGTAGCCGCACCGGCCGCCCGGTCCGGACGTGCCCCGGGCGGCCGGTCGGGTCAGCGCCCCGGGCGCTGGAGCAGGGCCAGCGCCGCGCTGAGCAGGACCATGGTGCAGGCCGCGCCGACCGCGGCGGCGAACGCGCCCCGGTGCCCGGCGGTCCCGGCCAGGACACCGGCCAGCGCCGCGCCCACGGCGGAGCCGAGGACCACGCCGCTCGCGAGCATCGTCATGACCGTGCCCAGCCGCTCCGGCCGGGCGACGTCCCCGCCGATGGTGTAGATCGTGACCATCGTGGGTCCCACGGGCAGGCCGGCGAGCAGCAGCACCACGAGCATCGGCCCGATCCCGCTCGGCAGCAGGAACAGCAGGCTCAGGGCGGCCATGGCGCCGGCGCTGACCACCCAGCGGGAGGCGGGCCGGAAGCGCTGCGGCCACCACGCCACGGACAGCGCGGCGGCCGCCGAGCTGATGCCGAGCACGGCGTAGAGCAGGCCGGTCGCACTCTGGATGCCGAACTCGCCGCCGAAGGCGTTGAGGCCGTTCTGCACGGCGCCGAAGAACGCGCCCATGGCCACCATCCCCAGGACGGGGAGCAGCACGAGGAGCCGTTCGCGGCGGGTGACGGGACGGGCGGCCGCCCGCCGCCGTTCCGCGCGCGAGACGGCCGGGACCGCCAGGCGCGTGGGGTGCACGGCGAAGGACGTGACCATCGTGAGCGTCAGGACCGCCGCGAGGACGAAGGGGGACCAGGGGGCGACCAGGGAGGCCAGGAGGCCCACGAGGGCCGGGCCGAGCACGAAGGTCAGCTCGTCGGCGGTGGACTCGTAGGACAGGGCGGTGTCCAGCTCGCGCCGGTTCCCGCCGACCAGTCCCCGCCACCGCACCCGGGCCAGCGGGCCCACCTGGGGGCAGGTGGCGCCCACGAGCAGGGACGCGCCGAGGAGCAGCGGTACGGCCGGCGCGCCCGGCCCTCCGGGGGCGTAGGCGGTGACCAGCAGCAGCGCGATGGCCACGGCGTGGGCGAGGGCGGAGACCAGCAGCACGGCCCGCTGGCCCACGCGGTCGGCGAGGTGGCCCATCAGGGGGCCGCCCAGCGCCGACCCGACCCCGACGGCGCCGGCGGCCAGCCCGCCGACGACGTAGGAGCCGCTGACGTCGGTGGCGAGGGTGAGCGCCCCGACGGTGAGCATGGCCAGGGGCAGACGGGCCACGAAGGCGATCGGCAGGAAGTCGCGCCCGGCGAGCTGCAGGAGCCGGGCGTACCGGCCGCCGGACGAAGGCGTCGTCCAGCGGCCGGTGTCGTGCTGGGCCGGCGCGGAGTGCTCCGCGGTGGGGGCCGGGGTGGCGTGCTCAGCCGGGGAAGAGGCGGTCAGGGGGTTCACAGGGGTCCTCGGAGGATGTGCGCACCGTCCCCCCTCCCGGTGCGCCCGACCCGGACAACGGGGTCCAGTCTACCGCTCGACCGACCCGCGGCCAGGGGCGGAGGACCGGTCGCCGTAGGTGATCTCCGCCGCCCCCACGGCCGAGGAGACGTACAGGCAGGGGCGGTCGTCGGGGACGGCGGCGCAGACCGTGGCCGCCGTCAGCTCCTCGGGGTCGCGCTCGTCCGCGCCCGCCACCGAGGGGGTCCACCAGGCGGCGTCCGGGACCGCGGTCTCGATGGCCCCCGCGCGGGTCGTGACGGACACGCGCCGGGGCGCCTCGCCGAGGAGCCGGACCTCGGTGGACCCGACCTCGGTGTGCACGTCCAGGTCCTCGCGCACCCGGACCCCGTCGAGCTCGACGGCGCCGACCTCCGAGGCCGCCCACAGGGTGCGTGCGCTGCCGCTCACCTCGATCACGCCGGCCTCGGTGTCGAGCCGGACGTCGCCGTAGTCGCCCTCGACGCTCAGGGCGCCGGCGTCCCCGGAGAGCCGCAGGTCCACGGGTTCGCCCTCGGCCGGGACGGTGATCCGCACGTGCATCCCGTTGCCGGCGCCCGGCCAGGAGCCCGACGGGAGGGCGTCGATGCTCAGCCGGCCGTCCTCGACGCGGGGCTCGGGGGCGCTCTCGAGCCGGAACCCGGCGTACACGGACTCCACCCGCAGGTCGGGGACGTCGGCCGTCACGACCTCGATGACGGCCGACCGGCCGTCGACCACGACCGTGTCCACGGACTCGGTCACGGTGGTGTCCACCCGGTGCTCCTGGACGGACAGGGACGCGGCCGCAGTCGCGCCGCCGGCGCCCAGCAGGAGGAGGGCGCCGAGGCCGCCGAGCACGGCGGTGGGGACGAGCCAGGCGGTGCGCTCGGTCTCGCCGACGACGTCACGGGCGGCGGGGGGCGCGGGGGCGGGGTGCTCGGGAAGGGTGCTCAT
This sequence comes from Kocuria sabuli, assembly GCF_040981185.1. Classification (NCBI taxonomy): domain Bacteria; kingdom Bacillati; phylum Actinomycetota; class Actinomycetes; order Micrococcales; family Micrococcaceae; genus Kocuria; species Kocuria sabuli. The sequence continues at coordinate 91,788 of NZ_JAVHZE010000012.1, forward strand.
GGCCGGTGCTCCTGGTGGGACGGGTGGGCGGACGGGGAGTGGCCGGGCCCGGGGTCGGGGTAGCCGAGGTAGCGCAGGACCGCGCGGACGCGGCGGTTGCCGCCGTCCTCGTGGGCGAGGCCGAGCTTGGTGAACACGGAGCGGATGTGCTTCTCCACGGAGGACTCGGTGAGGAACAGGTTCGCGGCGATCGAGGCGTTGGACAGGCCCTGGGCCATGAGCGCGAGCACCTCGTGCTCCCGCGGGGAGAGCAGCTCGAGGTCCTGCCGGTGCCGTGAGCGCACCAGCAGCTGGGAGACGACCTCCGGGTCCAGCACGGTGCCGCCGGCCCCCACCGTCTCCACGGACTCGAGGAACTGCTCCACGTCCGCCACCCGGTCCTTGAGCAGGTAGCCCAGGCCGTCCCGGCGGGAGGCGATCAGCTCGGAGGCGTAGCGCTCCTCGACGTACTGCGAGAGCACGAGCACCGCGATCCGCGGGTGCTGGGAACGGACGAGGACGGCGGCGCGGATCCCCTCGTCCGTGAACGTCGGCGGCAGCCGCACGTCCACGAGGGCGAAGTCCGGCTCGTGCTGCTCGACGGCCCTGAGCAGGTCCTCCGCGGTGTCGACGTCGGCGACCACGTCGTGGCCGGCGTCGGTGAGCAGACGGACGAGCCCCGCGCGCAGGAGGACGGCGTCCTCGGCGATGACGATGCGCATCAGGATCCCGCCCCCCGGGCGACCGGCAGCTCGACGGTCAGCTCGGTCGGCCCGCCCGCGGGCGAGTCGAGGAAGAAGTGCCCGCCCGCGGAGCGGATCCGGTCCGCGATCCCGGACAGGCCGCCGCCGGGGACGACCACGGCGCCGCCGCGGCCGTCGTCGGCGATCCGGGCGACCACCCGGGTGCCGCCGGCGGGGTCCGTCTCGAGGCCCACCCACACGGAGGCGGCGTCCGCCCCGGCGTGCTTGACGACGTTGGCGAGGCCCTCGGAGACCGCGAAGTACACGGCCGCCTCGGTCTCGGGGGCCAGGCGCGGCACCCGCACGTCCACGGCGACCGGGACCGGGGACTGGGCGGCCACAGCGGACAGGGCGGCGTCGAGCCCCCGGTCCTCCAGCACCGCGGGGTGGAAGCCCCGGGCCAGGCGCCGCAGCTCGGTGATCGCGGCCTTGGTCGTGGCGTGCGCCTCGCCGATGAGGTCCTTGGCACCGGCGGGGTCGTGGTCGATCCGCCGCTGGGCCATCGACAGGTTCATGGCCACCGACACCAGCTGGGGCTGCACGCCGTCGTGCAGGTCGCGCTCGATCCGGGAGCGCTCGGTCCGGGCCCCGCGGACCGCGGTCTCCCGGGCCGCCGCGGCCTCGGCGGCCCGGCGGCGCAGCTCCGCCTCCTCGTCCACGCGCAGCAGCAGCCGGGACAGGCCCCGGTGGGCGGCCACGGCGAGGACCACGACGAGCAGCCCGAGGAGGGCCAGGGCAGCCCCGGTCAGGACCACGGCCCAGTCCGGCCAGGTCCCGACCAGCTCGGAGGGCCAGAACGGGTTGTTCGGCGCCGCGTACAGCGGCGCGAGGGCCAGGGCCACGGCGGCCCCGGTGCCGGCCAGCGCGCCGACGGCCAGCCAACCCAGGACGGTGGTCAGGACGAGGTGCAGCAGACCGGTCCAGAACGCGGCGTCGGAGACGTCCAGCCACCACTGGTGCAGGATCCGCCATCCGTCGGTGCGGGGCGAGCGGCGCCGGTGCGGGGTGGGCAGGTGCAGCCCGAACGCCGCCTGCGTGCGGCGGCGCTCGACCCACTCGATCCCGCGGACCGCGTAGATCGCGGCCACCAGCAGCACCAGTCCCACGACCGCGGCGAGGGAGGCGAGGCCGGCGGTGACGAGGGAGACGAGGGCGGTCAGCCACAGCGTGCCCAGCGCGGCGTCGACCACCAGGTCGGTGCTGCCGAAGAAGAGGGTCCTGGCGGACCACGGTCCCCACTCGTGGAAGCCGGTGCCGCCGGCGGGGACGGCGGGCCGGGACCCGGTGGCGGGGCGGTGGGCGGCGCCGTCGGCGGCCGTCCCGGGGTCGGGGGGGCTCCCCGCGCCGCTCCACGGTGCGGACGGCAGGGGCCGGGTCTCGTGCGGTGTGCTCATGGTCCTCACGCTACGGTCGCGGACCCGCCCCGCACTGCGACGTTCTCCACCTGTTACGACTGCGGATATCCGCAACCGGGTCCGGGGGACGGGCACCGGCCGCCGCGCCGGCCGGAGCACGACCTATGCTTCCCCCAGCACCGGCGTTCCCGCCGCTCGTCCCGCGAGGAGAGACCACCATGACGACAGGTCCGGGCGCGGACGGCGCCGCGCCGGCAGCTCCGGTCGGCGCCGTCCGGGCGTTCCGCGACGGCCGCCGGGGCCCGGCTCCGCCGCCGGGCGCCGGCGTGGCCGGGACCGTCCGGGCGCCCGGCCCGGCCGCCGTGTCCGCGCAGCGGGACCTCGTGCTCGACGCCGCGCGCACCGGGTGCCTGCTGGTGGTCGTGCTCGTGCACCTGCTCATGGTCACCGTGACGGCCGACCCCGGCACCGGCGGCCCCACCACGGTCATGGTGCCCACGCAGCAGCCCTGGTACTGGTGGGCCACCTGGATCCTGCAGGTCATGCCCCTGTTCTTCGTGCTGGGCGGACATGCCTCCGTGCTGTCCTGGCGCCGGCACACCGCCCGCGGCGGGGACGCCGCCGGCTGGGTCCGCGCCCGCGCGCTGCGGCTGCTGCGGCCCGCGGCGGTGCTGTGGGCCGTCCTGGCGCTCGGCTGCGGGGCGGCCCTCGCCGCCGGTGCCCCGCCGGAGCTGGTGCGCACCGTCGTCCAGGGCATGGGCATGCCCCTGTGGTTCCTGGCCGCCTACCTCGCCTGCCAGGCGCTGCTGCCGCTCACGGCCGGTTGGCACGGACGCGCCCCCGGGACCACCGCAGCCGGGCTGCTGGCCGCGGTCGTGGCGGTGGACGCCCTGCGGATCGGCACCGGGGCCGCCTGGGTCGGGCTGCTCAACCTCGTGCTCGTGTGGCCGCTCGTGCAGCAGCTCGGCTTCCTCCGGGCGGACGGCTGGTTCGCCGGCCGCCGGCCGGCACAGCTGCTGGCCGGCGGGGGCCTGTGCGTCGCGCTGCTGGCCGGGCTCGTGGCCACCGGGCGGTACGCCCCGGACATGCTGACGAACCTCAATCCGGCCACCGTCTGCATGGTCCTGCTGGGCGTGGCGCAGGCGTGCCTGCTGCAGCTCGCCGCACCGGCACTCGGGGCGCTGATGCGCACCCGACCCGCCCGTCTGGTGGCGTGGGCGGTGGGCGGGCGCGCCATGACCGTCTACCTCTGGCACCTGCCCGTGATCGTCGCCGTGGCGGCCGTGTGGTTCCTGGCCGGCGGGCCCGATCCGCAGCCGGGCTCCGCCGCGTGGTGGGCCTGGCGGGTCCCGCTGGGCGCGGTCGTCGCCGTGGTGCTCGCCGTGCTCAGCGTGCCCCTCGTGCGGGCCGAGCGGCGTCCTGTGGCCCTGCCACCGGGGGACCGGGAACCGGCCGCGCCCGTGGTGGCGCTCGCCGTGCTGCTCGGCTTCCTCCCGCCGTTCCTGCAGATCAGCTGGTGGCTCTCGCCGGTGCTGGCCCTGGCCGGCGCCGTGCTCACGGCAGTGGCGGTCGCCCTGCTGCGGCGCGGCCGTCCCGCGGCCCGGTGAGCTCCCCGCGTGCGGTGGAGGGGGCGCCTCAGCCGGAGTTCAGGACGTTCGCGCCGAGGGCCGCCAGCGTCCCGAAGGCGGCGCCCCACAGGACGATGGAGACGATCTGCCAGCCGATGACGGCGTTGCGCGGTGCGCCGAAGGAGACCATGGCGGTCGCGGTGATCTGGCTCGGCAGGATGGTCTGGCCGAGCAGGCTGACGCCGGCCACCCCGTACCGGTCGAACGCCCTGCGGAGCTTCAGGCGCTTCGGCGACGCGTCCCGGACGTCGCCGGCGAACCTCCGCCGGATGCGGTGCGCGCCCAGGACGAGCACCAGCATGGATGCGACGTTGCCGACGACGGCGGCCGCGACGGCCACGGGCGGGCTGATCCCGGCCAGGACGCCGATGACCGAGCCGAAGTAGGACTCGACGAACGGAACGGCCCCGGCCGCGACCACCCCCAGCCACTGGAGCAGCGGCGGCATGGAGGAGGTGAAGTCCTGCAGGGCGTCGATCATCGGGATCCTTCGGGGAGCGGTGGCGGTCGGCCGTGCCGGTGCGGCCGGCCTCTCCCGGCACGCTATCGGGGCGTAGCCCCGCTGGTCCTCCCCCGGCAGGCGGAACGCCCGGCCGCTTGGGCGGGGCGGGCCGTCGGAGGGCGCCGGTCGGCTCGGTCCCGGGGAGGAGACGGCGGGCCGGCCGGTCCCGAGCGCCCGTGAAGCCCTGGCCCATGACCACGTGGGGCCGGGGTTGGTGGGGGCGCCGGTGCGCCGAGAGACTGGACGCATGGATGCAGTACGGGGCGGGAGCGACGGCGTCCCCCACGCCGACGACGAGCAGGGCCGGCCCGCCGGTCCGTGGGTGGAGGACGACCGGCAGGGAGGGGTGGTGCGGGGGGACGGCGTGGCCGGCGCACGCCACGGGCGGTGGCAGCGCGTCCCGGCCTCCGGCGCCCTGCGCTCGGAGGGCGACCGGGACCGCGGGTGCCCCGCGTGAGGCGCTTGCGGCCCGTGCCGCTGGAGCAGCGCCGGCTCACCTACCCAGAGGTCGGTGCGACCGCCGGTGCGCTGCCGGACGGCTACGACCACCTGGTGCGCTCCCGCACCATCGGCACCGGGGACGCGGTGTTCCACGCGGCCGCCGAGCGGTTGATGGGCTGGGAGATGCACCGGTCCGCGGGGATCGACGTGCGGCCCACGGCGCAGCGGGCGGCCGTGGGCGCCCGGGTGCTGCTGCGCCTGGGGTGGGGCGTCCTGCGGATCGGGGCCGCGTGCGAGGTCGTGCTGGTGCTCGACGAGCCCCGGCGGCAGGGCTTCGCCTACGGCACGCTGGACGGACACCCCGAGCGGGGCGAGGAACTGTTCTGTCTCGAGCGGCGCGACGACGACACGGTGGTGCTGGGCATCACCGCCTTCTCCCGCCCGGCCGCGTGGTGGGCCGCGGCCGGGGCCCCGGCCGCCCGGCGGGTGCAGGAGCGGGTCACGCAGCGGTACCTGGGGAGTGTGCTCTGACGGTCCCGGTCGTCCGGGCGGCTCGGAGGTCCGGGCGGTCCTGGGAACCGGGCGGCCCCGGCACTCAGCCGGCGGGGAGCAGCGGGCAGCGGCGCAGGCGGTGCTCCCGCAGGGAGATCAGCCGGAGGGTCCCGATGCGGTCCTCCTCCAGCCACAGCACCCCCAGGTGGGGCGCCACCTGGCTGACGGTGCCGGTGCAGCGCAGCCGCCGGTGCTCCCAGACCTCGACCCGGTCGCCGGGCGTGAGCCGGGCCGGGCCGAGGACCCAGCGGGCGGGAGCCGTCGTGGAGGCGGTCGTGGTGGTGGGCGCAGTCACGGGGGAGACCCCTTCCGGGTCGTGCGGCGGGACCCCTCCATCCTCGTCCCCGGATGTGGCCGCGGCGTTTCCGGGCGGTTGAGATCGGGTGTCCTCCCCGGCCGTGCGCGGGGACCGGTCAGTACTTGCGCAGCGCCACGCGGCCCTGTCCGGTCCACTGCGCGCGCAGCAGCGCGGAGACGTCCAGGAGCAGCTCCGTCAGCTCCTCGGAACCGGGCCCCAGCGCGCGAACCACGAGCCCCGGCACGGGCAGCTCGGAGATCCCGCAGCGCAGCCCCGGCAGCCGCTGCTCGGCCGCGGCGAGCAGCTCGTGGACCCGTTCGACCAGGGCACGGTCCACGCGCGGGTCCACGACCAGCAGGGAGCCCAGGTGGGTGCGGCCCTCCAGGAAGCCGAGCTCGGCGACGGCGTCCTCCCCGGGGCGCAGGCGGAGGTTGTCCAGCACGACCGTGCGCCCGCCCATCACCACCTCGGTGCGCAGCACCACGCTGCGGTAGCGGAAGACGGTCCCGTCCGCCGCCCACCCCGGGGTGACCACCTCGCCCGCCACGAGGCAGGCGGAGGGGTCCATCGACACGGTCGTGGACTGGACGTAGTCCGCGTCCTCGTAGGCGATGAGCTGGTCCGGCAGGTACTCGAGCACCGCGCCCGGGCCGAGTGCGAAGCGCACGTCCTGCCGTGCGGCAGCGGCCGGGGTGCGATAGACCTTGGTCGCGGACTGGGTGGTGACCAGGGCGGTGCCGGCGGCCTCCACGGCGACGTCCAGCTCGTAGCGGTCCCCGCCGAGGTATCCTCCGCCGGGATTGACGACGACGAAGCACGGCTGCCCCGACCCGTCCAGGTGGTGGGGGCGCAGCACGCGCAGGGCGCCCTCGTGGAACTGCCGGACGGCCACCGTGCGCCGTCCGCGCGGCGCCAGGGTCAGTGCGAGCCGGCCGGTCGGCGCGGCGGCCGCGGCGGCGGTCACCGGGCCATGTCCAGCATCAGGACGTCGTGCCGGATCCACGCCAGGATCTGCTCGAGGCCCTCGTCCGTGCGCAGGTTCGTGAAGCAGAACGGCCGGTCCCTGCGGAACACCGCCGAGTCCGCGGCCATGACATCGAGGTCGGCGCCGACGTGCGGGGCGAGGTCGGTCTTGTTGATCACGAACAGGTCGGACTTGATCATGCCCTGCCCGGCCTTCCGGGGGATCTTCTCGCCCTGGGCCACGTCGATGATGTAGATCGAGAAGTCGACCAGCTCGGGGCTGAACGTGGCCGAGAGGTTGTCCCCGCCGGACTCGACGAACACGATCTGCAGGTCGGGGTGGGTCCGGCACAGCCGTTCGATCGCGGCCTCGTTCATCGAGGTGTCCTCACGGATGGCCGTGTGCGGGCAGCCGCCGGTCTCGATGCCGACGATCCGGTCCAGGGGCAGCACGCCGTTGCGGGCGAGGATCCTGGCGTCCTCGATCGTGTAGATGTCGTTGGTGATCGCGGCCATCGAGACCTCGTCGATCAGCGCCCGGGTGACCCGCTCCACGAGCTGCGTCTTGCCGGCGCCCACGGGGCCGCCCACGCCGATGCGCACGGGGCCGCGGCCGGTCGGTGCGGTAGGGGCGGGAGGGGCGGGAGGAACGGTGGTCATGGGAACTCCTGGGTCGGTGCGGTGGACGGTGCGGTGGACGGTGGGTCAGGACATGAACATGCGGGCCCGCTGCCAGGCGTGGCGCATCTGGGCGATCTCCAGCCCGGGGCTGGTCGCCCCGAACTCGTCGTCGGCCATGCGCCCGATCCGCTCGACGCCGCGGGCGACGTCGTCGTGCAGGGCGCGCAGGACGCGCTGGCCGGCGTTCTGGCCGATGGGGATCCCGCGCACGGCGTTCTGGGTCAGGGACGTCACGGTCGAGAAGAGGTACGCCCCCGCCAGATGCTCCCAGGCCACGCCGAGGTCGGCGCCCACGAGGGCGAAGGCCACCGCGGGGCTGCCCCGGCTGGTCCCCGCCCGCAGCCGGTCCGCATAGGCCGTGAGCCGGGGCGAGGGGAAGTTCTCCGCGCCGATCTCGGCCATCCGCCGGCCCATCGCGGAGGCGGCGTCCCGGATCTGGACGGGCAGGGCCTGGGCGGCCAGCAGGTCGTCGGCGCGCCACACGGCGTCGTCGTCCGCCGCCGTGGCGACGGCCCGCACGGCCCAGCCCTCGGCGGGCACCACCTGGTGGTGCAGGCAGTGCCGCACCCACGCCAGGAAACCCGGCTCGTCGCCCACCGTGCCGTCGTCGATGTAGGTCTCGAGGCCCAGGGAGTGGGCGAACGCGCCGGTGGGCAGGGCCGAGTCGCACAGCTGCAGCACGGCCAGCATCCCGGCGGGGCCGGGAGCGGCGGCCGCGGGCGCGGGCTCAGTGGGTGTGCTCGGCATGGCGGAACGGGATCTCCATCTGCCGTTCGACGCGCGCGAAGCGCACCCCGGCCTCCCGCAGGAAGGCCTCGGCCGTGTGGTCGTACTGGACCAGCATGAGGCCGTCGTGCCCCGGCAGCTCCGGGACCTCGGCGCCGGGGCCGAGGAACTGGGCGGGCAGGTGCCGGTTGCCCAGCGAGTGCGCCACGAAGCCCATCTGCTCGACCGTGGCCGGCGCGACGACCAGGACGTCGGTGGGCAGGGTGGAGACCACCACGGCGTTGGAGCCCTCCCGGTGCAGGATGTCACCGTCCTTGAGCTCCCGCCGCTCGGCCAGGCGGATGCCCACCTCGGTGCCTTGGTCGGTCACGACCCGCTGGACGCGCTTGCGCAGCTCGGGCCCGGACAGCGCGATGCGCTCCAGGTGCAGGCCGGAGCGCTCCTGCTCGGTGAGTTCGGCCAGGTTGCCGACGACGGCTTCGACGATCACGGGTGCGGGTCCTCTCGGGGTGTTCGGGGTGCTGGGGGCGTCCGGGACCGGCCGGGTGCACCGGGCGGTGCCGGCGGGCCGGTCAGAACAGGAAGTAGCGCTGGGCCATGGCCAGCTCCTCGGCGGGCTCGCACGTGACGACCTCTCCGTCGACCCGGACCTCGTAGGTCTGCGGGTCCACCTCGATCTCCGGCGTGGCGTCGTTGTGCCGCATGTCCTTCTTGGACAGCCCGCGGATCCCGCCGACGGCCAGCACGCGCTTGCGCAGGCCCAGGCGCTCGCCGACGCCCGCCTCGACGGCGGCGCGGGACATGAACGTGATGGAGTTGGCGTGCGGGGCGGTGCCCTTGGCGCCGAAGGCGTCGCGCATCAGCTGCGGCTGCGGGGTGGGGATCGAGGCGTTGGGGTCGCCCATCAGGGAGTGCACGATCTGCCCGCCCTTGAGCACGAGCTGCGGCTTCACCCCGAAGAACACCGGGTCCCACAGCACGAGGTCCGCGAACTTGCCGGTCTCCACCGAGCCCACGACGTCGGCGATCCCGTGCGCGATCGCCGGGTTGATCGTGTACTTGGCCACGTAGCGCTTCAGCCGGGCGTTGTCCCCCCGGCCCGTCTCCTCCGGCAGGGGACCGGTGCGCCGCTTCATCTGGTCGGCGAGCTGCCACGTGCGCAGCACCACCTCGCCCACGCGGCCCATGGCCTGGGAGTCCGAGGACGTCATGGAGAAGACCCCGAGGTCGTGCAGGACGTCCTCGGCGGCGATCGTCTCGGGCCGGATCCGGGAGTCGGCGAACGCCACGTCCTCCGGGATGTCCGGGTTGAGGTGGTGGCAGACCATGAGCATGTCCAGGTGCTCCTCGGCCGTGTTGCGCGTGTAGGGCAGCGTCGGATTCGTGGAGGAGGGCAGCACGTGCCCCAGCGCGGCGATGCGGATGATGTCCGGGGCGTGCCCGCCGCCCGCGCCCTCGGTGTGGAAGGTGTGGATCACCCGGCCCGCGATGGCGGCCATCGTGTCCTCGAGGAAGCCGCACTCGTTGAGCGTGTCGGTGTGGATGGCCACCTGGACGTCGAACTCGTCGGCCACGCCCAGGGCGGTGTCGATGGACGAGGTCGTGGCGCCCCAGTCCTCGTGGATCTTCAGCCCGGCGGCCCCGGCGAGGATCTGCTCCGCGAGCGGGCCGGGCGCGGAGGCGTGGCCCTTGCCGAGCAGCCCGAAGTTCATGGGGTAGTCGTCGAGGGCCCGGAACATCCGGGCCAGGTGCCACGCGCCCGGGGTGATCGTGGTGGCGTTGGAGCCCTCGGCGGGTCCGGTGCCGCCGCCGAACATCGTGGTGACCCCGGAGGACAGGGCGGTGCCGATCTGGTCGGCGCCGATGAAGTGGATGTGCGCGTCGATCCCGCCCGCGGTGAGGATCCGGCCCTCGCCGGCGATCACCTCGGTGGAGGCCCCGACGAGGATGTCGACGCCGTCCATGATGTCCGGGTTGCCGGCCTTGCCGATCGCGCTGATCCGACCGTCCCGCAGCCCCACGTCCGCCTTGTAGATCCCGGAGGCGTCCAGGATCACGGCATTGGTGATCACGGTGTCCACCACGCCGTCGTCCCGCGTCAGCCGGCCGTTGTGGCCCATGCCGTCCCGGATCACCTTCCCGCCGCCGAAGACCACCTCGTCCCCGGGGACCGTGAGGTCGCGCTCGACCTCGAGGAACAGCTCGGTGTCGGCCAGGCGCACCAGGTCCCCGGTGGTGGGCCCGTAGAGGCTCGTGTACTGGGCGCGGGACATCTCGTGGCTCATGCCTGCTCCTCCCCGGCGGCGGGGCCGGCCGGTGGATCCAGCGGACCGTTCACCCGGTTCGCCAGGCCGTGCACCTCACGGCGTCCGGCCAGGGCCACGAGACGCACCCGCTTGCGGTCGCCGGGCTCGAAGCGCACGGCCGTGCCCGCGGGGACGTCCAGGCGGAAGCCCCGGGCCGCCTCCCGGTCGAACTCGAGGCCCGGGTTCGCCTCGGCGAAGTGGAAGTGCGAGCCCACCTGCACGGGGCGGTCGCCGCGGTTGACCACGTCCACCTCCGTGGTGGGCCGCGCGGCGTTGATCAGCACGGGCTCGGGCCGCAGGACGTACTCTCCGGGGATCACGGGGGCTCCTTCGCCGCTGGGTCAGCGGATGGGGTCGTGGACGGTGACGAGCTTGGTGCCGTCCGGGAACGTCGCCTCGACCTGGACCGAGTGGATCATCTCCGGCACGCCCTCCATGACGTCCTCGCGGGCGAGGATCGTGGAGCCCCAGGACATCAGCTCGGCCACGGTGCGGCCGTCCCGGGCGCCCTCGAGCAGCTCGGAGGTGATGAGGGCGACGGCCTCGGGGTGGTTGAGCCGCAGCCCGCGGTCCCGGCGCCGGCGTGCGAGGTCACCGGCGACGACGACCAGCAGCTTCTCCTGTTCGCGGGGTGTCAGGTGCACGGTTCTCCTCGGGGACGGCGGGCGCTCGGGGCTGGGGCCACGCTATGGTCCCCGTGTTACGGGTGCGTGCACACCGTGTTTCGGTGACGTGGCGCGGCCCCGGCCCCGTGCGCCGCGGACCGTTCGGCGGGCGACCGGACCGGGTGCGCAGCTCTCCGGTGCCCACCCACGACGAGGGACCGTGCGGTCCGGGAGCACGGCGAGTGCTCCCGGACCGCACGGCCCCCCGGTGCGGTGCTGCGGACCGGCCGCGGGTCCTCGACCCGGCCGGCCGGGGCCTCACTCGGCCGGCTCGGTCACGGTGACCTCCGTGGCCTGGACGTAGGACTCGCCCTCCATGTCGCTGAGCTCGTCCCCGAGGTCGACACCGAGGTCCTCCTCGGCCGCGGCCACGTCCAGCGACGCCTGGAGCGTGCCGGTCACCTCGACCAGGGCGCCGTCCTCGATGTCCGGCAGGTCGGCGTCGTGCAGCACGAGCAGGGAGCCCAGCTCGACGTCGTTCGGGTCCGAGAGCTGCAGCGCGTTCGGCGTGACGGCGTCCTCGACCTCACCGGTGAGGGTCACCTCCTGGCCCTCGTAGAGCGCCCGGTCGTCGGAGAAGTCCCGGGTGTAGGCGCCGTTGTACGGAGCGATGACGTCCGCCGCGGTCTCATCGCCCTCCTGCGGGGCCGGCGAGGACTCCAGGACCTCGCTCTCCTGGACGTCCTCCACATCGACGCCGGTCTCGGGCTCGTTGTTGCCGCAGCCGGCGAGTCCGAGGGCCGCGACGGCGAGCACGCTCGCGGCAGCCTTGCGGGTGGTGGTGCGTTCACGTGTCTTCACGATGAGCCTCCTGGTTTCGGCCGTGGTCCCGGACCGGCGGACGCCGCGCGCCCCGGGTCGTGCCCCTCCACCGTAAGCAGCCTTTCCGACCGTTCACAAGGCACGACGGCGGACTCCGGGGGTCTTCCACGAGCCCTCCGGGAGCACTCTGCGCAACTTGTGACCCGCGCGTGATGCACCCGCCCGCCGGCTCAGACGCGCAGGTGCACCAGGCTGGGGCCGCGCACGGCGAGCGCCTCGGCGACCTTCTCGGCCAGGGTCTCCTGGGTGGCCTCGAGGCCCACGGCGCCGAAGGCCTCCGCGAGCGCCGGCCAGTCCGGCTGCCGCAGGTCCACGGCCAAGGGGTCGATGTCCCGGTCGGTCATGTTCTGCCGGATCTCGCCGTAGCCGCCGTTGTCCACGCAGATGATCGGCAGGTCCAGGCCCAGGTCCACGGCCGTCATCAGCTCCTGGACGGAGAACATCAGGGCGCCGTCGCCCACGAGGCAGACCACCGGCCGGTCCGGCGCGGCGAGCTTGGCCCCGATGGAGGCCGGCAGCCCGTAGCCCAGGGTCGCGTAGGTCCCCATGTAGAGCAGGGAGCGCGGGCGCCGGGCGCGGAAGAACGTCGTCGAGCCCAGATAGGTGACCTGGGAGGAGTCCCCGGCGACGATGGTGTCCTCGGGCACCACGGACATGATCGTCTCGTTGAGGGCGGCGAGGTCGGGCGCCCAGCGGCGGCCCTCGTCGTCGAGCCGGGCGAAGACGCCGGTGAGGTCCCGCGGGGGCCGGGGCTCGAGCGGGCCGATCGCCGCGATCAGCTGCGGGACCACGGCCGCGGAGTGGCCGGGCAGCTCGATGTCCGGGTCCAGGTTGCACAGCATCTGGTCCCGCATGATGTCCACGCGCACGATCGGCCCGGCCGGGGTGATGTCCCCGCCCCACAGCTCGGCCTCGCCCACCTTCGACCCGATGACGAGCAGGGCGTCGGCCGAGCGCAGGAACTCGTGGGCGGTGGCGAGGCGCAGGTCGGCGCCCAGGGAGAGGCGGTGCCGCTCCGGGATGGCGCCCTTGCCGTTGGTCGTGGTGATCACGGGGGCCTCGAGCAGCTCGGCGAGCTCGAGCAGCCGTTCCCCGGCGGGCAGGGAGCCGCCGCCGGCCAGGATGACGGGGGCGCGGGCGCCGCGCAGCACCTCGGCGGCGTGGCGCACGTCCTCGGCCGGGGCCGGCTGCGGGGCGCCCAGCCTCCGCGGGGCCACCTGACGGTCGGTGACGTCGAGCTCCGCCTCCAGGACGTCGAGCGGGATCTCGATGTGCACGGGCCGGGGCCGGGAGTGGGCGAAGTCCCGGAAGGCGTCGTGGACCATGGTCACGGCCTCGGCGCCGCTGGTGACCCGGCGGCTGCGGCCCACGATCGCGTCGACGGCCGCGGACGGGTTCTTCGTCTCGTGCAGCGAGCCGATGTCCCGGAAGTCGTGGCCCACGGGCCGGCCGGGGGACAGGATGATCATCGGCCGGGACTCGGCGTAGGCGGTGGCCGCTCCGGAGAGCGAGTTGAGCAGGCCGGGACCGGAGGTGGTGATGACGACCCCCGGCAGCCCGGAGACCTGGCTCCACCCGTCGGCCCCGTAGGCGGCGCCCTGCTCGTGGCGGGTGGTGACGGCCCGGATGCCCAGCTCGCGCAGCGGGCGGTAGAACTCGAGCGAGTGGGTGCCCGGAATGCCGAAGACGGTGTCGACCCCGTAGCCCCGGAGGGTCTCCAGCACGGCGCGGGCGGTGGTCCTGCGGACGGTCATGAGCGGTCCTCCAAGGGGTGGGGTGCAGTGGGCGGGGATCCCGTGCGTCGGGCGTGCCGGTCCTCGATGGTGGGTCAGTCGTTGACGTAGAGCAGGCGCTTGTTGACGAACTCGTCCATCCCCAGCGGCCCGAGCTCCCGGCCGTAGCCGGAGCGCTTGACCCCACCGAAGGGCATCTCGGCGCCCTCGGCCTCGGCGGCGTTGACGTTGGCCATGCCGGCGTCGAGGCCCTCGGCGAGCCGGCGCGCCCGGTCCGGGTCCGTGCTGAACACGGCCCCGCCCAGGCCGTAGGGGGTGTCGTTGGCCAGGGCGAGGGCCTCCTCGTCACCGGTCACCTGGTAGACCACCGCCACGGGGCCGAAGAGCTCCTCGTGGTGGGCGGCCATTCCCGGGGTGATCCCGGTGAGCACGGCCGGGGCCAGGTAGGCGCCCGGGCCCTCGAGCACCTGCCCGCCGGCGTGCAGGGTGGCCCCGGCCTCCACCGCGTCCCGGATCCGGGCCGCCAGGTTCTCCGCGGCGGCCCGGGAGGACAGCGGGGCGTAGGTGCCCGGGGCGTCTTCGGCCGGGTCGCCGGGCACCAGCGCGGAGGCCTGGCGGGTCAGCTCGGCCACGAACTCGTCGTGGATCCCGGCCGTGACGATCATCCGCTTGTTGGAGTTGCACGACTGGCCGGTGTTGGCCATCCGGGTGGCGAAGGCCGCCCGCGCCGACTCCTGCACATCGTCCGTGTCCAGGACCACGTAGGGGTCGGACCCGCCCAGTTCCAGCACGACCTTCTTCAGGTTCCGCCCGGCGATCTCGGCGACCTTCGCCCCGGCGCGCTCGGACCCGGTCAGCGAGACCCCCTGGACCCGGGGGTCGGCGATGATCCGGGCGACCTGGTCGTGGGAGGCGAAGAGGTTGCGGTAGGCCCCGGCCGGCACCCCGGCGTCGTCCAGCAGCTGCTGGAGGGCCAGGGCTGAGCGGGGGCAGGACTCGGCGTGCTTGAGCACGATGGTGTTCCCCAGGACCAGGTTGGGGGCGGCGAAGCGGGCCACCTGGTAGTAGGGGAAGTTCCACGGCATGATCCCCAGCAGCACCCCCACCGGACGCTTCTGGATCACCGCCCGGCCACCGCCGGAGGTGGGAATCGGCTGGTCGGCGGCCAGGGCCGGGCCCTGGTCGGCGAAGTAGCCGAAGATCTCGGCGCAGAACTCGACCTCGTCGCGGGCCTCGGAGAGCGGCTTGCCCATCTCCTCGGTGGCGATCACGGCCAGCTCCTCGGCGCGCTCGGCGAACAGCGTCCCGACGCGGGCGGCGACGGCCGCCCGTTCCTGGATCGGCCGGGACCGCCACGCGCGGAAGGCGGCGCCGGCGGCGGCGAGGGCTTCCTCGACCTGGGCGTCGGTGGCGGTGGCGTACTCGGCCAGCACCTGGCCGGTGGCCGGGTTGACGGACCGGTAGGGGGACGAGGCGGTGGCGGGGGCATCAGCGGTCATGGCGGGGGCTCTCCTTCTCGGGGATCGGATGGCGTCGACGGCGTCGGGGCCGCCGGGGCGGGGGACGTCGGTACGGGGCACTCCGGGGTGCGGACGGGGCCGGTCCTGCCCGGTCGCCCGTCCCGGGGACGGCGGAGCGGGGCTCACAGCTGCATCGCCACCGCCCGCACCGGGGAGCCGTCCAGACCTCGCAGTCGCAGCGGCAGGGCGCTCAGCAGCGGATCCCGCCAGGTGACGGCGTGGAGGTTCGTCAGGTTCTCGATGATCGCTCCGCCCGAGCCCAGGACCGCCGCGTGCACCGGCAGCTCGAGCGGGCCGGTCGAGGAGGCGTCCGGGGTGCGGTCCGGGTTGAGGGTGTCCACGCCGAGCACGCGCACGCCCGCGGCGAGCAGGTGCCCGGCGATCTCCTCGTGCAGCACCGGGTGCGCCAGGTAGCGCGGCGTGCCGAAGTGCCGGGACCAGCCGGTGCGGAACAGCACGATCGTGCCGGCCCGGACGTCCTCCAGCTGCGCCCGGACGTGCTCCCAGCGGATCACGTCGTGCTCCCCGAGGCCCGGCACGTGCACGATGCGCGCCGGTCCCACCAGGCGGGAGAGGTCGATCGCGTCCACGGGCGAGCCCCCGTCCACGGTGTGCAGCGGGGCGTCCACGTGCGTCCCGCTGTGCGTGCCCAGGTGCAGCTCGGCCACCTGGAAGCCGTCCTGCGGGAAGGACGCCGCGAGCCGGGTGTCCACGGGCGGGTCCCCCGGGAAGACCTGCATGCCGGCCTCCACCGGCTGGCTCAGGTCAACGAGGCGCATCCGCGGTCTCCTCCGGCTCGCCGAGCTCTCGGGACCCGTCCGGCGCCACGGTGTCGTCCACCGCGTCACAGAGGTGGCGCTGCACCGGGCGTCCCGCCACGATCGTCCCGGCCGCGCGGGCCCAGCCCAGGTAGAGCGCGGCGGAGAGCACGAACGTGGGGATGGTCGCGCCCACGGGGCTCGGCAGCACGTAGGTGAGCACGAGCGAGGAGGCCGCGCCGAGGGCCCACACCACCACGGCGGCGGGATGGACCCCGCCCCGGTACCAGTACCGGCCACCGCGTCCGCGCAGGATGTCCGCTCCGTAGGCGCCGCGCTTGACCACGTAGTAGTCCACCAGCATGATCGCGAAGACCGGGATGAAGAGCGAGCCGATCAGGACCAGGAAGCTGGTGAACTGGTCCAGCAGCCCCAGCCAGGTGGCACCGAGGATCGACACGGCCCCCAGCGCCAGGGCGGTGGGCAGGAACCGGAGCCTCCGGGACGGGGTGAGGTTGACCACCGAGGAGACCATGCCGTAGACGACCATGGTGTTGGTGGCCATGACCGACAGGAAGATCACGACCGCCAGGGGCGCGCCGAAGGCGGCGACGAGCACCGTCGGGTCGAAGCCGACCGCCTCGCCGCCGTCGAGCACCACGTAGGCGACGGCGGTCGCGCCCAGGCTCATGGCCGCGACCGTGGACAGGACGTATCCCGTGCCGGAGCCGATCATGCCCGCGGGCTGGGTCCGGGCGAGGCGGTTGAACTCCGCGGAGAGCACGGTCCAGGAGATGGCCGTGGCGATGACGACGTCGAGGACCGCGATGGAGGACCAGCCCGCTCCGGTGTCCACGGGCAGGGCGGCGAAGCCGGCCACCGGGTAGGAGGTGAACGCCACCGTGAAGATCCAGGCCATGATCCCCAGGATCACCACCGCCAGCCACGGCTCGATCCGGGCGATGCCCTCGTGGCCGAGGACGGCCAGCGCCACGACCAGGGTCTGGCAGAGCACCGAGAACAGCACCGGGTCGGAGTAGCCGGTCGCCTGCTCCACCAGGAAGTTCACGGTGACGCCGGCGAGCATGGCCTGCACCCAGCTCCAGCCCATGAGGATGACCACGTTCGCGGCCACCGGGAGGAAGGAGCCGCGCAGCCCGAAGGAGCCCTTGGTCAGGGACATGGTGGGGAGGCCGGTGCGCGTGCCCATGTTCCCCACGAGCACCAGCACCGTCCCGCCGATCAGCGTGCCCAGCACGATCATGCCCAGGGCCGTGGGCCAGGACACCCCGGGCACGAACAGCGTGCCCGTCAGCAGGGTGGTCACCACGAGGTTGGCCGCGAGCCAGATCATCCCGATCCGGCCCGCCCCCAGCGTGCCCCGCAGCGGACCGTAGCCCTCGGAGTTCTCGTCGAGGTGGTCCGACAGGCGGGACCAGGCGGACCTGTGCCCGTCGGCGGCGGCCCGTTCCACCGTCCGGCGGGCCGGCGGGGAGGACGTCCGCTCCGCTGCGGCGTCCGCTCCGGGGGCGCCGGGCGCCCCGGTCACGGCCGGACCTCCGGGCGCTCGGCGCCGGCCGGGCCGGAGCCCGCGAGACGTTCGTTCCAGGACTGCCGCACCTGCGCGGACGTGGGCCGGGACAGCAGGGAGACGACGACGTAGACGATCGCCGAGCTCAGCAGGCCCAGGTAGATCGGGGCGTTGGCCAGCACGCCGAAGAACACCATGGACGCCAGGACGACCACCGAGCCGACGAGCATCGACAGCGCCGCGCCGAGGCCCGTGCCGCGCCGCCACACGAGTCCGCCGAGGATCGCGACGAGCAGGCCGCCGACCAGGATGTCGTAGGCGATGGTCAGCGCGGTGACGGTGTCCGAGACGAAGATCGAGATCGCGGTGATCACCACCCCGAAGACGAGCATGTAGAACCGGTCGGTGCGCAGCTCCGCGGCGTCGTCCGCGGCGGTCGCGTCCTGCCCGGCCGGGGCGGTGCCTCGGCCGGACAGGGCCTTCAGGGTGGGGACGACGTCCACCCGCGCCACGGTGGCCGAGGCGATGAGGGCGCCGGAGGCGGTGGACATCATGGCCGCGACACCGGCGGCCAGCACGACGCCCCCGAGACCGACCGGGACGTACTGCTGGGCCATGGTGGCGAAGGCGTCGTCGGGGGAGGCGAGGTCCGGGGCGAGGACGGCGGCTGCCATGCCGATCACCGCGCCGGCCACGCCGTAGACGCCGACGTAGACGGCGGACGTGAGCCCGCCCCAGCGCGCGACCTCGGGGGAGCGGGCGGTGAAGACGCGCTGCCAGATGTCCTGGCCGATGAGCATGCCGAAGCCGTAGACGACGAACATGGTGATGATCGCCTGCGTGCCCATGCCGTTCCAGGTGAAGAACGAGGCGTCGAGGCGTTCCGTGAGCCCGGACCAGCCGCCGGCGGCGGAGAGGGAGAACGGCAGGAGGACCAGGAAGAGGCCGGCCGTCATGAACACGAACTGCATCATGTCGGTCAGCGTGATCGACCACATCCCGCCGAGCACCGAATAGGCCACGACCACCACGCCGCCGAGCAGGATCGCCCAGGTCCGGTCGATCGGGAACAGCACCGAGAAGATCGCCGCGTAGGCCGAGGTCGACGTCACCGACAGCATCACGGTGTAGGCGAGCATCACGAACGACGACGCCTTCGCGCCCCCGCCCTCGCCGTAGCGCAGCTGCAGCATCTGGGACACCGTGAAGACCTTGAGGGACTGGATGCGGCCGGCGAAGAACAGGCTCAGCGCGGCCAGCCCCGTGGCGATCGCCACGACCAGCCACATCCCGGAGATGCCGTAGGTGTAGCCGAGGCCCACCCCGCCCACGGTGGAGGCGCCGCCGAGGACCACGGCGGCCATGGTGCCGGTGTAGAAGCCCGGACCCAGCCGTCGGCCCGCCACCCGGTAGTCCTCCGAGTTGTGGGCACGCCGGCTGGCCCTGAGCCCGACCGCCACCATGGCGACCAGGTAGAGCGCGATGATCAGCACGTTCATGGATGTCCCTTCTTCCGGGAGCGCAGGCGCTCCCGGGGTGATCGAGAGCTTCCCCGGGACAGGGTTGCTTGGCAAGAAACAAAAGTTGCCCTCCAGAGTATGATGCAGATCATGTTTTGGGAACGGGTCCGGATCGTGACGGGCGGGTAGAACCGTTCGGGAGGAGGCGTCGTCGTGAAAGCACTGCCCATCGAGAGCTCCGGCCACACGGCCGCCGTGGGGTCGCGGCTGCGCAACCACCGGCGGCGCAGCCACATGACCATCGACCAGCTGGCCTCCGCCGCGGGCCTCACCAAGGGCTTCGTCAGCCGGGTCGAGCGGGACATCACCTCACCGTCCGTGGACTCCCTGGTCCGGATGTGCCAGGTGCTGCGGATCGACGTGGGCGAGCTCTTCGCGGGGCCCGCCGACGTCGAGCTGGTCCGGCTCGGGGACGCCCCGCACGTCGACCTCGGCGGCGAGGGCATCGAGGAGCAGCTCGTCACGCCGTCGGCCCAGCGCAAGGTGCAGGTCATCCGGGCCCGCGTGTCGCCCGGCGGCCGCGGCGAGGACGCGATGTACAGCATGGACTGCGAGACCGAGGTGCTGCACCTGATCAGCGGCCGGTTCCGGCTCCACGTCCCGGACCGCGTCTACGACCTGCAGGCCGGGGACACCGTGACGTTCCCCGGTTCCGAGCCGCACACCTGGGAGAACCCCGGCACCGAGGACGCCGTGCTGCTGTGGATCCTCGGCTCCTGAGCTGCCCGCCCGTCCCGCCCACCGTCCCGTCCGCCATCCCTCGAGAGGACCGCACACCATGAACCCCGAACGCATCACCGGCTCCACCGGCGACGGCACCCCCGTGGTCGG
>NZ_JAVHZE010000117.1:0-520 GCF_040981185.1 Kocuria sabuli
GATAAGGCCTGGCAGGCGATGATTTTGTCGTCTGAGGCCAATCAGCTGCTGATCAAAAACGCCATCACCGCCGTGAAGCGTGACAACCTGGACGCCTACTGGGATGCAGTAAGTCAGGTGGATTGTATGGAAGATTACTGAGGGTTGAGCGCCGGGTGGCGCTGCGCTTACCCGGCCTACATCACACGTTTAACGCTTCCGCACATCCGGAATAATCAAATCACCGCGCAGAACGTAGGACCCGAGCATCTGCGTTTTCTCTGTCAGCCAGCTCACGATGCGCGCCGCCATGGCGTCCATGGAATACTCAATGGCCGGGATCACCGGAATACCCGGCAGATGCAGCGAACCGCCGAGGCTGAAAACCATGATGTCTTCCGGTACCGATTTATTAAACGCCTGTAACTGCGGGATCACCCGCTGGGCTTCCTGCTCATCCGCCACCAGCAGCGCGTTGAAGTTCAGCGTGGACGCGTTGTTGAGTAATTCCTGAAGCGCAACGGACGATGAAGTCGCGTCC
>NZ_JAVHZE010000118.1:0-519 GCF_040981185.1 Kocuria sabuli
GGTAAGTAATGCTGTTTAGTCGATATACTGTCTGAGAGAAGATGGTAACGATTAGCGATGTTGAAAGGTACTGAATCAGTGAACAGTCTTAATCGTGGGAGCACTTATGATGACTGTAACTGAGTCGGGAAGCGTTAAAGGTGTAAGGATTATAAAGTGAGAATAACGACGTGATAACAGCATTGTCGTTTATTCGATGTCTGTGGTAGCGGGGTATTCCAATACGTTAGCAGGCAATCATCAGACCGGGAGATATTGTCACTGGTGCGTAAACCTTCATTAAGCAGGATATGGCGGTTATCAGATGAGTCCGTGTATGTGCTGGCAGTTAACCCGCACTCAGTATCTGGTGAGCGTTATTAACGTTATTAGCGCTATCCGGCAGGCATAACGTTCTTCTACCCTGGCTGACTATGGCCGGTAATACGTTCATCAGTAATCACTGAGTGGACTGTGCTAATCATTGTGGTGCGTATCCGGATATTGTTTACGTCAGTTAACTATACAGTAGAGGCTGTA
>NZ_JAVHZE010000119.1:0-517 GCF_040981185.1 Kocuria sabuli
CCCGGCAATCATGGCCGTCCTGCCGCTGGAGTACCGCCATCGACTTCTCCCAGAGGACAGCTTCATGTCCCGCTTAGCACGACTTGAGAAGGAAACGAGTGAGGCGAAAGTGGCCGTTGCGATGAACGCCCCGCGTCACCAGAAGCTCAAGGAACTCAGTGAGGGGATCGTAGAGATGTTCCGTGTCGACCCGGACCTGACCGCGCCGCTGATGGCCATGGTCACTTCAATGCTGGGGGGTATGTGAGAACTACAGAAATGGCGAAAGCCGGTCTGCGCGAACAGAACCGACTTTCTGGTGCAAAAACGACAGTAGTTGCAGGAGGAATAATGGCAAAAAATCCACGCTATTACCATACCGCTGTACATAAAAACATAACCCGCGACCTCTTCATCCGCTCGGTTAATCCGATTGTGGCAGAGAAGATGCGCGCCATCCTGGAAGAACTGAAACGTAAGGAGAGTGGCCGTGGGTAACCTCGCAAAAGTAATACCTTTCAGACCGTCTGTAACGGTC
>NZ_JAVHZE010000120.1:0-514 GCF_040981185.1 Kocuria sabuli
CCGCGGGCGGTGTCGCTGATGACCTTCCAGTCACTGAACGTTGTCAGTCTTGCCGCCGCTATCTGGTTCAGGTAGCCGAGGCTGCTTAAAAGCTGCTGGAGCGTCGTCTGACTGGCGTACGCCTGCGACTGCACCGACAGGTTGGTGAAGGCGTTTAGCGTGCCGCGGTCATATTCCGCAATGACGTAGTCCATCGCCCATAGGTTCTGGCTGCCGCCTTCAAGAAGCTCATCATCAAGAATCGACTGCACCACCTGGAGCAGATCGGCCAATTCAGCAGCTGTCATGTCATAGACGAACTTACCGGCATTGACTTGATACAGCGAAGGTTCTGCGCCCTCGTTGTTGCACATCATCCAGGACTGCTGTGCGTTCGCCTCACGTTGCTGCCCAGTCAGCCGCAGCTCAAACAGAGCCTTAAGCCTGCGCTTGATGTTCAGATACCGATCTTCGATATCATTGAACATCCGACTGACCTGCCGCGATGATTGCGTCGGGTCAGCTTTATTACGCG
>NZ_JAVHZE010000121.1:0-513 GCF_040981185.1 Kocuria sabuli
GGGAATAATTTATACAAGGTTTTGCAGTTTGGTGCTGATGAAAAAAAACTTGAATATATCCACTTAACTTTAGCATTAAAAAACTGTAAAATTAATGAGTTACAAGACACTATTGAATTAATGCTAAAATCTTTTAAAAAATTTGTTAATAGAGATATTTTTAAACAAAAGGGAAAAGGTGCTAAAGGAACTATTAAGGGGTGGTTTAGAAATTTAGAGATAACTTTTAACGAGAAAGATAAAACTTTCCACCCACATTTCCACGTAATTTTAGCAGTAGAAAAAAGTTATTTTTTCAAGGAAACTAACCCGGATGGATATCTTACACAAGAGAGATCTTTGCAGATGTGGAAAGAGTGTCTTGCAGTTGATTATCTTCCTACAGTTGATTTAAGAAAAGTTTATTATCTTGATGAGAATGGAAACAAGATTATAAACTTTGATGATGGAGAAGGATTAAAAAAAGCAGTTGAAGAAGCTAGTAAATATATTACAAAGGCGATGGATTTATTA
>NZ_JAVHZE010000122.1:0-511 GCF_040981185.1 Kocuria sabuli
GGCAAAACCTGTATTGTCTCCCCCGGCTCGGAACAGCTGGTAGTGGAGATGCATGATGTGGCGGCCCGCCAGCTGGCCGGGCAAAAAAACGAAACGCCCTATGAGCCGTTCACTATTAACCTTGAAGCCTGCGGCGCCGGGTTATCCGCCGTCAGCACCCATTTTGAAGGCACGCCGGACGGTAACAATAGCGATCTGCTGGCCCTGACCGGCGGGCCGGACTATGCAACCGGCGTGGCTATCGGCCTCTATAATCCTGATAAATCGCTGATCGCCATGGGGGATGAAAGCCTGCCGTTCGCGCTAAGCAATGACCAGACCACCCTGGCGCTGCATTTTTACGCCCGCTACCTCGCCGTGACGAACGCCGTTACGCCGGGGGTGGCTAACGCTGCCGCCACCTTTGTGCTGACCTATGCGTGAGGCCAGCCTGCTGAAAAAAGCGGGGATAGCCCTGCTGACCGCCGCGTCTTTCTGGCTCTTGCCTGCTCAGGCCGGGGTGGTGATTGGC
>NZ_JAVHZE010000052.1:0-1032 GCF_040981185.1 Kocuria sabuli
CCTTCCGTCCAGGACCGCATCGCCGCGGTGCTGGCCGCCACCCCCACCGGGTTGCTGATCGACGGTGCGTGGCGGGAGGCCTCCGACGGGGGGACCTTCGAGGTGGAGAACCCGGCCACCGGTGAGGTCATCGCGAGGATGGCCTCGGCCACCCGCGCCGACGCGGCCGCGGCCATGGACGCCGCCGCCGACGCCCAGGAGTCCTGGGCCCGCACCCCGGCCAGGGTCCGTTCGGAGATCCTGCGCACCGCTTTCGAGCTGGTGCAGGCCCGGGCGGAGGATCTGGCGCTGCTGATGACCCTGGAGATGGGCAAGCCCTACGCGGAGGCGCTGGGGGAGGTGAAGTACGGGGGGGAGTTCCTGCGCTGGTTCGCCGAGGAGGCGGTGCGCGACTACGGCCGCTACGTGGAGGCCCCCGAGGGGAATCTGCGGATGCTGGTCACGCACAAGCCGGTGGGCCCGTGCCTGTTGATCACCCCGTGGAACTTCCCGCTGGCGATGGCCACCCGCAAGGTCGCCCCGGCCGTGGCCGCCGGGTGCACCATGGTGCTCAAGCCCGCCCGGCTGACCCCGCTCACCTCCCAGTACTTCGCCCAGATCATGGTCGAGGCCGGGCTGCCGGCCGGGGTGCTCAACGTTCTCTCCTCCAAGTCCGCCGGGGACGTGTCGGAGCCGATCATGGCCGATCCGCGGCTGCGGAAGGTCTCCTTCACCGGTTCCACCCCGGTGGGCAAGCAGCTGATGAAGGCCGCCACCGACAACGTGCTGCGCACCTCCATGGAACTCGGCGGCAACGGGCCGCTGATCGTGTTCGAGGACGCCGACATCGACAAGGCCGTCACCGGGGCGATGGCGGCGAAGATGCGCAACATGGGCGAGGCCTGCACCGCGGCCAACCGGCTGCTCGTGCACCAGGACGTGGCCGAGGAGTTCGTGGGCAAGCTGGCCGAGAAGATGGCCGCACTGACCGTGGGCAACGGCGTGGAGGACGGGGTGAACGTCGGGCCGATGGTCGAGGCCAAGGCGAGGGAC
>NZ_JAVHZE010000123.1:0-508 GCF_040981185.1 Kocuria sabuli
ATCCGCAGCCCCACGATCGCCAGGCCGATGTAGACGGCGGCCAGCAGGACGCCGGCGATCACGCCGGCCAGGCTGACTCCGCGCACGATCGCGGGGCCGTCGGAGACGCCCTTGGCCCGGAGGCTGGCCACCACGATGATCCCGAAGGCCAGACCGGCCAGCGAGTCCATGGTGTTGTAGCCCTCCAGGAAGCCCGTGACGTACGGGGCGGAGGCGTACTCCTCGGTGGGGCCGTGGCCGGGGGCGCTCAGACGCAGCACAGCCATCGTGATCAGCACCACGAGCAGGATCAGCAGCGCCGGGGTCAGGAAGCGTCCGAGCCGGTCCACGATCCCGCTGGGGTCGAAGGCCAGCAGCAGCGAGATCCCGAAGAACACGGCGCTGAACGCCACGGCGATCCACAGGGACTCCTCGCCCAGGTAGGGGGCGACGGCCGTCTCGTAGCTCACCGACCCTGTGCGCGGCAGAGCGTAGAACGCGCCGATCGACAGGTACACGAGCACGGTGA
>NZ_JAVHZE010000124.1:0-507 GCF_040981185.1 Kocuria sabuli
CGATCTCCCGGCAAGCATATAATAAGCGCAATGTCTCTGACGGCTTTGCTGAAGATGTCATTGAGTCTATCATCATTGAAAAGGCACGTGAGTATCGTAAGTCAAATCCTGGCTTAGGAGCTGTAAAGTTGCATGCCATATTGAAACAGATGTTTGAGGATACAGGCTGCTTCCCTGGTCGTGACGCATTTGTTGAGATGCTGCGTAAGCATGGGCTCATGGTGCGTATAAAGCGCCGTAGGCGCTATAAGACAACAGATTCCGACCATAATTACCGCAAATATCCAAACTTGATTAAGGGAGTAGTTCCTACCCATCCGAACCAGATTTGGGCAAGTGACATCACCTATGTTGAAACCAATGAAGGTGTGTGCTACCTCTCGCTTATAACAGACCTGTATTCCCATAAAATCGTTGGATGGGCTGTTGGTCCAACATTAGAAACTGTATATCCATTAGAAGCGCTTAAAATGGCATATAAAAGCATTGATGAAGAAACTGCAAAAG
>NZ_JAVHZE010000013.1:0-92903 GCF_040981185.1 Kocuria sabuli
CCCGACCAGGCCGCCACCGTCACCGCCTTCCTGCACGCCATGGCCACCGCCGTCGACGACACCCAGGAGATGGGCGACGACAGCTGCCGGCCGGAGCCGCCGCAGACCGTCTGACGACCGGCCGGGCGGCCCGGCAGGACGGACCGTCCCGCCCCGCCTCCCCGGACATCCGGGCGTAACACGACGTTGGCACCATCGGAACCGCACCGGTCTCGGCCGAGACCGGCCCCGCGCGATCCCGAAGGGCGGTTCCCCGATGCATGTTCCGGACCATTTCCTCGACCCGGCGGTCACGACGACCACGGCCGCCGTGGCGCTGATCGGGGTGTCCGCAGCGGCGTGGCAGGTGCGGCAGACCGCGCCCGCCCACCGGCTGGCCTTCGCCGCGGCGGTGACGGGCTTCGTCTTCGCCGCGCAGATGGTCAACTACGCCGTGCTGCCCGGCACCAGCGGCCACTTCCTGGGTGCCGCGCTGGCCGCGGCCCTGCTGGGCCCCTGGCTGGGTCTGCTCTGCGTGACCGTGGTGCTGGCCGTCCAGGCGCTCGTCTTCGCCGACGGCGGGCTCACCGCCCTGGGCACCAACGTGACGCTGATGGCCGTCGTCGGTGTGGCCGTGGCCTGCGCCGCGGGTGCGGTGCCGGCCCGCCTGCTCGGCCGGCCCGCGCCGCGCACGGCGGCGGGGCTGGGCGCGGCGCTGTCCGTGCCGGCGGCCGCCCTGGTCTTCTCCGGTCTGTACGCGGTCGGCGGGACCGTGCCCGTGGCCACGGGCGGGATGGCCGCCTCCATGCTCGGTGTGCACGCCCTGATCGGGGTCGGCGAGGCCGTGATCACCGTGGCCGTGCTGTCCCTCGTCCTGGCGGTGGCCCCGGGACTGGCCGCGGTCGACGCCCGCCCGTCCGCCCCGGCCGGCGCCCGGCGCGGCGCCCTGGGCGTGGCCGGTGCCGGACTGCTGTGCGCCGCGGTGCTGTCCGCGGTGGCCTCCTCCGCCCCGGACGGCCTGGAGGCCGTGGCCCTGGCCTACTCGTTCGCGGACGCCGCGGCGCCGCACGCCTTCGCCGACGCCGCCCTGGCCGGCTACGGCGAGCCCGCCGGGCTCCCGCTGGCGCTGGCCGGCGTGCTCGGCCTGGTCCTCACGGGGGTGCTCGCCGCCGGTGCCCTGCGGGCGCTCACGGCCGGGCGCCCCGTCCCGGCGCGCATCTGAGACCCCTCAGCAGCTGAGCCACCCCCGCGAGTTCAGAGTCGATCCACACAGGTGACCGGCACCGGGCCGACCGTGCACACCGACTACCGGGCGAGACCGCTCTGGCGGTCTGCCATGCCGGCAGCACCGGCGCCCGGACACCCGGCGCCGTCCGGCGGGGGCCGTTGCCGCTCGGTGGACGCACGCGCGAGCGGAGGGTCAGTCGCGCACAGTCGGTTCGCGCAGCAGCCACTGGGCGAGGGAGTCGAGGACGATGCCGAGCAGGCCGATGACGATGATGACCACGAGCATCTCGTCGTAGGCCAGCCGGTCGCGGGCGTTGAGGATCTCGTAGCCCAGGCCGCTGCTGACGCCGAGCATCTCGGCCGGGACGATGACGACCCAGGCGATCCCCAGGGCCAGTCGCACCCCGGTCATGACGAACGGGCGGATGCTGGGGAGGACGACGGTCCGCAGCCGTTCGGCCGGGGTGGCGCCGAGCGTCTGGGCCACCCTCAGGTGCAGGGGGTCCAGGGCCTTCACGCCGGCGGCGGTGTTCATGGTGATCGGCCACACGGCCGCGGCGGTCACCAGGAAGATCACAGGAGAGTTGCCCACGCCGAAGAGGGCCACGGCCACCGGTGCCCAGGACAGGGGCGAGACCATGCGCAGGAACTGCACCACCGGGGCGCTGGTCCAGCGGAAGCGCCGGTAGGAGCCGATGAGCAGGCCCAGCGGGACCCCGATGGCCGTGGCCAGGACCAGTCCGCAGAGCAGGCGCCACAGGCTGGTCGCCCCGTCCTGGAGCACGACTCCGCGCTCCAGCAGGGAGGCCGTCGCCCCGGGGATGCGTTCGGGCTGGAACGCGGCGATCATCGTGCTCGCCCCGGCGGCGGCGTGGGTGAACGCCCACCACGCGGCGAGGGTGACCAGCACGCCGAAGATCCCCCAGGCGAGTCCTGCCCTGCGTGGTGCCGTGCGCGGGGAGGGTGCGCTCCGGGAGGTGGGGCGGGTCCCGGCGTCGAGGTCGACGAGGTCGCCGGTGGGGCCCGGGCCGGTCCGGCGGGGTGTGCTCATGGGCGGATCTCCTCGGTGCGGGTCGTGCCGGTCAGGCCGAAGACGCCCAGGCCTCCGGCCTTGGCGATGCTGCGGGTCACCAGGGTGTCGTCGACGAGCTCCCGGTGGGCGGCGGCAGGGTCGAGGCCGTCGAGGAAACCGGCGGGGGCGTCGACGACCGTCTGCTGCATCGCGCGCACCAGCTCCTCGGTGAAGCTGGGGTAGGGGTAGGGGCGGAAGTCCAGGCGCTCTCCGTGCCACCCGGGGTGGTGCAGGGCGTCGCGGTGGTCGGCGGCGTGGTAGGTGAGGGCTCGGAGGATCACCGGTTTGGGCTGGGGCAGGTAGTTGCCGGCGAGCAGGGCGGCGGTCTCGGGGCGATTGTCCCGGGCCCAGGCCTGGGCCCGGACGAGGGCGTCCATGAAGCCTGCGGCCGCCTCGGGCCGGTGGCGGAGGAGCTCGCCGCGCATCATCGTCACGCAGCAGGCGTGGTCGCGCCACACGTCGCCGAGGAACCGGTGGATGTGCCCGACGTCGCGGGCCTCGGCGGCGGCGTTGAAGGGGTCGGCGACGACGTAGCCGCCGATCACCCCGTTGTTGAGCGCCGGGAGCATGTCGGCGGGAGCCATCGGGAGCAGCGCCACGGTGCCGGCTCCTGCGGAGGGAGCTTCTCGCATGACCGGGGTCAGTCCGGTGGAGCGCAGCATCTTCTGCACGACCACGTTGTGGATGGACCACCAGGCCGGGATCGCCACGGACTCCCCGGCCAGGTCGGCGACCTCGGCGATGTCCGGGCGGACGGTGAGGGCGGAACCGTTGGTGTGGTTCCAGGCCGTGATGCGCACATCGGCGCCCAGCCCGTAGCGCATGTACAGGGCCATGGGCATGAGCATGTGGATCGCGTCGACCCTGCCGGCCACGAACGCCTCGGACAGCGACGCCCAGCTGCGGAAGAGGATCGGGTCGGCGACGGGCACGGCCGCGTCGTCGTAGTAGCCGTTGGCGTGGGCCACCAGCAGCGGGGAGGCGTCGGTGATCGGCAGATAGCCGATCCGCACGGGGCGGGAGGGCTCCCCTGCGGCCCGGGCGCCCTGCTGGGTGCCGGCGTAGAGGGCCCCGGCGCCCCAGCTGAGCCCGGTCAGCGCCACGGCTCCGGCGCCGGCCTGCAGCACGGTTCGCCGGCTCGGTCGGGCGGTGCTCATATGACCCAGTTCCCGCTGCGGCTGTCGGCGCCCCGGTAGTGGGCGAGGATCTGCTCGGCGGTCGTTCCCTCCTGGGCGGGGACCCACTGCCGGCTGAACCCGTGCGGGCCGGCGAAGAAGCCGATCCGGTCGCCCAGCGTGATGGCCTCCCCGACGTCGTGGGTGACCAGGAAGATCGTCAGCTCCAGCTCGGTCGCCAGAGCGCGCAGCCACAGCTGGAGGTCCTGGCGGGTGGCCGGGTCCAGGGCGCTGAAGGGCTCGTCCAGCAGGAGCACGTCGGGGCGGATGGCCAGGGCCCGGCCCACGGACACGCGCTGGGCCTGGCCGCCGGAGAGCTCCTGGACAGGGGTGTGGGCCAGTCCGGTCAGCCCGAGGATGTCCAGCAGCTCCTCCACCCGGGACTCGTCGAAGCGATCGCGGTTGCGCCGGTACCTGCCGCCCAGGGCGATGTTCTGGCGCACCGACAGCCAGGGGAACAACCCCGGGGCCTGGAAGACGACGGCGAGGCGCTCGTGGGAGTCGCCGAACTCGATCGTGCCCCCGTCCAGGGGCTCGAGCCCGGCGATCGCCCGCAGGAGGGTGGACTTGCCCGAACCGCTGGGCCCCAGCACGGCCAGGGTCTCTCCGTTGCGCAGGGTGAGGTCCACCCCGTCCAGGACCGGGGCAGCAGCCCCCGGGTAGGTCTTGCGGAGCCCGCGCACGGTGAGCGCGGGCCGGGGACCGGCGACGGTGCCGCCGCCGCTCAGGCCAGTTTCTGCAGTTCCCACCGCAGGTGTCCTTCCGTGGGCGACTGGACCGGCAGGAACGCGGCCTCGCGGATGCGCCGGGCGGTGGGAGAGGATCTCGCATACCCGCGCCCGCCCACGACCTTTCCCTCGATGCGGGTGGCGCGGCCGGTCAGCAGCGCGGCGTCCAGCCGCAGCCGCAGCACGTCACCGGGCGGCTGTTCACGGGGTGCTCCGGCCATGCGCACCAGGGCGGCCCGCAGGTGCCGGTGGTCGGTGACGGCCTCCTCGAGCTCTTCCCGGAACATCTCGGCCACGCCCTGCAGGCACTGCCGGGCGGACGTCAGGGCGGCGGCGGACAGGCCCAGGCAGAAGGCGCTCTGCAGCAGCAGGAACGGGCCCCGGACGGCGCTCAGGAAGGACGGGAGGTCGTCGCTGAGCAGGTCCTCGGCCAGATCGACGTCCACGTCCTCGAAGGAGAGGATCCCGGAGGCCGTGGCGTTGAGCGCCAGCAGGTCCTCCAGGAGCCGGACCTGCACTCCGGGAGCGGCGACGCGGGTGCGGACGACCACGGGGCGGCCGTCCTCCCCCACCGCCGGGAGCACGACGACGCCCTCCGGGTACAGGTTCGAGGCCCAGGGCACGGTCCCGTTGAGCACGGACCGCTCTCCGCGGCGGCTCAGCGTCACAGGGATCTGCCCGATGCCGGCGGCGTGCCTGAACGCCGGGGCCATGGCCGAGCACCCCGGCACGGCGCCGGTCCGCACGGCCTCGGAGATCTCCGTGCCGGTCGCGTGCAGGTACTCGATGCACGCGCGGTGGGCCCACAGGGAGAAGGCCGTCGCAGTGCACTCGGCGGCGAGGTCGAAGACCACCGCCGCCTGCGGCACCAGGGAACCGTGCAGCCCGAGGTCCAGCAGGCCGCGGGAGCCCAGCTCGCGCAGGGTCTCGAAAGGAGACGTGGTGGCGGCATCCACCGCTTTCGCGCGCCCGGCCGCCAGCCCGCGCACGAAGTCGTGGTCGGCGTAGTCGGCCAGGGGCGTCAGCAGGTCCTGGTGCTCGGGCGTCGGCGCCCGGCGGGCAGGGAGTGGTGCGGGGTGGGGCATGGTCTTCCGTTCTGGCAGGAGGGGCTCCGGTACCGCGATGGCGGCCCGCCGGTCCCCCGGAGGCCGCCGTCAGCGCTCGGTCTTCCCGGGAACTCAGATGTCGAGCTTGAACAGACGGTCGAAGGGGGTGCCGACGGCCTGGCGGGCGCGCTCGACGGCGTCCTCGTCCGGGGCGTTGTAGAAGCACAGGCACTTGGCGGTGTCCTCGCGCACGTAGGTGCGCAGGAAGGACACCTCAGGGACCTCGGCGTACTTCGGGGAGTTGGCCTTCTTCCGCGCCAGGTACTTCTCCATGGTGATCTCGGCGGGGATGTCCCACTCGACCAGGTAGTCCACGCTGCCCTTGAGCCTCTTGATGTCCTCCAGCTCGGCACCCACCAGACGCACGGGATCAGGACCGGTGACCTCGGTGGCGGCCTCGCCCAGGGCGGAGCGCACCTTGTCGGCGAGCCCCTCGGCCGAGGGCGCCTCGACGATCACGAACACCCGCCCGTGATCGGCCGTGACCTGCGACTCGATGAGCTCGGCGCTGCCCTCGGACACGGCGCTCGAGACCGTCCCGAGGACCTGGCGCACAGCGTCCTGGTCAGCCGTAGCAGGAGCGACCTCGATGAGATGCAGTGACATGTGGATCCTTTCAACGGATGATCCCGGTCGTCCTCGGCCGGTCGTGACGACCGGAACGCGAGCCGACGCAGGGGCTGACTCCCCATCCTAGGAGAGGACGGCAGGGCTGTGGCTGGTGGTTCAGCGCACCACGGTCCGGTGGCCGGCGTCGAGGCGCCGGGTCCAGCCGCGGGCGTCGAGGTGCTCGAGCAGCGGGATCGCGACGCGCCGGGTGGTGTCCAGCGCCTGGCGGGCCTGACTCGTGGTGAACGGCTGCGGCAGCCGGGCGAGCTCGCGCATCGCCAGGGCGGGAGCGGTGGGGAGCAGCACGACGCCGTCCCCCAGCCGGAGCAGCCGGCCGGTGCGCTCGGCGGCAGCGAGCTCACGGGCACCGAGCCGCAGCGCCGTCAGGTCGTCGGCCTCCGGGCTCCGGAAGGGCTCTGCCCCGAGCCGTCGCTCGAGCTCGAGCACCGCGGTCTCGTGGGCGCCGAGGCCGCCGCGGTGGTGCGGGGAGCGGATGTGCCCGCCGTCCTGCGCCAGGCCGGCGCCGCGGACCACGGGGTCGACCAGGGCTGCGTCCGGCAGGGCGAGCAGGTCCCGGGCGGCGCCCCGCGAGAGCCCCGCCGCCAGGGGGTCGCGGGCGTGCAGCTCGTCCACCGCGGTGCGCAGCCGCTGCGTCCAGGACTCGAGCACGGGAGCGTGCACCCACCAGTCGCCGAGCACCCGCACGTCGCCGGGAGGGGCGGCGGCCCCGGCGGGCAGCAGGCCGAGGCGGTGCAGGTGCTGCACCTGCACCGCGCCGCGGCGGGCCACCTCCACGAGGACGTCCCCGCGGACGTCCATGCTGGCGAGCCGGGCGGCCCGGCGCGCCCGGTCGCCGCGCCGCCGCAGTGCGGGCGGATCGGCGTCGAGGACCTGGGCCCCGCCGAGCACCGACCGGCTGCCGGGGTCGCGGAGCACCAGGCGGTCCCCGAGGACCAGGGGCAGGGGCCGGTCGAGGGTCAGCCGGGCGTGGTCGTCGTCGAACGGGCTCAGCCGGGCGGGCACCGCCGCGGTGCCGGCGTGGAGCACCAGGTGCTCGGCCGTGTCGGGGAACGCGGGGCCGGTGCTGCGGCGGATGTCGAGGACGCCGGTGAGCGGCCACGTGCCCGGGGTGACCAGGGCGTCGCCGCGGTGCACCTCGGAGGCGGACACCCCTCGCAGGTTGAGTGCCACGCGGGTGTACGGCTCCAGCGCGGTGTGCGGCGTGTTCCGGCTGTGCATGCCGCGGACCACGACCGGCACCGCCCCGCCGTGGCCGAGCAGGTGCAGCCGGTCGCCCTGCCGGAGCGTCCCCGCGGTCAGCGTGCCGGTCACCACCGTGCCGGACCCGGTGATCGTGAAGGACCGGTCCACCCACAGCCGCAGCCGCCCCTCCGCGGGCGCGGGCGCCCGCGCCAGGACGTCGTCGAGGACGGCGCGCAGCTCGGCGAGGCCCGTGCCCTCGAGGGCCGAGACGGTGACCACGGGCGCGTCGTGCAGACCGGTTCCGGCCAGTTCCGCGCGGACCTGGGCGAGCACCTCGCCGGTGCGCCCGGGGGCCCGGTCGGCGCGGGTGAGCACCACCACGCCGTGCTCGATGCCGAGGGCGGCCACGGCGTCGCGGTGGTCGCCGGACTGGGCCTGCCACCCCTCGTCGACCGCGACGACGAAGCAGACGACGGGTGCCGGGCCCAGGCCGGCGAGCATGTTGCCGAGAAAGCGCTCGTGGCCGGGGACGTCCACGAAGGCCACGTCGCGCCCGGACGGCAGCGTCGTCCAGGCGTAGCCCAGGTCGATGGTCAGCCCGCGGCGGCGCTCCTCCTCCCACCGGTCGGGCTCCATGCCGGTGAGGGCCCGCACCAGGGTGCTCTTGCCGTGGTCGACGTGCCCGGCCGTGGCGACGACGTGCACGCTCACCGGGTCCGGCCGGTGTCGTCGTCCGCCCCGGCGAGGGCGGTCAGGGCCGCCTGCACCGCCGCGCGCAGGCGCTCGTCGTCGGACTCGGGCACGCAGCGCAGGTCGAGCAGGCACGCGCGGTCGTGGACCCGGGGGAGCACGGCCGGGCGGCCGGTGCGCAGCAGCGGGGCCGCGGCCTCGGGCAGCCGGACCGCCCACCCCGGCAGGGGCAGGCCGGGCGCGCCGCCGCCCCCGACGCGGCCGTCGTGGGCGACCACCGGCGCGCCGACGGCCGCGCCGAGGCGCTCGGCCCGGTCGCGGAGCCGGTCCGGGTCCGCGTGCAGCGCGCTCACGACCGGGACCGGCCCGCCGACGAGCGTGGCCTCCAGCGCGGCGAGCGCGAGCTTGTCGGCGCGGACCGCCCGGGCGAGGGGGTGGGCGGCCATCCGGGCGACGACGTCCGGGCTGCCGAGCACCAGTCCGGCCTGCGGGCCGCCGAGCAGCTTGTCGCCGCTGGCGATGACGATGTCGGCGCCGCCCGCGAGGGCGGTGGCGGCGTCGGGCTCGGACGGCAGGTGCGGGTCTGGGGTCAGCAGCCCGCTGCCGAGGTCGGCCACCAGGGGCACGCCGTGGGCCTGGGCCAGCGGGCGCAGCTCGCCGACCTCGACGCCCGAGGTGAACCCCTCCAGCCGGAAGTTGCTCGGGTGCACCTTGAGGAGGCACCCGGTCTCCGGGCCGATCGCCTCGGCGTAGTCGCGCAGGTGGGTCCGGTTGGTCGTGCCCACCTCGCGCAGCCGGGCGCCGGTCGACTCGATCAGCTCCGGCAGCCGGAAGCCGGCCCCGATCTCGACGAGCTCGCCGCGGCTGATCACCACCTCTCGGCCGGCGGCCAGGGCCGTGGTGGCCAGCACCAGGGCGGCCGCGCCGTTGTTGACGACCAGGGCGTCCTGGGCGGGAGGGCAGGCGGCGAGCAGGGCCGCCCGGGTCGCGGCGCCGCGGCGGGAGCGGGTGCCGGTGCCCAGGTCGAGCTCCACGTCGACGTACCCGCCGGCGGCCACCAGGGCGTCCAGGGCGGCCGCGGAGAGCGGGGCGCGGCCGAGATTGGTGTGCACCACCACGCCCGTGGCGTTGAGCACCGGGGTCAGGGTCGAGGCGGAGCGGGTCTCGAGCGCGGCGAGCACCGCCGGCTCGACCTCCTCGGGGGCGATCTCCCCACGCCGCGCCCGGCCCTGGGTCTCGCGCACCAGCGCGCGGACGACGTCCTCGCTCAGCCGGTCGCGGGCCCGGCGGACGGGCGGCAGGGCCAGGAGCTGGTCGGTGCGCGGGATCAGCCGGCGCGGATCGTCCAGGGCCACAGTCACTCCTCGTCGGGCGGCATGCGGTGCGGTGGGTCAGCACGGAGGTTGGCGGAGGCGGACGGGAATCGAACCCGCCAGGCCGAGATGCTCGGCCTCACCGGTTTTGAAGACCGGGGGGCCCACCAGGACCCGGACGCCTCCGCCACCCAACCTAGCACCGTCGCCACCAGTAGGCTGGCGGCATGGAACAGATCCGGACGTCGAACCCGCCCCTGTCCGCGACCGGCGCGGTCCGCCTGACCGGCTTCGCCCACGGTGGTGGGTGTGCCTGCAAGATCCCGCCCGGGGAGCTCGAGGACGCGGTCCGTGGCCTCACCGGGCAGTCCGGGGCCGGCGTGCTGGTGGGCCTGGACGACGGCGACGACGCCGCGGCCGTGCTGGTGCGCGAGGACCTCGCGGTGCTCTCCACCGCCGACTTCTTCACCCCGGTCGTCGACGACGCCTACGACTGGGGCCGGATCGCCGCCGCGAACGCGCTGTCGGACGTCTACGCCATGGGCGGGCGCCCGGTCATGGCGATCAACCTGGTCGGGTGGCCCCGGGACGAGCTCCCGATGGAGCTGCTGACCGAGGTGCTCCGCGGCGGCCTGGCGGTCGCCTCCGAGGCGGGGTGCCCGGTGATCGGGGGGCACTCCATCGACGACCCGGAACCCAAGTACGGCATGGCCGTGACCGGCGTGGCCGACCCGGACCGGCTGCTGCGCAACGACGCCGCAGCGGCGGGGCTGCCGCTCACCCTCACCAAGCCGATCGGCGTGGGCCTGCTCAACAACCGGCACAAGGCGACCGGCGAGGTGTTCGCCGAGGCGATCGCCACGATGACCCGGCTCAACCGGGACGCGGCAGAGGCGGCGCTGGCGGCGGGGGCCCGGGCGGCCACGGACGTCACCGGCTTCGGCCTGCTCGGGCACCTGCACAAGATGTGCCGTGCCTCCGGGGTCGGCGCGGTGCTCGACCGGAGCGCCGTGCCCCTCGTCGAGGGCGCGGACCGGGCGCTGCGGGACGGCTACGTCTCCGGCGGGACCCGCCGCAACCTCGACTGGGTGCGCCCGCACCTGCAGGCCGCGACCGGGGTCGTCGAGGACGACCTGCTGCTGCTGGCCGACGCGCAGACCTCGGGCGGCCTGCTGGTGGTCGGCGAGGTGCCCGGGCACCCCGTGATCGGTCACACCGTGGTCGGGTCCGGCATCACCGTGCGCTGAGACCCGTCCCGGGACGACGCCGGGCGCTCAGCCGACGGTGGTGATCGAGTCGTCGGTGACCCCGGCGGCGCGACGCGCGGCCAGCCGCGCCTTCTGCGGCTCGATCGTGTAGCGGGGGTCCACGGCCGAGTGGAGACCGGCCTCCATCACGCCGAACCGGGTCAGCGCCGAGGAGGCCAGCAGCGCCAGGCCCGAGACCGCGGCGACGGCCCGGTGCCGCCCGCCCAGCAGGGTGCCGAGACCGCCGGCGACCGCCAGCCGCTCGCTCCACGCCAGCATGGTCCCGGCCTGGCCGTGGTGCAGCGGCTCGGCCGCCACCGGGTCCATCCGGCGCTCCATCAGCTTCGTGGCGATCAGCTCTCCCGCCACCCCGAGCACGGCGAGCCGCCGGGCGGGGCCGGCCTCGCCGACCGAGGTCGTGACCATCGCCAGACCGCCCGAGGCGAGGCTCGCCGAGCTCACGAAGACGAACGCCAGGTCCTCACGGGCGGCGTTCCACGTGGGTGTCGCCGTGTCGGAGAGCAGGGCCGCGGTGTAGGCGGCGAGCGGGCCGGCGAAGACCGCGGCCTCGACCCCGGCCGGTCCCTCGACGGCGCGCAGCACCGGGCGCAGCGGGCCCAGCGGCAGGCGGGAGCCGGTCATCCGGTCGACCTCGGACGCGACCGCGGTGCCCATGCCGGCCCCGAACGCGCTGAGGATCCACGTCCCCATGCTCATCGGCGAGGTCGGCTTGAAGGTGCGCAGCATGTGCAGGAAGCGCTCCGGGCGGCCGAGGTCCGCGACCAGAGCCGCGCCGCCGAGGCCGAGCGCGGTCACCGAGCCCAGCCGGGCGTTGCGGCGCAGCTCGGCCCGGTCGGTGAGCTGACCCCCGAGCGCGAGCAGCGCCGAGCCGCCGGCCACGCCGCCGAGGAACAGGTACGCGGCGACCTCGTGGCCCCAGGGCGCCGGCTTGACCACCGGACGGCCGTAGTAGGAGCCGAACTCCGGCTCCGGGACCATCGGCATCTCCCGGGAGCCGTCGCCCCCGCCGCCCTGCCCGGCGCCCTTGCGGCGCGGGCCGTCCCGCCGCCGGCGGCGCGGCGGCTCGGGCGGACGGTAGCTGTCGAACTCGGACAGGCTCACGAGCGGCCTCCCGCGAAGGCCAGCGCGGCGGCGGCGAGCATGCCCGCCGCGGCCAGGCCGGCCCGCTGGTACATCCGGGGCAGGTCCGCCGTCGGCACCCGCGGGTCCGGGGGGAGCCCGTAGACCTCGGGCTCGTCGAGCAGCAGGAACACCGATCCGGTGCCGCCGACGCCGTCCAGCTCGTTGGCGCCGTAGAGTCTCGCCTCGGTCCGCCCCTGGGCGTGCAGCTCCGCGACCCGGTGCCGGGCCTGGTCGACCATGTCGTCGTGCTCGCCGTACTTGATGGACGTCGTCGGGCAGGTCTGCGCGCACGCGGGCGTCTGGTCGTCCACCATGCGGTCGTAGCACAGGGTGCACTTCTGGGCGACGCCCACGTTCTTGACCTCGGGCTTGCCCGGCTGCCCGTCCCGCTCCGTCCGTGGTGCGGCCGTGCCGTCGGTGCGCCGCTCGATCACGCCGAACGGACAGCCGGCCACGCAGGTGCCGCACCCGTTGCACACGTCGTCCTGCACCACCACGGTGCCGTGCTCGGTGCGGAACAGCGCCCCGGTGGGGCAGACGTCGAGGCACCCGGCGTGCGTGCAGTGCTTGCAGACGTCGGAGGACATCAGCCAGCGGAACTCCGGGGTGTCCGGCGGGGTGGTGTCCTCCGAGGACGGCTGCGGGCGTGCCTCGGGCGGGCCGACGCGGGGCATGCCCAGGCTCACGAGCTTGCGCCCGGACTCGCGGGCCTCCTCGACACGCTCGCTGTCCTGCTCGATGAACGCCACGTGCCGCCAGGTGCTCGCGCCCAGGGAGCCGGTGTTGTCGTAGGAGGACTCGAGCAGCTGGAGGTCCCCGTCCTGCGGGTTCTGGTTCCACTCCTTGCAGGCCACCTCGCAGGCCTTGCACCCGATGCAGATCGAGGTGTCCGTGAAGAAGCCCTTCCGCGCGTGCTGGTGCTCCCAGTGCGCGTCGGCCGTGGGATCGGTCGGTCCGGCCAGCTGGCCCATCAGTGCTCCCTCGTCGGGTCGGTGGTCGGATCGGTGGCCGGGTCCGTGCCCCGGCCGGTGTCCGGGGCGGTGTCGTCGATCCGGGTGTTGCCGGTCTCCACGGTGGCGCCCGCGCGCTCCTGGTACTGCGCGACCAGGTCGAGCAGCTCGGGACCCCGCGGCCGGCGGCCCGGGCGGATGTGGCAGGAGCCGACCTTGGAGTCCTGGATCTGCACGTTGGGCTCCAGCGTCAGGCCCAGCAGGTCGTTGGCGGAGTCGCCGCTGACCACGGCGTCGTCGCCCACGCCCCAGTGGTACGGGAGCCCGATCTGGTGCACGGTGTGCCCGCCCACCACGAGCGGGGTCATCCGCTCGGTGACGAGCACCCGCACCTCGATCGCCGCCCGGGGCGAGACGATCGTGGCCCAGCCGTACGGCTCCAGCCCGCACTCGGCGGCGAGCTCGGGGGAGACCTCGCAGAACATCTCCGGCTGCAGCTCCGAGAGGTACGGCAGCCACCGGCTCATGCCGCCGGCGGTGTGGTGCTCCGTGAGCCGGTACGTGGTGAACACGTAGGGGTACACGTCCGCCCCCGGCTCCCCGGCGCTCGGGGCGCTGAGGTTGTCCTGGCGGGCGAACAGCACCCGGGAGGGGTTGCGCTGCTGGGTGTACAGGGCGTTGGCGACCGGCGACTCCTGCGGCTCGTAGTGCGTGGGCAGCGGCCCGTCCAGCACGCCCTTGGGCGCGTACAGCCAGCCCTTGCCGTCGGCCTGCATGATGAACGGGTCGTCGCCGGCGAGTGCGGCCGCGCCCCCGGTGTCGGGGTCGGGACGGGTGCCCGGGGCGAGGTGCAGGGGGAAGTCGGGCACGTCGTCCCCGACCCACTGGTCCTGCTCCTCGTCCCACCACACGAGCTTCTTGCGCTCGCTCCAGGGCCGGCCCTCCGGGTCGGCCGAGGCGCGGTTGTAGAGCAGACGGCGGTTGGCCGGCCACGCCCAGCCCCACTCCAGCGCGGCGGCGTCCTGCTCCTGGCCGGGCCTGCGCAGGGCGGCGCGGTTGACGCCGTCGGCATAGACCCCGGTGTAGATCCAGCATCCGCCGGCGGTCGAGCCGTCCGCGCGCATCTCGGTGTACGAGGACAGGGGTCTCCCGGCGTCCGGGCCGGTGAGGTGGCGGCCGTTGATCTCGGCGAGCACCGCCTCGGGGTCCGGCTCGCCGTGCTCGTCGACGGGGTAGTCCCAGGTGAGGTCGAGCAGCGGGCGGTCGCGCTCGTCCTCGGACTCGGCCAGCCGCTCCCGGATCCGCCGGCCCAGCTCGAAGAAGAACTGCAGCTCGCTCTGGCACTCGCCCGGCGGCGCCACGGCCTGGTGGCGCCACTGCAGCAGCCGCTGGGTCTGGGTGAACGTGCCCGACTTCTCCACGTGCGTGGCGGCGGGCAGGAAGAACACCTCGGTCTCGATGTCCTCGGTGCGCAGCTCGCCCGAGGCGATCTCCGGGCCGTCCTTCCACCACGTCGCCGACTCGATGAGGTTGAGGTCCCGCACCACCAGCCACTTGAGGTGGGACATGGCCATGCGCTGCATCCGGCCGTTGGAGGACCCCACCGCGGGGTTCTGGCCGAGGATGAAGTACCCCTCCACCTCGTCCTCGAGCATCTTCGTCAGCGTCTGGAAGGTGCCGTGCGCCCCGGTGAGGCGCGGCAGGTAGTCGTAGGCCCAGTCGTTGTCCGCGGTGGCGGCGTCCCCCCACCAGGCCTTGAGCAGGCTCGTCGTGTAGGCGTCGGCCTCGGCCCAGTAGCCCTTCTGCTTCTTCGAAGCGATCGCGGACAGGTAGTCGTCGAACGTGTCGTGCGTGCCGGCCACCGGCATCGGCAGGTAGCCGGGCAGCAGGTTGAACAGCGTCGGGATGTCGGTCGAGCCCTGGATGCTGGCGTGCCCGCGCAGGGCCATGATCCCTCCGCCGGGACGGCCCATGTTGCCCAGCAGCAGCTGCAGGATCGAGGCGGTGCGGATGAACTGCGCGCCCAGGCTGTGCTGGGTCCAGCCCACGGCGTAGGCGAAGCAGGTGGTCCGCTCGCGCCCGGAGTTCTCGGTGATGGAGCGGGCCAGGTACGCGAAGTCCTCGGGGCTGATGCCGCACACCTCCTGCACCATCTCCGGGGTGTAGCGCACGAAGTGCCGCTTGAGGATCTGGAACACCGTCCGGGGGTCCTGCAGCGTGTCGTCGCGCTGCATGCGGGCGTGCTCCATCGGGGCGCCGCCGCTGCCGAGCTGCTGGCCGGCGGCCTCGTCCACCGCCTCGGCCCCGTCCTCGGGGTCGCCCTCGGGCGCGTCCACCGTGCCGTCGTCGTCCCCGGAGCCGTCCTCGTCCTCGTTGTAGGCCCACGACGACATGTCGTACTGGCCGGTCTCCGGGTCGAACCCGGAGAACAGCCCGTCGAGGTCCTCGGCGTCGCGGTAGTCCTCGTTCACGAGCGTGGCCGCGTTGGTGTAGGCGCGGACGTACTCCTCGAACCACAGGTCGTGGGTGAGCACGTGGTTGATCAGCGCGCCGAGCAGCACGATGTCCGAGCCGGCCCGGATCGGGACGTGCTTGTCAGCGACCGCCGAGGTGCGGGTGAAGCGCGGGTCGACGTGGATCACCCGGGCGCCGCGGGCCTTGGCCTCCGTCACCCACTGGTAGCCCACGGGGTGGCACTCGGCCATGTTGGAGCCCTGGATGACGATGCAGTCGGCGTTGGCCATGTCCTGCAGGGACTGCGTGGCACCGCCACGTCCGAACGAGGCTCCCAGACCGGGAACCGTGGCGGAGTGTCAAATACGGGCCTGGTTCTCGATCTGTATCGCTCCCGCGGCGGTGAAGAGCTTCTTGATCAGATAGTTCTCTTCGTTGTCCAGCGTGGCGCCGCCCAGGGCGGCGAAGCCCATCGTGCGGCGCAGCGGACGGCCCTGCTCGTCGGCGTCCTGCCA
Organism: Kocuria sabuli; assembly: GCF_040981185.1. Taxonomy (NCBI): domain Bacteria; kingdom Bacillati; phylum Actinomycetota; class Actinomycetes; order Micrococcales; family Micrococcaceae; genus Kocuria; species Kocuria sabuli. Next base: position 15,412 of record NZ_JAVHZE010000013.1, read on the forward strand.
CCCGTTGCGGCGGGCCTCGAGGACGCGGTCGGTCACCATCTCGACGGCGGTGTCCAGGTCCAGGCGCTGCCACTCGGTCGCCCGGGGCGCACGGTAGAGCACCTCGGTCTGCCGGCCGGGCGCGTTGACGAGCTGCTCGCTGGCCGAGCCCTTGGGGCACAGGCGCCCGCGGGAGATCGGCGAGTCCGGGTCGCCCTCGATCTGGACGACCTTCTCGTCCTTGACGTACACCCGCTGGCCGCAGCCGACCGCGCAGTACGGGCACACGCTCTGCACGACCCGGTCCGCGGTGCTCGTGCGGGGGGCCGTGGACCGGGTGCGCTCCGAGGTCACCGCCGGGCCGCGACCGAGCAGGTCGCCCGAACGGATCTGCCGGAGGACCGGCCACTCCAGAGGACTGAATCGTGCCATGGGAGGAGCTTAGCCCCTCCACCTGCTCAGTGATAGGCATCAAAGGCCGGCCGGCTCGGCCGCGTGGCGCAAACGCGCTCAGCGCCTCGTCCCGTACCGGGTCAGGACCACCCCGCCGGGCAACGTCCGGGTCTCCACCAGGTTCAGGTTCACCCAGCTGTCCAGCGCGGCGAAGAACGGCGTGCCGCCGCCCACCAGGACCGGATGGGTCACGATCGTGCACTCGTCGATCAGCCCGGCCCGCACGGCCGCTCCGGCGAGCGTTGCACCACCGGCCCTCATCGGCTCGCCGTCCTCGGCCTTGAGCCGGGTGATCTCCGCGACCGCGTCGCCGGTGGCCAGGCGGGTGTTCCCGTCGACCTCCACCGTCGCCGAGGAGAACACCACCTTCGGCGTGTCCCGCCGGTTCCGCGCGAACTCGATCTCCGCCGGGGTGGCATCGGGCTGCTGGTCGCCGGTCGGCCAGTAGCAACTCATGGTCTCCCACAGCTTGCGCCCGTACAGCAGAAGGCCGATCGCCCGCTCCTGGTCGAGCCGCCACTGGAACAGCTCGTCGCCCGGCTCGCTCCACCCGAGGTCGTCGCCGGGCGCCGCGACGTAGCCGTCCAGCGTCAGGTTCATGCCGTGGACCAGGTTCCGCATCGCGCCATGCCTTCCGTCCGCCGGTCCCGGAATTCCAGGCCGGTTCAGTGCATGACGTAGCGGCCGAGGTACGCCTGGCGGGCGGTGCCGATGATGCCCGCGGCGTTGCGCAGCTCCGCGGGCACGATCCGGGCACGCAGCTCGAGGTGGGGCAGGAAGTGCTGGTGCCGCTCGCTGATGCCCCCGCCCAGGACGATCAGGTCGGGGGAGACCAGGAGCTCGAGGTGGTCGAGGTAGCGCTGGAGCCGGTCGGTGTACGTGGGCCAGTCGAGGCCCTCCGCCACCCGGGCGGAGGCGCCGGCCCAGCCGTCGACGTCGCGGCCGTCCAGGTCCACGTGCCCCAGCTCGGTGTTGGGGAGCAGCTCCCCGTCGTGGAACAGCGCCGATCCGATGCCGGTGCCCAGCGTGATCATCAGGACGGTGCCGCCCACGCCGCGCGCGGCGCCGAAGCGGGCCTCGGCCAGGCCGGCGGCGTCGGCGTCGTTGAGCACGGCGACGTCCCGGCCCAGCCCGGAGCTGAGCAGGCGGCCGGCGTGCATCCCGAGCCAGGAGTCGTCCAGGTGGGCGGCCGAGCGGGTGATCCCCCGGTCGATGATGCCCGGCACGCCCACGCCCACGGGGCTGCGCGGGTCCAGGGCCTCCGGTCCGGTGCTCAGCTCGGCCAGCGCCGCGCCCAGCGCGGAGACCACGGCGTCCGGAGTGGCCGGGGAGGGGGTGAGGATCCGCCGGAGCGGCCCGACGGTCACGCCGTTGACCGGGTCGACGACCGCGTACTTGATGGCCGTGCCGCCGATGTCGACGCCGATGCGGCGGACGTCGCCGCCGGCCCCGTCGTCGACGGGCGGGAGGGCGGAGGTCGTCCGCGAGGACGACGAGGTCAAGGTCATGTCACGGTCCTGGATCGGGGTCGGCTCGGCATGCCCGCAGCGGGGCGACGCTTGAACGAGAATACAACTGAACCAGCACAACAACGGCTGGGCCGGGATCGTTCCCTACAATCGAGTGGTCCGGACCGACCGGGCCGGCAGCAGCCGGGTCCCGTGCGCCACCTCGCCGAAGGGTCTCCCGCATGACCGCCTCCTCCCCTGTCCGAGCTCGGCGGGCCGGGCCCGGGCGGGACCGGCCCGGAGCGCGGGACGGCCGATGACCGGCCCGGAGTTCGCCCTGGTGGCGCTCGTGGTGTGCCTGGCGTCCTGCCTCCAGGGCTCGATCGGGTTCGGCCTCGGCATGCTCGCCGCCCCGGTGATCGCCCTGCTGGACCCCACGCTGCTGCCCGGGTCCATCGTGCTGCTCGCGGCCGGGCTCACCGTGCTCGGCGTGCTGCGGGACCGCACCGCCGTGGACCTGCGCGGGACGGGCTGGGCCCTGCTCGGCCGGGTGCCGGGCACCGCGGCGGGCGCCCTGCTGGTGGCGACGCTGCCCCCGCAGGCCCTCGCCCTCACCCTGGCGGGCACGGTCCTGCTCGCCGTGCTGCTCAGCGTGTGCGGCTGGCGGCCCCGGCCGCTCCCGGTCACGGTCGCCGCCGCCGGGGCGGCCTCCGGGCTGATGGGCACGGCCACGTCCATCGGCGGCCCGCCCATGGCGCTCGTCTGGCACGGCTCCTCCCCCGCCCGGCTGCGCGGCACCATGAGCGCCTTCTTCCTGGTCGGCGCCCTCATGTCCCTGGCGGCCCTGCTCGCGGTGGGCGCCATCGACCGGCGGATCCTGCTGTTCGCCGCCGTGCTGCTGCCGGCCATGCTCCTCGGCTTCGCCGCCTCCGGCGCGGTGAACGGGCGCCTCGACAAGGTCCTCGTGCGCCGGGTGGGGCTGGCGGCGTCCACCGCGGGCGCGGTGCTCGTCCTCGTCCGGGCCCTCTGAGGGGCGCCGCCGGAGCCGCACCGGGCACCGGGCCGAACACCATGGCGGAACACGTGACCCGCCGCTCGGCCGGCGAGGCCCACGGCCCCGGCCGCACGGACCCCGCGGAGCTCGTGCCCGCGGCCCGAGCCGTCCGCCGCCCGGGTCCGACGACGACGCGGGCGGCGGTCCTACGATGGACGGAGCGCACCCGACCGCTGCACCGGCGAGGAGCACCATGCACCGCATTCCCGACAGCATCGTCCCCGAGGGCATCGACACCCCCGACGTCCTGATCGACCGGGACGTGCTCGGGCGCAACATCGAGCGGATGGCCGCGGCCGTGCGCGCGAAGGGCCTGGCGCTGCGTCCGCACGCCAAGACGCACAAGGTCCCGGAGATCGCGGCGCTGCAGCTCGCCGCGGGAGCGGCCGGGCTGACCGTGGCCACGATCGGGGAGGCCGAGGTCTTCGCCGCGCACGGGGCCGGGGACCTGTTCCTCGCCTACCCGCTGTGGGTGGGCCCGCGGCAGGCGGAGCGCCTGCGCCGGCTCAGCGCCACGGCCCGGATCAGCACCGGCGTGGACTCCACCGAGGCCGCCGCGGCCATGGGGCGGCAGCTCGGGGACGCGGCGGGGGACGTCGCCGTGCTGGTCGAGGTCGACAGCGGCCACCACCGCAGCGGCGTCCACCCCGACGGCGCCGGGGAGGTCGCCCTCGCCGCCGCCCGGGCCGGGCTGCGCGTCGAGGGGGTCTTCACCTTCCCGGGGCACAGCTACGCCCCCGGCATGCCGGTCGAGGCCGCCGCGCAGGAGCAGCGGGCCCTGGACCGGGCGGCCGGGCAGCTGGAGGCCGCGGGTTTCGAGGTCCTGCGCCGCAGCGGCGGCTCCACGCCCTCGGCGCTGCTGACCGAGAGCTCCGCGGCGACCGAGGTGCGGCCCGGCGTCTACGTCTTCGGCGACGCCCAGCAGCTGGAGCTCGGCCGGTGCTCGATGGAGGACATCGCCCTCACCGTGGCCTCGACCGTGGTCAGCCGGCACGAGGGCGGGTCCGGGGTGCCCCGGCGGGTCGTCCTCGACGCCGGCAGCAAGGTCCTGGGCAGCGACCGTCCCGCCTGGGCCACCGGCCACGGGCGCCTGATGGACCACCCGGAGGCGCGGATTCCCGCGCTGTCCGAGCACCACGCCACCGTCGTCTGGCCGGAGGAGCACCCGCTGCCCGCCCTCGGGGACCGGCTGCGGGTGGTCCCCAACCACGTGTGCCTCACGATGAACCTCGTCGACGACGTCGCCGTGGTGCGCGGAGGGGAGCTCCTCGAGCGCTGGAGCGTGGCCGCGCGGGGCCGCAACTCCTGAGCGGCCCGCTCCGCGCCGAAGGGCGACTCGCCGCTCGACGGACCTCGGGACCGCCGGATCAGCGCGGGGGCGGAGGCGGAACGGGCGCGCCCTGCGGCGGAGCGATCTTGGGGTGCGCCCCGGAGGAACTTGCTGCGGCAGCCGCCGTGGTCCCGCGCTCGCCCGCCGCTCCGGGCCATGCCCGGCCCGCCGCGGGGTCCCACCGGGTGTCCACCGCCCTGCGCTGCACCAGGACGGCCAGGCCCAGCAGCCCGAGGCCGATCAGCAGGATCACCGCGATGCCGCCCACGGACCCGATCTTGGCCGCGGAGCCGACGGCGATCCCGAACCACCCGAAGTCGGCGTCGCCGAAGGTGGTGTTCTCGGAGCCGAAGGCGCCCAGGACCGACAGCAGGAAAGCGGGCAGGAACGTGATGAGGAGGCCGTTGACGAAGCCGCCGGCGAGCGCTCCGCGGCGCCCGCCGGTCGCGTTGCCGTAGACCCCTGCCGCGCCACCGGTGAAGAAGTGGGGGACGAGTCCCGGGAGGATCAGCGCGAGCCCGATCGCGGGGTTCAGCCAGACGGAGAGGACGAACAGCCCGATCAGTCCCCCGACGAAGCTGGAGATGAAGCCCAGCAGCACGGCGTTCTGCGCGTAGGGGAAGACGATCGGCGCGTCGAGCGCCGGGATGGCACCGGGGACGACCTTGGCCGCGATGCCCTGGAACGCCGGGACGAGCTCCCCCAGGATGGTGCGCACCCCGAAGAGGATCACGGCGACCGCCACCCCGAACTGCAGCCCCTGGGTGATCGACATCATGATGTAGTTGCCCACGCCGGTGGCCCCGCCGTCGAACGCGGTGAACGCCTCCTCGGCCCCGGCCCGGGCCAGGAACAGCACGGCGAGGACCACGTACATCACGGCCATGGACAGTGCGGTGGCCACCATGGAGTCGCGCAGGAAGCGCAGTCCCTCCGGCAGCGCCGTGTCCTCGGTGGACCGGCTGTTCCGGCCCACCAGCCGTCCCACGGCGCCGGCGGCGATGTACCCGGCGGTCCCGAAGTGCCCGATGGCGACGCTGTCGTCGCCGGTGATCCTGCGGGTCCAGGGGTGGGCGAGGGCCGGCAGGGAGACCATCAGGATGCCGAGGAGAAGAGCTCCCAGCAGCACGGTCACCCAGCCGTCGTAGCCCGCGGTGGCCAGGATGATGGTCAGCATCGTCGCCATGAACAGGACGTGGTGCCCGGTCAGGAAGACGTAGCGCAACGGGGTGAAGCGCGCGAGGACGAGGCTGATGGCGAAGCCGAGGATCATCAGCCAGGCGACCTGGGCCCCGTACTCGGCCTGGGCGATCCCGGCGATGGCCTCGTTGGTGGGGATGACGCCCTGGGCGCCGGTGGCGCCCAGGATCATGGCGCCCAGGGGCTCCAGGGAGGCGACGACGAGGGTGGCACCCGCGCCGATGAGCAGGAAGCCGAGCGTGGCCTTGAGGGCGCCGCCGATGACCTGGCCGGTGCTCTTGCGCAGGGCCGCCAGGCCGACGGCGGTGATGATGCCGATGAGGAACGCGGGGACGGCCAGGATCTCGCTGACCAGGAATTCGGGAATGCTGACGAGCCAGTTCACGGGGTACCTGCTTCTAGACGTCGTAGAGCTCGCGCATGGCGGCATCGATCTCGGTGGTGCTGGTGAAGTTCCCGATCACCTTCACGGGAATGCCGACGTCCCCCAGGGTGCGGGCGATCTCCCCGGAGGTGAGGATGAGGTCGGCCTCCTTGGCCTTGCCTCGGGCGGAGATGGTGTCGGTGGCCTCGACCGTGAGGTACGGGCTCCAGCCCCAGCGCTGGAGCACCTGCTCCAGGGTGTTCTTCAGGAACAGGCTCGTGCCGAGCCCGTTGCCGCAGACCGTCAGGATCTTGTTGCGGCTGGCGCCGGCCGCCTCCGTCGTCGTGGGCGCCGGTTCCGGGCCGGATGCCGGCGCGCCGTCCGTGAGCACGGAGAGCACCTCCTCGGGCGTGCCCGCCCGGTCCAGGGCGGCCCGGGTCTCCGGTGAGCTCAGCAGCGTGGCCAGGTCCCGCATGGCCCGCATGTGCGCCTTGGCGTCGTCGGCGGACAGGGCCACCACGAGGGTGACGGGGTCGTTCGACGCGTGCCCGAACACGACCGGCCGGGCCAGCCGGACCCAGGACATCGCCGTGCGGTGCACGGCGTCCGAGGAACGGGCGTGGGCGAACGCGAACCCGGGCGCGACGACGATGTACGGGCCGTTCTGCTCGACGTTGGCGATCATGGCCCGCGTGTACTCGGCGGTGGCGGCGCCCTGCCGCTCGAGGAGCTCACCGGCGCGGGCGATGGCGTCGCGCCAGTCGTCCGCCGGTTGGTCGAGACGGATGGATTCGAGATCCAGCAGACGGCTGATGTCAGACATGCCGATCATCCTAGGTCGGGAGCGCCGGGTCAGTCCCTGCGGCGCGGCCGGAGCAGGGCGACGACGCCGGCGACGAGCCCGAGCACCCCGGCGACCAGGGCGACCCAGGTCAGGGCGCCCGCCGGGGAGGTCTCCTCGGTGGACGACGCCGCGTGCGAGGACCCGTCGGCGGAGGACTCCCCGGCGCCGTGGGCGTGGGCGTGGCCCTCCGCCTCGGCGGCGGTGGTGGTCAGGGAGGGCGCCGGGTGCTGCGGCTCCTCATCGCCCTCGACGGCGGGCTCGTCCCAGGCCACGGTGCGCCCGTCGGTGTAGGACTGGTCGACCGGCATGACCAGGGTCGTGCCCTCGGCCGGCAGCGGGCCGGCCGAGACGGTGAAGGTCTGGAACTCGTCGGGGGCGATCGCGTGCTCCGCGTCCGCGGTCCAGGTGATGGTGGTGACGGCCTTGGTGATCGCGCCCTCCCCGATCTGCACCGGCTCGGGCAGCTCCTCCTCGGTGAGCTCGGCGGTCCAGCCCTCCACCGGCTGGACCCGCACCGAGGAGAACGGGGTGTCCGCGGGCAGCCGCAGCTCCAGCCTGTCGGTGGAGGCGGTGTCGGACTCGTTGGGCACGGTGAAGGTGATCCGGGCCCAGCCCTCGGCGGCGGTGGTCGTCGAGGACGCCGTGACGTGGGCGGCGGCCGGGGAGAGCCCGAGGGCCGTCAGCCCGGTCGCGAGCAGGAGGGCGGAGCCGGCCGTGGCCCAGCGGGGAGGAGGAGTCGTCATGGATCAGTGCCTTTCGTCGGGCCGTCGGGTCGTCGGCGAGCCCGGGAGCTGGAGAGCGCCACCGGGGAGCGGGGGATGCCGCGCACCCGGCGATCTGCGTGCGCCACCACTCCAGCACGTGCCCGCGGGGAGCGCCAACTCGGGCGCGAGCGGCCCCGGGCGACGGGCGCGAGGAGGCCGGAGCACGAGGACCGCACCACTCGCCCGGTTAGATCAGGGATGCGTGCGCTAATCCGGGACGGACTGCTACAGTCGAGCCACCAACAACTTAGGGTTGCCTAACCTCGACCCGATCCCCCGACCGGAGGCACCGCACATGACCCGCGGAACGACGCTCCCCGACGACGACTTCGCGTTCGCGGGCCGCCACGGGATCCTCTTCGCCCGCCGGGACCGGACGCTGCCCGCCGCCCGGATGACGGACGACGGCGTCGGGACGGTCCTGGCCCGTCTGGACGAGATCACCCGCGAGGTGTTCGACGCCGGCGCCCGCGGGGCCGTGCGGCCGGTGGTGTGCGGCACCGTCCCCTTCGACCCGGACGAGCCGGCCGACCTGTTCCTCGCCGAGCGGCCCGTGTGGGTGCCCCGCCCGGAACCGGCGGCCCCGGTGCCGCCGGCCCGGCAGCTCGTGCCCTCCGCCCCCGTCCCGGACACCGAGCACCGCGAGGCGCTCGCCGAGGTCCTGGACCGCATCGGCCGCGGCGCCGCGCAGCACGTGGCGCTCGCCCACGCCCTGGACCTGGAGCTCCCCGCCCCCGTGGACCCGGACCGGCTGTGGGACGAGCTGGTGGTCCGCGCCCCGGGCGGCCACGCCTACCGGGTGCACCCCCAGGACGGCGGCCCGGTGCTCGGGGCGGGCCCGGAGCTGACGGCCGAGGTGCGGCCGAGCGGCTTCACGGCCCACCTGTTCACCGGCTGCGCCGCGCGCCACCCCACGGTCTCGGGCGACGCGGCCGCCCAGGGGTCCCTGCTGCGCTCCCCCGCCGCGCGCCGGCGGCACCAGCACGTCGTCGAGCACCTGGCCCGGCGCCTGGCGCCGTGCGCGGCCTCCCTGCACGTGCCCGAGCAGCCCAGTGTGCTGGGCACCGACGCCGCCTGGCACCTCGCGACCCGGCTCACGGGCCGCCTGCGCCGGGGCACCAGCGCCCTGGAGGCCGCCGTGGCCCTGCACCGCGAGGCGGCGGGCGGTGGTGCCGCCGGCCGCGAGGCCATGTCCCTGATCCGGGAGCTCGAGCCGCGCCCCCGCGGCGCCTTCGCGGGACTCGTGGGGTGGACCGACGCCGCCGGGCACGGCCAGTGGGTGCCGGTGCTGCGCAGCGTCCACCTGGACGGGACCCGGGCCCGGCTGCACGCCGCCGCGGAGCTGGACGCCGCCTCCACCGTGGAGACCGCCCTGGCGGAGACCGCGGCGAAGTTCGGCACGGTGCGCGCGGCGCTCGCCGCCGCCTGCGCGCCGGCCGCCGCGCCCGCCGCCGTCCCCACCGCCGTCCCCGAAGCCGCCTGACCGGGGTCACGACGACGAGGCCCTGGCGCAGCACTGAGTCCGGACCCGCGCCCGGTCCGGTCCGGTCCGGTGCTACGGTGCGGCGCTCCCCCGCAGATGGGCCGCGACGAGGTCGATCGCCTCCGCGCTGGCCGGGAGGATGTTGACCAGCGAGAAGAACGCGTGCATCTGACCGGGCCAGCGGCGGTGCACCACCGCCACGCCCTCGGCCCGGAGCCGCTGGGCATAGGCCTCGCCCTCGTCGCGGAGGACGTCGTGCTCCGCGGTGACGACCAGGGCCGGAGGAAGGTCGCCCAGGGAATCGGCGCGCAGCGGAGAGGCCTCGGGGTGCCGGCGAGCGCTCTCGTCGGGGACGTAGTGGTGCCAGAACCAGCGCATCTCGTCGGTGGTGAGGAAGGACTGGTTCTCCGGCTCGCGGTAGGAGGGCCGGGTCAGGTCCGCGTCGGTGACGGGGTACATCAGGACCTGCCCGGCGAGCTCGGGGCCGCCGCGGTCGCGGGCCCGGTGGGTGAGCACCGCCGCCAGGTTCCCGCCGGCGCTGTCCCCGGCCACGAACAGCGGCACCGGACGTCCCGCGATCGCCTGCAGATGCTCCGCCGCCCACTGCAGCGCCGTCCAGCCGTCCTCCAGGGGCGTGGGGAACGGGTGCTCCGGGGCCTTGCGGTACTCCACCAGGACGACGGCGGCGCCGGAGCGGTCCGCGAGCAGCCGCCCCAGGGTGTCGTAGCCGTCGATGTCCCCGAGCACCCAGCCACCGCCGTGCAGGTGGACCAGGACCGCGGCCGGGGTCTGCACGGGAACGAGGACGCGCACCCGGAAGACTCCGCCGTCGTGCCCGTCCAGGAGGTGCTCCTCGACCCGGTGCATGTCCGGGCCGGAGCCGTAGCGGGCGCGCCGGTCGGCGCCCGCGGCACGGACCTGCGCCGGGGTCATCTCCCACATCGTCGGGGTGCCCGGCGGGGCGGAGTCGGCCAGCTCCTGCAGGAAGGCCGTGCTGGCGCGGTCGAGTGCCATGGCGGATGTCCCCTGTCTCGCGTCGGTCCGGGAGCGGTCACCGAACCGGTGCCGCACCTCACTCTAGGCGGGGCGCCGCGCACATCCGGTGCAGCGGGGCGCGCGCTCTTCCCCGGAGCCCCGTCCCGGGGCATGCTCGGAGGACCGAGGAACCGCAGAGCAACGGAAGGACGACGATGAGAGCACACGTGCTCAGGACCGCCGGAGGAAGCTTCTCCCTCGAGGACCTCGCCCAGAGCGCCCCGCAGGAGGGCGAGGTGCTGGTCCAGGTCGCCGCCTGCGGGGTGTGCCACACGGACCTCCACGTGATCAAGGGAGAGGTCGCCTTCCCCATGCCCTGCGTCCTGGGGCACGAGATCTCCGGCTGGGTGGAGCAGACCGGTCCCGGGGTCGAGGGACTGACGGAGGGGGACCGGGTGGTGTGCAGCTTCATCATGCCGTGCGGCACGTGCCGGCACTGCGCACGGGGCCACGAGGACCTGTGCGAGGAGTTCTTCGCCAAGAACCGGCTCAAGGGCCAGCTCTACGACGGCTCCTCACGGCTCTCGGACGCCTCGGGCCGTCCGGTCGCCATGTACTCGATGGCCGGGCTGGCCGAGTTCGCGGTCGTGCCCGCCACGGGCGTCTTCCGGCTGCCCGACGACATCCCCCTGGACAAGGCCGCAATCCTGGGGTGCAGCGTGTTCACCGGCTACGGGGCCGTGCACAACGTCGGGGACGTCCGCGCGGGCGACACCGTCGCGGTGGTCGCGGTCGGCGGGATCGGGCTGAACATCGTCCAGATGGCCGCCGCCCACGGTGCGGAGCGGATCGTCGCCGTGGACATCAGCGACGACAAGCTCGAGCTGGCCCGGCGCATGGGCGCCACGGACACCGTCAACTCCCGGGACGAGGACCCGCAGCAGGCCGTGCGCGCGCTGACCGACGGGCACGGGGTGGACGTGGCGTTCGAGGCCTTCGGCAGCGCCGCCACGGTGCGCACGGCCGTGGACCTGGTCGACGACGGCGGCCGGGTGGTCCTGGTGGGCATCGCCCCCGCCGGCGTGGAGGCGCAGATCAACATCGCCCACGTGGTCCGCCGGAAGATCCAGATCCTCGGCTCCTACGGCGCCCGGGCCGGGCGGGACATGCCCGCCGTGCTCGCCCTGGTGGCCGAGGGGCGGATCTCCCTGGACGACCTCGTCACCGACACGTACCCGTTCGCCGAGGCGGACCGGGCCTACAAGGACCTCGACGCGCGGCGGATCCGCGGACGGGCCGTCGTCACCATCGGGGCGGGGGGCTGAGCTCAGTCGAGCTCGACGACGGTGATCGGCAGGGGCAGCGCCTCCGCGCTGAAGGGGATCTGCTCGGAGAACGGGTTCCCGTCCTCGTCGCGGCCGAAGCAGAGGGCGAGCACCACCGCGGGGTCCGTGCCGGCCATCAGGGTCCAGTGCTGGCCGTTCGCGTCCACGGCGTGGGCCTGGTGGTCGATGTCCACGCCCCCCTCCACGTCGGCGAAGCGGGCGCAGTAGGCCGCCAGCTCCTCGGGGGTCTGCAGCACCCCGCCGGAGATGACCGCCTCCTCGTCACCGGTCACGGCCGGGGCCACCGGGTAGGCGATGCGGAAGGGCGGCTCGAGCACCTCCAGCAGCTCCCGGGCGGGGGTGGCGTCGTCGCCGCGCAGCCAGAGCCGGCCCGTGCCGTCCACGAACCCGGCGTACTCCTCGTCGTTGGGGTAGAAGCACAGGAAGCCCGAGCCCGGGATGCGCGCGGCGAGCCCGTCGAGGTCCTCGGCACGGTCCACGGCGAGGAATCGGGTGAGGGGCTCCAGCGGCAGGGGTTCCACGAGCGTTGACTCCTTGGCAGTTCGGCGGGCGGTGGGACGACCACGCGGTGGCCGCTCCCGGACGCTCTACGCTACGCCGCCCGGAACCCGTACGGTGACCACGGCACGTCTCCTCGTCGGCTCGGTGCACGAGCGCGGTCCGGGGAGGACGACGCACGACGACCCGACTCCCGTCCGGAAAGAGGCAGACAGTGGCGACGAAGCTCTTCTACGGCCCCCACGAGGACCAGTGGGGGGACCTGTACCTCCCGGACCCCGGCGGGGCCGCCCCGCGGGGCACCGTGGTGGTCGTCCACGGCGGCTACTGGCGGGACAAGTACTCCGCCGAGCTGGGCACGGCTGCGGCCGAGGACCTGGTGGGGCACGGATTCGCGGTGTGGAACCTGGAGTACCGGCGCGCCGGCAGCGACGGGGCCCCGGGGGCCGGCGGCTGGCCGACCACGTTCGAGGACGTCGCCGCCGGCATCGACCACCTCGCCACGGTCGCCGGCCCCTCCGGGCTCGACCTGCACCGCGTCGCGCTCCTGGGCCACTCCGCCGGCGGGCACCTCGCGGTGTGGGCCGCCGGACGGCACCTGCTGCCCCCGGACGCCCCCGGGGCCGGTCCGGCGGTGCTCCCGGCCGGGGTGGTGAGCCAGGCCGGGGTGCTGGACCTCGCCGCGGCCGAGCGGCTGGAACTGGGCGAGCACGCGGCCCGGAACCTGATGGGCGGCGCCTCCGCGGAGCGGGCGGAGCCCTTCGCCCTGGCCGATCCGGCGCGTGCCCTGCCGATCGGGACCCCGGTGCACGCCGTGCACAGCAGGACCGACGACACCGTGCCCTTCGCCATGTCGGCGGACTACGTGGCGGCGGCCCGCGCGGCCGGTGACCCCGCCGAGCTCCACGAGGTGGGCGGGGACCACTTCGCGGTGATCGAGCCCGATAAGGAGGCGTACCGGACGTGCCGGCGGCTCCTGGAGCGCCTGCTGCCCTGAGCGGGGGCCGGGCGGTCGGGGCCGGCGGTCAGGCCGGGCGGTCAGCCCGGGCGGTCAGGCCGGCGGTCAGGCCGGCGGCAGCTGCCGGGTGAGGGAGCTGGCCCTCTCGGGCACGTAGTCCGGGTCCAGCTCCACGATGAGCAGGCGCAGGAAGTCGAGCAGCAGCGGCGCCTGCGGGCGCCCGACCGGCGTCTGCAGCTGGGCGCTGCGCTGGCCGAAGACGTAGTGGTCGACCCGGACGTGGACCAGCCCGTCCTCGGGCCGGGGGCCGGCGCCCAGCTCGCTGATGAAGCCGACCCCCTCCCCCGAGCGGGCGAACTCGTAGATCGGCGCGACCCGGCTGCACTCGAGGACGGGGCGCAGGGCCAGGCCCTCGCTGCGGGCGGCCGAGTCGAGCAGCTGGCGCTGGCTGGTGTCCCGCATCGCCAGGGCCAGCGGGTGGTGGGCGAGCTCGCCGAGGGTCACGGTCGGCCGGTTCGCCAGGGGGTGGTCGGCGCTGACCACCGCGAACAGCGGCCACGTCGAGGTGTGCTCCACGCGCACCCCGTCCGCGGGGCCCAGGGAGTAGGTCGCGGCGATGTCCACCGAGCCCTCCACCACCATCCGGGTGGCCTCGTCGCTGCTCACCACGTGGAGCGTGAAGGACGCCCGGGGGTGGACCCGGCACAGCTGCGCCATGGCCGCCGGCACGAGCCGGTGGGCGAAGCCCTCGGTGGCCGCCACGACGATCTGCTGCGACCGGGGCGAGGCGCCGGAGCCGAGGGAGGCCAGCAGGGCGCCGGTCTCGATCTCGGCCCGCCGGGTGTAGGCCAGCAGGCTCTCGCCGGCCGGGGTCAGGGCCATGCCGCGGGCGTGCCGGGTGAACAGCGGCACCCCGAAGGCGGCCTCGAGCTTGGCGATCTGCCGGCTGATGGCCGAGGGCGCCACGCGCAGGGCTCCGGCGGCCTCGGTGACGGAGCCCGTCCGGGCCACCTCCGCGAAGTACTGCAGGTGCGTGGGCAGCAGCTGGACCACGGTCATTGCCTCCTTCGCCCGGGCCTCCAGTATGGCCCGGGGTTCGCTCAGGGCCGGGACGGGCCGTCCGCGGAGAGCACCCGGGGAAGCCCCGAGGACAGCACCTCCCGCACGAACGCCGCACTGGGCCCGGCGTGGCTGTCCCGGATGCCGCGGAACAGGGCGACGCTCTCGGTCCCCGGCCAGTCCGCCGGCAGGCAGCCGGGCGGCAGGCCCGGGTCCAGGTAGGGGATCGGCCGCCAGTGGTCGATGCACCGGACGTAGTCCGCGAAGGTCTCGGGATCGGGCGCCGGGTCCGGCCCGACGCCCGGCACGGCGGCGCAGTTCGCGATGAAGTCCCGGTGCAGCGCCGCGAGGTGGTCGAGGTCCCACCACTGCCCGATCGCCTCCGGCAGGTCCGCCGCCGTCGGCAGGCCCCGGGTGGTGAACAGCACCGCCCGGTCCGCGAGCGCCAGGTCCGCGAGGATGCCGAGGACCTCGCCGCGGAGGAAGTCCGGGCAGATCCACACCCCGGGCGAGACGGTGCCGCAGCCGACCCAGCGCAGCCGCCGGCGCAGCTGGTGGCGGCGCTCCCGCTCCTCCTCCGGGACGGAGAACACGATCACGCACCAGTCGTCGCCCGGGCCCATGCTGCGCGGCCGGTCGATCCGGCGGTCGCCGCGCTCGAGCATGGGCACGGCGCCCTCGGCGAGCGCGAAGCCGGGCCGGCCCTCCCGGGTCGCGGCGGCGAGGACGCCGCGCTGCTTGACGCGGCTCAGCGCGGTGCGGGTCTGGGGTGCGGGGACCCCGAGCGCCGCCATGAGCTCCAGGAGCGCCCGGGTGGGCATCCAGCCCCCGGCGTCGCGCAGGTAGAGCCCGACGACGGTGCGCAGCAGGGACACGGTGCTCCCGGGCCGGGAGACCATGTCGTCCAGGACGGGGGTCACTGCACCTCGAGCAGGGCGTCCCGGACGGCCTCCATCCCGGCCTGCAGCTCGGCGAAGGAGGTGCTCAGCGGGGACAGCCCGATCCGCAGCCCGTGCGGGGCCCGGAAGTCGGGGATCACGCCGCGCTCCCACAGGGCGGCGGTCACCTCGCGGAAGCGGGGGTGGTTCACGGTGATGTGCGATCCCCGTTCGGCGGGGTCCCGGGGGCTGGCCAGCTCGACGCCGAGCGGGGCGAGCAGCTCGTCCGCCAGCACGATCGCCCGCTCGGTGAGCAGGACGGACTTCTCCCGGACCGCGTCCATGCCGGCCTCGGCGATGAGCTCCACCATGTGCTTGAGCGGCTGCATGGCCAGGATCGGCGGGGTGCCGGTGAGGAAGCGGCGCACGTCCTCGGCGGGCCGGTAGTCGGGGGACATCCCGAAGGGCTGGTGGGCGCCCATCCAGCCCCAGATGGGCTGCTGGAGCCGCTGCTGGAGCCCGGCGCGGACGTAGCCGAACGCCGGGGCGCCGGGGCCGCCGTTGAGGTACTTGTAGGTGCAGCCCACGGCGAGGTCCACGCCCCACGCGTCGAGTGCCACGGGCACGGACCCGGCCGAGTGGCACAGGTCCCACAGCACCAGGGCCCCGGCGTCGTGGACGAGGGCGGTGATCGCGGGGGCGTCGGCGAGGAAGCCGGAGCGGTAGGCCACGTGGCTGAGCAGGACCACGGCGGTGCGGGGCCCCACGACGGCGGCGACGTCCTCCGGGCGGACCCCGGTGGCCGGGTCGGCCTGGATCCACCGGATGCGGGCGCCGCGCTCGGCGGCGATGCCCTCCACGAGGAAGCGGTCCGTGGGGAAGTTGTCGCGGTCGACGACGATCTCGTCGCGGCCCGGCCGGCCGTCGAGGGCGGCGCGCAGCAGCTTGTAGAGCAGCACCGAGGTGGAGTCCGCGACCACGGTCTGGCCGGGCCCCGCGCCGAGAACCACCTCGCCGAGGCGGTCGCCCAGGGCCGTGGGCTCGTCCATCCAGCGCTCGTCCCAGCTGCGGATCAGCCGCTCGCCCCACTCGGTGCCGATGAACTCGGCGAGCCGGGCCGGGGTCTCCGCGAGCGGGCGGCCGAGGGAGTTGCCGTCGAGGTAGGCGACGACGTGCTCGCCGGCGGGGTCGAGGAAGCGTCCGCGGAAGCCGGCGAGCGGGTCGGCGTCGTCGAGCTGCGCGGCGGACGCGGTGGCCACGGAGGCCGGGACGGGGACGGAGGTCATGGGCGGGCCTTCGGTCGGGACCGGCGGGAGGCCGGCGGGCGGGCGGGGAGGATCAGGTGCCGATCTCGGTGCGCACGGCGTAGAGCTCCGGGAAGAAGGTGAGGTCCAGGGCGCGCTTGAGGAAGCCGACGCCGGAGGAGCCGCCCGTCCCGGACTTGAAGCCGATGGTCCGCTGGACGGTGCGCAGATGGCGGAAGCGCCAGGCCTGGAAGTTGTCCTCGAGGTCCACGAGGTCCTCGCAGGCCTCGTAGTAGCCCCAGGGGGTGTCCTCGGACTCGTAGATCTCCCGGAACACGGGCACGAGGTCCTCGCGGAAGGTCCACGGCTGGGTGACGTCGCGCTCGAGCACGTCCTGCGGCACGGCGTAGCCCTCCCGGGCCAGCGCCCGCAGGAAGGCGTCGTAGACGGTGGGCTCCTCGAGCAGCGCCGAGAGCATCCCGTGCGCCTCGGGCTCGCTGGAGAACACCTCGAGCATCCCGGGGTGCTTGTTGCCGAGGATGAACTCCACCGCGCGGTACTGGTACGACTGGAAGCCCGAGGAGCTGCCCAGGGAGCCGCGGAACTGGGCGTACTCCCGGGGGGTGAGGGTGCCCAGCACGGACCACTGCTCCGTGAGGGTGCGCTGGATCGCCTTGACCCGGGCCAGGCCCTTGAGCGCCTTGCCGAGGTCCCCGGCGTCGATCAGCCGGCGGGACTCCCGCAGCTCGTGCAGCACGAGCTTGAGCCACAGCTCGGTGGTCTGGTGCTGGATGATGAACAGCATCTCGTCGTGGTGCTCGGGCCGGCTCACGGGGTGCTGGGCCCCGAGGACGCGGTCCAGGTCCAGGTAGCGGCCGTAGGACATGGCGCCCCGGAAGTCCGTCCGGACGGAGTCCTCGAGCTGTCGTACGCCGCCGGCGACGGGCTCCTCGTGCTGTGTCATGCGCTCCACCATATCAATTCTGTGACGCCCGTAAGGTTTGTGATGTGCATGACGTCAGTGCCCGAGGTACCGACCCGGGCGGTGGTTCATCGCCAGCACGGTGTTGAGCACGACCGCCCCCGCCGCGGAGAGCAGCACGCCGGCCGGCGGCACGACCGTGAGGGCCAGGAGGACGACGGCGACGTCGAAGCCCAGCTGCACGTACCCGGCCCGCCAGCCGAGGCGCTCCTGGGCCAGCAGCGCCAGGATGTTGAACCCGCCGAGGCTCGCGGAGTGGCGGAAGACGATGAGCATGCCGATCCCGATGAGCAGGTTGCCCGCCAGGACGGTGTAGCGCGGGTCCGGGGCGAGCCCGCCGAGCCCGGCCGGGTGCACGGAGGAGAGGGCCGAGACGAGTGCCACCGCCACCAGCGTGCGCAGCGTGAACACCCAGCCCTTCTGCCACCACCCCAGGGCGAGGAAGGGCAGGTTGACCCCGACGAAGACCGCCCCGAACGGCAGCCCGGTGGCATAGCCGACCAGCAGGGCCAGTCCGGCGGTCCCCCCGGTCACGGCTTCGACGGCGTGCAGCAGGTGCAGTCCGAACGAGACGACGAAGGTGCCGACGAGCAGACCCGCCACGTCCTCGGACCAGGTGTGGCGGAGGGCGGACGGCGGACGTGCCGGGTCCCGGAGCGCTCCGGGACCCGGCACGGCCGCCTCGTCGGGGCGGGGCCCGCTCAGCGGATCCCCCGCACGCGCACCGCGGCCAGCAGGGCGCTGATGCTGATGATCGAGACCACGAGCAGGTAGTAGCCGGGGGCGACCTGCTGGCCGGTGAGGGTGATCAGGGCGGCGGCGATCGTGGGGGTGAACCCGCCGAAGACGGCCGTGGCACTGTTGTAGCTGAAGGCCAGCCCGGTGGCCCGGGAGCGCACGGGGAAGACGTCGGCCATCACGGAGGGCAGGGCCGCGAAGTACAGGGCCTTGAGCGTGCCGAGCACGATCATCACGCCCACGAGGGTCCAGAACGCGGGCCGGGCGATCAGCCACCCGAACAGCGGGACCACCGAGATGCCGATGGCCAGCGCCGCCGGGAACATGATGCGGATCCGGCCGACCCGGTCGGACAGGTGGCCGACCACGGGGGTGAGGAAGGTGAGGATCACCCCGGTGATCATCAGGGCCGTGAAGGACAGCGACGGGTTCAGGCCCAGCTCGCGGATGCTGAACGTGGGCAGGTACTGGAGGATGAAGTTCAGGGCCGTGGAGACCACGAGCATGCCGCCGGCGATGAGGATCCCGGCCCACTGGTGGCGGAAGAGGTTGCGGACGGGCTGCAGGTCCGCCTTCTGCGCGGCCGCGTCGTCGGCGCTCATGGCCGGGGACTCGTCCACGTAGCGGCGGATGTAGTAGCCGACCGGGCCCACGAGCAGGCCGAAGACGAACGGGACGCGCCAGCCCCAGCTCACCATGTCCTCCTCGGAGAGCACCGCCGTCAGGCCGGCGGCGAAGGACGCGGAGAGCAGGGTGGCCAGGCCCTGGCTGGCGAACTGGAAGCTGCCCAGGAACCCGCGCTGCTTGCCCTCCTCGCCGTCCTGCTCCACCAGGAAGGACGTCGCGGCGCCGAACTCGCCGCCGGCGGCGAAGCCCTGGATCAGCCGGGCCACGATGATGCCGACGGGAGCGAGGATGCCGATGGTGTCGTAGTCGGGCATGAAGGCCAGCAGGGCCGTGCCCAGGACCATGAGCCGGATGGTCCACACGAGGGCGGCCTTGCGCCCGTGCTTGTCGGCGTAGGAGCCGAGGACCAGCCCGCCCAGGGGGCGGATGAGGTAGGAGACCCCGAAGACGGCGAAGGTCTGGATCAGCTGCACCCCGGGGTCCTCGGCCGGGAAGAAGTTCTGCCCGATGTAGACCGCGAACAGGGCGTAGATCGCGATGTCGAACCACTCGAGGGCGTTGCCGATCGTGGCCGCGGCCACGGCCCGGACGCGGCGCCGGCCCGAGAGGGCGGGCCGCGGGGAGGATGCGGCCTGGGAAGCGGTGGTGGTCATGTGCGTCTCCGGGGTCGTGGGTCAGGAAAGGTCGCCGGCGGGCGGGGCAGGCCGTACTGCGGGCCGCCCGGCGGGATCGCCGAGGTCGTCGAAGAGGCCGAGGGCCATGGCGAAGCCCTCGCGGGCGAGGGGCTCGAGCAGGTGCTCGTCGGGGGCGTGCTGGTTGCACCCCGGGTAGGAGTGCGGCATCCACACGGTGGGCAGACCCAGGACGTCGGTGAAGACGTGGTTGGGCAGGGAGCCGCCGATGTTGGGCAGGACCGCCAGCCGGTCCCCGACCCGCCGGCGCACCGAGGCCGCGGCCCACTGCGCCCACGGGTGGTCGGGGTCCGTGCGGGAGGCCCGGAAGGCGATCCCCGCGGAGACCCGGACCATGGGATAGCCGTGGGCGTCGAGGTGCGCCTGGACCCGCCCGGGGAGGTCCTCGAGCTCGGTGCCGACCACGAAGCGCAGCTGCAGCACGGCCCGCGCCCGGCCCGGGATGGCGTTCATGGGGGCGTCCGCGTCGCCGGCGTCGAGGGCGAGGACCTCGAGGGTGTTCCAGCCGAAGACCCGCTCGGCCGCGCTCAGCCCGGGATCCCCCCAGCCCTCGTCCACGGCGGGTCCGCCGACGCGGTCCTCGACGTCGACCGTGGCCAGCGCCGCGCGCACGGACGCAGGGAGCTCCGCGGGCAGCAGGGCGTCGCAGACGATCCGGCCGTGGCCGTCCACGAGGGTGCCGACCGCGGCGGCGACGGTGGTGGCCGCGTTGCGCAGCAGCCCGCCCCAGTTGCCCGAGTGGTGCTGGCCGGCCCGCAGGTCGGCCTCGAGGGTGAGGTTCAGCCCGCCGCGGGCGCCGAGGAACAGGGTGGGCACGTCCGTGTCGAGGCGGGGCCCGTCGGAACCGACGAACAGGTCGGCCCGCAGCTCCTCCCGGTGGGCCGCCGCGAACTCGGCCAGCCCCGGGGAACCGACCTCCTCGCCGGACTCGATCAGCACGGTCAGGTTGAACCCCAGGCCGCCCTTGTGCCGGACCAGCATCCGCAGCGCCGCGAGGTCGACCAGGTGCTGGCCCTTGTTGTCGGCGGCTCCGCGCCCGTACCAGCGCTCGCCCTCGGCGCGCAGGGTCCACGGGTCGCGGTCCTCGCCCCACTGGCCGGCCTGGCCCTCCACGACGTCGGCGTGGCCGTACATCAGCACGGTGGGGAGGTCGTCGCCCTCGGTGCGGTGGGCGATCAGGAACGGGGCCGAGGGGTGGACCTCGTTCTCCAGCACCCGCCAGGTGCAGCCGATCTCCTCGAGCAGCGGACCCATCGCACCTTCCAGGTATGCTCTGCACGCAACGGCGGCGTCGCCTCCGGCACTCTCCGTGCGGGCCGCCACGAGCTCCGCCAGCTCGGCGAAGAACTCCCCGGAGGCGAAGTACTCCTCCTGTGTTTCTGCGAGGTTACGGGGCTCCAGGGTGGCGCTCTGTGGGGCGGGTCTCATCATGGAGACGAGAGTATGCGGGCGGCAGGCGGAGGGACCAGTCTCGTTTTCGGACGTCAGCGTTGCCTTGTGGTGAAAGCTCGGAGCACCGGGCACCGTGGCCACACGGCAGCAGGTGCCCGTGGCCGGCAGGCCGGGAACGCGCAGCAGCCGGCAGGCCCCGGCGAGCCGCACGGCGCGGCGGCCTGGCACGCACCATGGGTGCCCTCGTGGCTGCGGATTTTTGCTGCTCCTGTCGTCGATATAGAGGTCTTGTGACGTTCGTCAGTGATGGTCCATACTGTGATGCACGGCACAATCGCCGGTCTCGTCTCCGCTCTTCCGACCTCCGCCCGGGGGACGGCTCCGATCCAAGACAAGGACAGGTGACCATGGCTACCTCGACTCAGTGGCCCGTCCCACAGAAGACCACCAACCGGGTGCTGCTCGCCTGCTGGCTCGCGATCCTGGCCGAGGGCTATGACGTCGGCGTGCTGGGTGCGATCCTTCCCGCGCTCGCAGAGTACAGGGAGTGGGACCTGTCCCCCCTCGAACTGGGCGGCCTCGGCTCCTACGCCCTGGTCGGCATGCTCATCGGCGCCATGACCATCGGCACGCTCTCGGACCGCGTCGGCCGCAAGAAGATGCTCCTGCTGTCCATGCTGATCTTCACGACCACGCAGCTCGGCGCCGCGCTGGCTCCCACCCCGGAGCTCTTCGGCATGTTCCGCCTCATCGGCGGGCTCGGCATGGGCGGGATCATCCCGGTGGCCGCAGCCATGACCATCGAGTACTCGGCCCCGAGGCGCCGGTCCTTCAACTACGGCGTGATGTACTCGGGCTACTCCCTGGGCATCCTCGCAGCCGCCCTGGTCGCCATGGCCCTGCTGCCCACGCTGGGCTGGCGCTGGGTGGTCGGCGTCGGCTTCATCCCCGTGCTGCTGCTCCCCCTGCTCGCCTGGATGCTACCCGAGTCCCTCGAGTACCTCATGAGCAAGGGGCGCCGGGCCGAGGCCGAGAAGCTGGCCCGCAAGCTCGGCGTGACCCCCTTCGTGGATCACGACTGGAGCCCCACGCCCTCCCCCGACGCCGCCGCCAAGCCCGTGGGATGGAAGCAGTCCCTGGCAGCGCTGTTCTCCGGCGGCTACCTGCGCGCCACGGTGTTCTTCTGGATCTCCCTGTTCTGCGGCATGGTCCTGGTCTACGGACTCAACACGTGGTTGCCGTCGATCATGCGCTCGGCCGGCTACGACCTCGGCTCCTCGTTGACCTTCCTGGCGGTCTTCAGCCTGGCCTCGGCCATCGGCGGCATGGTCCTGGGCCGCGCTGCGGACGCGTACGGCAAGAAGCTGATCCTGGTGACCTTCTACCTGCTGGGCGGGGTGGGCATCCTGCTGCTGATGTTCCCCAACAACATCGTCGTCAACTACGTGTTCGTGGCCCTGGCCGGCATCGGCTCGATCTCCACCTCCCTGGTGCTCACCGGCTGGGTCGCCGAGTACTACCCCTCCTACGCCCGGGCCACCGCCACCGGCTGGGCCCTGTCCTTCGCCCGCATCGGCGCGATCTCCGGTCCGCTCATCGGCGGCTGGATCGGCTCGATGGCCCTGCCGTTCCAGTGGAACTTCGTCGTCTTCGCGGCGGTGGGGCTGGTCGCGGCGACCGCTGTGGCCCTGATCCCGCGCACGCCCGGACGGCCGGGGCGGACGACGCCGCCGGAGCCGGAGGACCGCGTCGCCGTCCCCGCCACCACAGCGAGCTGACCGACCACCCTGCTCGCCGGCGGCCGGGCCCTCGAGGGGCCCGGCCGCCGGCCTTTCCTCCGGAGGACCGACACCATGACCACCACCACGAGCATCCCCGAGCAGCACGGCCCCGGCGAGGAGGAACGGCCGGCGCCCCGCACGGCCGGCACCGTCGCCGAGCTGGTCGGCCGCACCCTGGCGCAGCTGGGCGCGGGCCATGTCTTCGGCGTGGTCGGCAGCGGCAACTTCACGATGACCAACGCCCTGCGCCGCTGCGGCGTGCCGTTCACCGCCGCCCGCCACGAGGGCGGGGCGGCGACCATGGCCGACGCCTACGGGCGGATGTCGGGCAGGGTCGGCATCGTCTCGACGCACCAGGGCTGCGGGCTGACCAACGCCATGACGGGGATCGGCGAGGCCGCCAAGAGCCGCACGCCGATGGTCGTGCTGACCGCAGACACGGCCGCGGCTGCCGTGCGGTCCAACTTCAGGATCGACCAGGACGGCCTGGCCCGCAGTGTCGGGGCGGTCGCCGAGCGGGTGCACTCCCCGCAGAGCGCCGTGGCCGACACGGTGCGCGCCTACCGGACCGCCGTCAACGAGCGCCGCGCCGTGGTGCTCTCGGTCCCCACCGACATCCAGGCCGTCCCCGTCGACCTCGCCGCGACGGGCACCGTCCCGCCGCTGGACCCGCCCCAGGCGGTCCGCCCCGGCGCCGCCGCCGTCGCGCGCCTGGCGGAGCTGCTGCGCGCCGCCGAGCGTCCTGTCTTCGTGGCAGGACGCGGCGGACGCGGCGCGGGCCCCGAGATCGCCGCCCTCGCCGAGAGCTGCGGGGCCCTGCTCGCGACGTCCGCCGTGGCCCACGGCCTGTTCGCCGGCGACCCCTTCGACCTCGGCATCTCCGGCGGCTTCTCGTCGCCGTTCACCGCGGCCGCGATCCGGGACGCCGACGTCGTCGTGGGATGGGGGTGCGCCCTGAACATGTGGACCATGCGGCACGGCGCCCTCATCGGCGCCGGGACCACCGTGGTCCAGGTCGACGTCGAGGACTCCGCCCTGGGCGCCCACCGGCCGGTCGACCTCGGCGTTCTGGGCGACTGCGCCGAGACGGCCGTGGCCGTGCGCGAGGCGCTCACCGCGTCCGGACACCACGACGCCGGACGGCGCACCCCCGAGACGGCCGCGCGGATCCTCGCCCACGCGCGGTGGGGCACGGAGGAGACCGAGGACCTCTCCACCGCGGACGGCATCGACCCGCGCGTGCTGAGCCGGGAGCTCGACGCGATCCTGCCGGCGGAGCGGATCGTGTCGGTCGACTCCGGGAACTTCATGGGCTATCCCAGCGCATACCTGCGGGTCCCCGACGAGTTCGGCTTCTGCTTCACCCAGGCGTTCCAGTCGATCGGCCTCGGTCTGGCCACGGCCATCGGCGCGGCGACGGCCCGGCCGGACCGCCTGCCGGTGCTCGGCACCGGGGACGGCGGGTTCATGATGGCGATCGCGGAGCTGGACACCGCCGTGCGGGAAGCCGTCCCCCTGGTGGTCGTCGTCTACAACGACTCCGCCTACGGCGCTGAGGTACACCACTTCGACGCCGACGACGCGGTGTGCTACGGCGCGATCGGGTCCGTGATCGGCCACGAGATCGGCCACGGCTTCGACGACCAGGGCGCGAAGTACGACGCCCGGGGCCACCTCGCGAACTGGTGGACCGACGAGGACCGCGCGGAGTTCTCACGGCGCACCGCGGCACTGGTGGCCCAGTACGACGACTGCACCCCGCGCGGGCTCTCCGCCGAGCACCGGGTCAGCGGCGCCTTCACCGTGGGCGAGAACATCGGGGACCTCGGCGGGCTGGAGATCGCCCTGGTGGCCTACCGGATGGCGCTCGCGGAGCAGGGCCTGGACCTGGACTCGGCGCCGCTGCTCGACGGTCTCACGGGCGCCGAGCGGTTCTTCTACGCCTACGCGGCGCTGTGGCGCTCGACCGCCCGCGAGCAGGAGCTGATCAACCGGCTGGCCGGCGACCCGCACGCCCCGGACGAGTTCCGCTGCAACAGCGTGGTGCGGAACATGGACGCCTTCCACGAGACGTTCGGCACCCGGCCGGGCGACGGGCTGTGGCTGCCCCCCGGGGAGCGCGTCACCATCTGGTGACGCGCTCCCCGGCCCGCGAGGTGGGGCGCGGCGACCGGACGTGCTCGGTGGCCGCCGTGTGCGGTCCCGGGGACCCCTCCGGGCTCAGCCGGCCAGGGGCGGCGTGCGCGGGGGCACGGTGCGGCGGGCCCCGGTGGCCTCGAAGGCCGCGGCCAGGCGCAGCAGCGCGGTGTCGTCGTAGGCCCGGCCGGCGATCGTCAGGCCGACGGGCATCCCGGTGTCGGCCATCGTGCCCATCGGCACCGTGACGGTCGGGATGCCGAGGTGCCGGGGCACGAGGTTGCCGTTGGCGACCCACACGCCGTTGCGCCAGGCGAGCTCCGCGGCGGCCGGGTCCACGTCGGCGTCGGCGGGCCCGACGTCGGCGACGGCCGGGAACACGACGGCGTCCAGGCCGAGCCCGTCCATCCACTGCTCCAGGTCGACGCGGCGGGTCTCCTCGAGCCCGCGCAGCCCCTCCGCCAGGTGCGGGATCTCCGTCAGGACGGGGACGCCGTGCTCGCGGACGAAGCCCGGGTAGTCGGCGATGTCGTCGTCGAAGCCGTCGTAGCGGTCGGGCAGGGCGCCCGGCGGGTGCGGGAAGATCAGCGCGCCGTCGACGTCGGCGAGCCGGTGCAGGGCGGGGTCGCCGTTGGCCTCGAGGAAGTCGTGCCACGCCCAGGCCGAGAGGTCCACGATCTCCCGGTGCAGGTACTCGGGGCTCACCAGTCCGCGGGTCGCGATCGTGGGTGCGCCCGGCCGGTCGCCCTCGTAGTTGCTCACGACCGGGAGGTCGACCTCGACCACCGTGGCGCCGGCGGCCTCGAGGTCGCGGCGCGCGGCCTCCCAGAGCGCGATCACGGAGGGGCGGGTCTCGATCCGCCGGCCGGTGGGGCCGCCGATGCCCGGGGACTCGGCGGTGCCCGCCCCGGGGTCGGCGTCGACGTACATCCGCGGCACCCCCAGCCGGGCGCCGGCCAGGACACCGGCGGCGCCCGCGGCGTCCGGGACGGCCAGCGCCGGGTAGGAGGCGGGCCGCACGGCCGACGCCTTCGGGAGCTCGATCCAGGGCTGCACCCGCCAGAAGTCGCCGCGGGTCTCGGGGTCGTCGGCGACCACGACGTCGAGCACCTCGAGCAGGTCGGCCACGGTGCGGGTGTGCGGGACGACGACGTCCATCGTGGGCACCAGCGGCCAGTTGCCGCGCACCGAGATCACCCCGCGCGAGGGGGTGTAGGCGCACAGGGCGTTGTTGGACGCGGGGGCGCGGCCGGAGGACCAGGTCTCCTCGCCGAGGCCGAACGCGGCGAAGCTCGCCGCCGTGGCCGTCCCGGAGCCGTTGGAGGAGCCCGAGCCGAAGGCGGCCGTGAGGTACTCGCCGTTATAGGGGCTCTCGGCCCGGCCGTAGAGACCGCGCTGCATGCCGCCGTTGGCCATCGGGGGCATGTTGGTCAGTCCGATCAGCACCGCGCCGGCCGCGCGCAGCCGTGCGATCGTGAAGGCGTCGTGCTGGGCCACGAGGTGCTCGAACGCGGGCGAGCCGGCCGCCACGGTGAGCCCGCGCACCCGGTAGCTGTCCTTGGCGGTGTACGGGATGCCGTCCAGCGGCCCGAGCACCTGCCCGCGGGCCCGGCGCGCGTCGGAGGCGCGGGCCTCGTCCAGCGCCGCGGGGTTGTCCACGACGACCGCGTTGAGCTCCGGACCGCTCCGGTCGTAGGCCTCGATCCGCCGGAGGTAGGCGGTGACCAGCTCCTCGCTCGTGCTCCGGCCGGACTCCAGGGCGGCGCGCAGCTGCCCGATGCTCGCCTCCACGACGTCGATCCCGCCGCCGGGGCTGCTGTCGGTCGTGCGGCCGGGCCTGCTGTCGAGGTGGTTGCCGAAGGTGCTCATCGGGGCTCCTCCCCGGCCGTGGCGGCGCCGCGGGGCGCCGGCTGCTGCTGGGTGATGCAGTGGATGCCGCCGCCGAAGGCGAAGATGTCGCGGGCGTCGACCAGCTCGACGGCGCGACCGGGATAGGCCTGCGCCAGGATCCCGGCGGCGACGGCGTCGTGCGGGTCGTCGAAGGCGCACAGCACGACCACGCCGTTGGCGACGTAGTGGTTGATGTAGGAGAAGTCGACGAACCCGTCACCGGCGTCGAGCACCGTGGGGGCGGGGACGTCGAGGACCCGCAGCCGGCGGCCCTGCGCGTCGGTGGCGGCCTCGAGCACCGCGCGGATCTCCCGGGACACCTCGTAGTCGGGGTGGGCCGGGTCGTCCTGCCGGTGCACCAGGACGGTGCCGGGCCCGGCGAAGGCGGCGACGATGTCGACGTGGCCGCGGGTGCCGAACGCGTCGTAGTCGCGGGTCAGCCCGCGGGGCAGCCAGATCGCCGTGCTGGTGCCCAGGCGGGCGTGGATCTCGGCCTCGACCTGCTCCTTGGTGGCCCCGGGATTGCGGCCGGGGTCCAGCTGGACGGTCTCGGTGAGCAGGACGGTGCCCTCGCCGTCGACGTGGAACCCGCCGCCCTCGTTGACCAGGGTGCTGGGCCGCACCTCGGTCCCGGCCCGCTCGGCCACGAGGCGGCCGAGGTGCTGGTCGTGGTCCCAGACGGCCCAGTCCTGGGCGCCCCAGCCGTTGAAGACCCAGTCCACGGCGACCACGTCCCCGGCCGGGTCGTGGGCGAAGGTGGGCCCGGAGTCGCGCAGCCAGGCGTCGTCGAGCGGGGCCTCCACGACCTCGATCCCCTCCCCCAGCCGGGTGCGGGCCGCGTCCGCGTCGGCGGGGTCCGCCAGCACGGTGACGGGCTCGTGCCGGGCGATGGCGCGGGCCACGCCCGCCCAGGCGCGCCGGGCGCGGGCGAGGGTCTCGCTGCCGGCGGGGCCGAAGGTGTCGTTGGGCGGGGGGAAGGCCATCCAGGTCCGCGCGTGCGGGGCCCACTCGGCGGGCATCACGGTGGTCGTTGCGGTGACAGTGCGCATGGTCGGGAGTTCCTCAGGACGTACGGCGGACAGGGTCGGGGTCCCGGGTGCGCCCGGCGGGCCGCCGGGCGCACCCGGGAGGTTTCAGTCGAGGACCGGCAGCTCGGTGGTCTCGAAGCGCTCCCGGAAGAAGGAGGGGTTGCGCCGGTACTGGACGAGCATCACGGCGATCCCGAGCAGGAGCATGCCCACCCCGAGGACGAACACGAGGCCGACCCCGCCGATGGCCGACCCGGAGCCGTACTCCGGGTCCATGGAGTCGTAGGACGTCTGGACGAAGAAGACCAGCAGCAGGATCCCGCCGAGCAGCGGCGCCAGGAACTTCGTCAGGAACCCCCGTGCGGTGCGGAGGGCCTCGCGGCGGAAGTACCAGACGCAGGCCAGGGCGGTCACGCCGTAGTAGAAGCAGACCATCATCCCCAGGGTGGTGATGGTGTCCCACAGGACGTTCTCGGAGATCACGCGCATCACGGCGTAGAACACCGAGGCGATGACGGCCGCCGCGATCGTGGCGTAGCCCGGGGACTGGAAGCGCGAGGTGATCCGGGCGTACTTCGCCGGCAGCGCGCCGTAGTGGCCCATCGCCAGCATGGTGCGCGCCGGGGAGATCATCGTCGACTGCAGCGACGCCGCGGAGGAGGACAGCACCGCGAGGGACATCAGGATCGCGAACGGCCCCATCACCGGACCGGCGAGCGCCGCGAAGACGTTCTCCTGGATCTCCGCGTTGCCCAGGCCCAGCTCGGTGCCGCCCACGCCGGAGTAGGACAGCACGGCGAGCGAGACGGCCATGTAGAGGGCGACGATGACGAGGATGGTCGCGATGGCCGAGCGGCCGGGCCCGTTGGCGGAGTCCTTGCTCTCCTCGTTGAGGGTGAGCACCACGTCCCAGCCCCAGTAGATGAACACGGACAGGGACACCCCCGCGGCGAACGCGGAGAAGGACTCCACACCGAACGGGTTGAACCACTCGGAGCGGACGGCGAGGCCGTCGAAGGCGGTGCCGCCGGCCACGTGGCCGAAGGCCGCGGCCGCGAACCAGAGCAGGACGAGCAGCTGGAAGACGACGAGGACGTACTGCACCACCTTGGTGGCCTCCATGCCGCGGTAGGAGATCCACGCCGCGAGCGCCACGAACGCGAGGCAGGTGGCCACGTTGACGGGCACGTTGCGGGTCAGCTCGGCGATGGCGTCGTTGCCGGTGAGCTGGGCGAGGGCCAGGTAGAAGAAGTCCACGGCGATGCCGGCCAGGTTGGACAGCACCAGGATGGTGGCGGCGAGGAGCCCCCAGCTGCCCATCCACCCGACCCACGGACCGAAGGCCTTGGACACCCAGGTGAAGGTGGTGCCGGAGTCCGGCATGGCCCGGTTGAGCTGCCGGTAGCCGACGGCCACGAGCAGCATGGGGACGAAGCCCACGAGCAGGATGGCCGGGAGGTGGGTGCCCACCGCGGCGGCGGTCGGGCCGAGGGCTCCGGAGAGGGTGTAGGCGGGCGCGATGGTGGACACGCCGATGACCACGGAGCCGAGCAGGCCCACCGAGCCCTTGCTGAGCCCCTTCTCGTGGCGCGTGCCCTGCTGGTCGGTGCGGGGTGCGGTGCCGGTGCTCATGACGCGGCCTCCTTCTCGGTCTGGGCCTGATCGGCGTCCGGGGCGGGCCGGGGCACGACGACCATCGGCACCGGGAGGTGCTTGAGCAGCCGTGCCGCGGTGGTGCCCAGGAAGGTCTGCCGCCCCCGGGCCAGGCGGGACGAGCCGATGAGCAGGATGCCGCCGGGAGCCCAGTCGACGTCCTGCGCGGCCCTCCTCAGCGTCCGCCCGGAGGCGATCCGCACGGTCGCGGGCCGCGTCCGGAGGGCCTCCTCCGCCGCGGCCCCGAGGTGCTCCTCGACGCGCCGGCGGGCCTGCTCGGTCGCGTCCGGGTCCGCAGCCTCGCCCTCGAGGAAGGAGATCAGCTCCAGTTCGAGACCGGAGCGCTCGACGGCCTGCACCGCCTCGCGGATCACCTGGTGGGCCCCGGGACGGGTGCCCACGGCGGCGTACAGCCGGGTGAGCGGCACGTCCCCGGGATACCGGCGCGGAGCGAGGGCGACGGGCACCGGCGAGCTGTGCAGCAGCGCGTTGACCACGGAGCCCATGGTGAAGCGCCCGCCGCCCGTGCCGGCGCCGACCGCGATCATCGCGGCCCCGAGCTCGGCGGCCGCCGCGACGAGGCCGGCCGGGACGGACGGCGCCTCCCGCACGTGGGTGCGGGCCGTGACGCCCTCGGGCACCAGGGCCGCGGCCTCGCGCAGCCACTGGTGGGCCTGCCGGCGGAGGACGGGCGAGATGTCCCCCACCGGCGGGTAGGCCTGCCGGTACGGGTCGTCCGCGCGCAGCACGAGGACGATCTCGAGCTCGGCGCCGACGTCCCGGGCGAGGGCGACGCCCAGCCGCACGGCGTCCCGGCTGCGCCGGTCCCCGCTGTAGCCGACGACGTAGCGGGGCACCCCGGCGGTGCTCATCGGGCCGCGCCCGCGAGCGAGCCGGCGCGGAGGATCCCGGCGGCCGCGAGCCGTCCCTGGCGCAGGGCGCCGTCGACGTGCTGGTAGCCCTCGGCGGCGAGGTCGGAGCAGGCCCAGCGGATCGGGCCCACCGGGGTGGACTGGTGCGCGCCGTAGCGGTGCAGGCCGCCGAGGTCGTAGCTGGCGGCGTAGGCGCCGCGGGTCCACTCCTCGGAGCCGAAGTCGGACTCGTAGTAGACCACCGGCTCCAGGGCCTCCGCCCCGAGGTAGTGGGAGAGGGACTCGAGGATCAGCTGCTGCCGCTCCCCGGCGGGCAGGGCGAGGACCGCGTCGGCCTTCTCGTCGGAGACGAAGCCCACGAGCGTGCCCCGGGGGTCCCCGTGGTTGGTGTTGTCGTAGACCTCCTGGGCGAGCTCGTGCGCGCCGAAGCCGGTGCCGGAGAGGCCCTGCGCGCGCCAGAACGGGGTCTCGTAGACGGCGTGCACCTTGATCACCAGGCCCAGCGACTGGTGCTGGTGCATCTGGTGCTGCAGCCGTGGCAGGGCCGGCTCGAAGGAGATCCGGGAGTAGAGGTTCGGCGGGACGGCCACGACCACGTCCCGCGCCTTCACGGTGATCCGGTCGGACCAGACGGTGACCGGGGTGCCGGGGACGTGCTCGGCGTAGGTGTCCTCCGGCCCGCCCCAGCGGATCGTGCGCACCGGGGTGTCCAGGAACACGACGTCCTCGCCGAGGGCCGCGGCCATGGCCTCCGAGACGGACTGCATGCCGCCGACCACGCGGCGGTCGAGGATGAAGTCCTCGTCCACGAGGTTCGAGAAGGACCCGGCGGAGGCGGCCATCAGCACGGCCTGCAGGGCGGAGAACGCGTGCGCCGGCTTGGTGAGCATCCCGCCCGCCACGAAGATGCCGATGTTGTTGCAGGCGGCCTCGTCCGCGGACTGCTGCCGCAGCCAGGAGTGGAAGGAGACCGTGTCCAGCTCCCGGGCCAGCGGGTGCGCCCACGGCTCGGTGACGCCGATCTGCTCGACCAGTCCGTCGAGGACGCCGATGAGCCGCTCCATCTCGGCGATCGTGGACACCCCCGCCGGGAACATCGAGCCGGTGTAGGTGTGGCGGGTGCCGTCGGGGGCGAGGTACACGGACCCGCCCTCGCGGTGGCGCTGGTAGGTCTGCAGGCCCAGCTCGTCGAGGAGCGCGAGCAGCTCGGTCTGGTCCGGGGAGATCCACTGCCCGCCGAGCTCGAGGAAGGCGCCGTCGACGGTCTGCGACCAGGTGCGCCCGCCCACCCGGTCGCGGGCCTCCAGGACGGCCACGGTGCGGCCGGCGGCCACGAGGGTACGGGCGGCCATCAGACCGGCGGGGCCGGCGCCGACGACGACGACGTCGCGCTCGATCGCGGTCTCGCTGCCCAGGGTGCGTTGGTCGGTCACGGTGTTCTCCTTCACACTAAAATGAATCTAATTCATTAAGCGGGAGCGCACGGGTGCCCGTCAAGACCTGCCGGGCAGAATTCTCCCGGTGGCGGGAGCGCTACTTCTTGGTCCGGCGGCTCCCGGCGTGCCAGTCCTCCTCGACCCCGGGCCCGTCCGGCGCGACGCCGAGGCCCCGCAGCTGCGGCTGCTCCCGGAGGCTGCGCTTGAGCTCGGCGAAGCCGGGGAACCGGGCGAGGGCCACCACGTGGTCCCACAGCTCCAGCGCCTCGTCCTCCGCCGGGAGCCGGCTGATGACCGGGCCGAAGAAGGCCACGCCCTCCGGCGGCTCGAAGTGGATGATGGGGGTGCCCACGTCGCGGCCCGTGAGGGACAGGGCCTCCTCGGTCTCCGCGCGGACCACCGCGTCCAGGGACTCGTCCTCGAGCGCGGCGGCGAGCCCGGCCGGGAGCCCGGCGTCCTCCAGGACCGGCCCGAGGAAGGCCGGCGTGGCGCGGCGGTCCTCCCCGGGCGTCCCGGGTCCGGGCGCCGGGTCGGCGTCGAAGCTGCGCGCCCCGAGGGCGGCGTAGAGCCGCCCCACGGCCTCGCGCCCGTGCTCGGCGCGGGTCCGGGCGGCCACCCGGAGCAGGTGCAGCCCGGCCGTGTGGCCCGCCTCGTACTCCGGCGGGAACCACGCGTCGTAGTCCACGTGCTCGTTGAGCAGCCGCAGGGAGATGAACCGCCAGTCCACCCGGTAGTCACGCCGGGCCGTCACCGTGCGGACCCACTTGCTGGTCATCCAGGCGAAGGGGCAGGTGGGGTCGAAGTAGAAGTTGATGTCGGCGTCCGTCATCGTCCACACGCTAGGAGCCCTCCCGACCGCGGTCAAGGACACGGCCGCCCGGCCCCCGACCTAGACTCGAGGTGACCGCCCGACCCCGGCGGCCGTGACCGACGCGGCCACCGGGACCCGCAGCACCACCCCAGGAGGACCCCGCCCATGGCCCCCGCCGGACCCTCTCCTCGCCGCCGCGGGCGTCCGCGCCAGCCCGTGCTCTCCGAGGACCGGATCACCAGCGCCGCCATCAAGATCGTGGCCAGCCGCGGCTACCGGCACCTCACGATGACCGAGCTCGCCCGGGAGCTCAAGGTCTCGACCTCGGCCCTGTACAACCACACACCCTCGAAGCGCGACGTGCTGATCCGGGTCCAGGACCGGATCAACCAGGGGATCGACCGCTCCGCCTTCGGCGAGGTCCCGTGGGACGAGGCCCTCGAGCGCTGGGCGCGGTCCTACCGGGACTGCTACGCCCAGCACACCGCCATGATCCCGATCATGGCGGTCCTGCCCGTCGCGGACTCCCCGCACACCCTGGAGATGTACGAGGCCGTGGCCCGGGGCCTGGCGAACGCGGGCTGGGAGCGCGGCAGCATCGCGGACGTGATCGTCTCGGTCGAGTCACTGGTCTTCGGCGCCGCCTACGACGCCACCGCGCCCGCCGACATCTTCGACCCCGGGGAGCGCTCGGACCTGGCCCCGGTGTTCGCGGACGCCGTGCGGGCTCGGCCCGCGGACGCGGAGGCGGCCGCGGATGAGTCGTTCGACGTCGCCCTGCACGCGATGCTGGACGGCCTGCGCATGCGCCTGGCGGCCGGGCAGGACTGACCCGGCCGCGCCGGCTCAGGCGTCGAGGGCGTGCATGACGTGCTTGACCTGGGTGTACTCCTCCACCGAGTAGAGGGAGAGGTCCTTGCCGTAGCCGGAGTTCTTGAACCCGCCGTGCGGCATCTCGGAGATCAGCATGACGTGGGTGTTGACCCACACGCAGCCGAACTCGAGCTCGCGGGAGACCCGCATGGCCGTGCCGTGGTCGGTGGTCCACACGCTGGAGGCCAGGGCGTAGTCGACGTCGTTGGCGAGCTCGAGCGCCTCCTCCTCCGTGCTGAAGGGCTGCACGGTGAGCACCGGGCCGAAGGTCTCCTCCTGGACGAGGGCGTCGTCCTGGTGCACCCCCGCGACCACGGTGGGCTCGAAGAAGTAGCCGGGAGCGCCCTCCACCGGCTTGCCGCCGGTGACCACGGTGGCGTGCTCGGGCAGCTCGGCGAGCCTGCGGCAGACGTCCTCGAAGTGGCGGGCGTTGTTGAGCGGGCCGTAGAAGTTCCTGGACTCGTCCGGGTCCCCCGTCACGACGTCCCGGGCGGCCGCGGCCAGCAGGCGCACGAACTCGTCGTGGGCGCTGTCCTGGACCAGGATGCGGGTCACCGCCGTGCAGTCCTGGCCGGCGTTGAAGGTGCCGAACTCCACGAGGGCCTTCGCGGCGGCGGGCAGGTCCGCGTCCGCGAAGACGACGGCGGGCGCCTTCCCGCCCAGCTCGAGGTGGCCGCGGGTGAGGTTCTCCGCCGCGGCGAGGGCCACGGCCCGGCCGGCGCGCACGGAGCCGGTGATGGAGACCATGGACGGAGTCCGGTGGGAGGTCATGAGCGCCCCCGTGGAGCCGTCCCCGAGGAGGACGTTGACCACCCCGGCGGGGAAGATCCCGTCGATGAGCCGGGCCAGCACCAGGGTGGACTCCGGCGTGGTGTCGGAGGGCTTGAGGACCACGGTGTTGCCGGCGGCGAGTGCCGGGCCGAGCTTCCAGACCGCCATGAGCAGCGGGTAGTTCCAGGGAGTGACCTGGGCGACGACGCCGACCGGCTCGCGCCGCACGTAGGAGGTGTGCTCGCTCATGTACTCCGCCGCGGCCTTGCCCTCGAGGGTGCGGGCGGCGCCGGCGAAGAAGCGGAGGTTGTCGGCGCCGGCGCCGACCTCCTCGTCCGCGATCATCCGGCGGGGCTGGCCGGTGTTGCGGTGCTGGGCGTCGACGAGCTCGGAGCCGTGCGCCTCGAGCGCGTCCGCGAGCCGCAGCAGCATGAGCTGGCGCTCGCTCGGCGTGGTGCGCTTCCAGCTCCTGAAGGCCTTCTTCGCGGCGGCGAAGGCCTGGTCCACGTCCGTGGCGTCGGAGACCGGGGAGACGGCCACCGTCCTCCCGGTGGCCGGGTCGACGACGTCGATCCGGCCGGTGCCGTGGGCGTCGACGAAGGCGCCGTCGACGTAGTTCTGCAGGACGTCGCTCATGGTGGGGTCTCCTCTGCGGACGGGAACGCGGTGCGGTCCACTATAAATGACTGACATTCATTTTTGTAGATTCCGCAGTGACGGGGAGCACAGCCGCCGCCCTGCGGGACGCGCGCGGGAGCACCCCCGGGGGACTCACCAGCCCCGGCTGCCGGGGACGCCCTTGAAGGGGCCCGCCACCCGGGAGGTGATCCAGCCCCCGTAGAACCCGCCCTCCTGGGGGCGCACCTGCTCGCCGTCGACGACGCACCGCTCCACCGCACCGGGCAGCACGGCCACGTGGCCCCGCAGGGACTCGAAGCCCCGCGCCGGGGCCGGATAGGCCCACGCCGCGCGCCGGGCGGTGCGGCCTCCGCCGCGGACGTCGAACCAGGCCGCGGCCCCCTTCCACTCGCACCAGGAGCCACCCTCGCACGGGGCGAGACTGTCGTCGGCGAACGCTTCGCGGGGCAGGTAGTAGGTCGGCGGATGACTGGTCTCGAGCACCCGCAGCGCGGCGGTGGTCGAGGCGATGCGCACCCCGCCCAGCCACACCTCCACGCGCTCCGCGCTGCGCTCGGTCCGGGGTGGTCTCGGGTAGTCCCACACGGACTCCTGGTCCGGGCCCGGCACGTCAGGGCGGGGTCTGTTCATCCGTGCTCCGTCCGGACGCCCACCCGCCGGCGCCCGAGGTGGGAGGGACGGCACAGGACGTCACAATTTGGTGAGTGGTGCATCACCATGCTACGGCGTGTGACCACCCCCTGGAAATGCTTGCCTGGGAAATAATATGGTCGTCGAGTGCTTATCTCAGGTCTCATCATCGGCGCCGCCCTCGGGTTCGTCCTGCAGCGCGGCCGCTTCTGCGTCACGGGCGCGTTCCGCGACGTGTGGATCGCGAAGAACACGTGGTGG
This sequence comes from Kocuria sabuli, assembly GCF_040981185.1. NCBI lineage: Bacteria > Bacillati > Actinomycetota > Actinomycetes > Micrococcales > Micrococcaceae > Kocuria > Kocuria sabuli. The sequence continues at coordinate 50,501 of NZ_JAVHZE010000013.1, forward strand.
CTGTCCGCCCTCTTCGTGGCGATCGCGGTCCAGTCGGTGGGCGTGTGGCTGCTCGACGCCTTCGGCGTGATCACCCTCTCCTCCCCCGACTTCGCCTGGCTGGCCACCGTGCTGGGCGGCTTCGTCTTCGGCTTCGGCATCATCCTCGCGGGCGGCTGCGCCACGGGCACCTACTACCGGGCGGCGGAGGGGCTCGTCGGCTCCTGGTTCGCGCTGCTCTTCTACGCGCTGTTCGCGGCGATCGCCAAGTACGGCCCGCTCGGCGGGGCCACGCAGGCGCTGCGCGGCGTCACGACCGAGGGGCACGGCACGATCCACGAGACCCTCAACGTCTCCCCGTGGGTCCTCGTCGCCCTCCTGGTGGCCGGCGCAGCCCTGTGGGCGCGCCACCACCTCACCAAGCCCCGGATGAAGATCGCGACGCTCCCGCCGGAGCGGACGGGCCTCGGCCACCTGCTGTTCGAGAAGGCGTGGAACCCGTTCGCGACCGCCGTGGTGATCGGTCTCATCGCGATCGCCGCCTGGCCCGCCAGCTGGGCCACCGGACGCGAGTTCGGCCTCGGCATCACGGGCCCCTCGGCCAACATCGCCAACTACCTCACCACCGCCGACGTCGAGATGGTCGACTGGGGCGTGTTCCTGGTGGTCGGCATCCTCGCCGGCTCGCTGATCGCGGCCCTGGGGTCCCAGGAGTTCAGGATCCGCGTCCCGGACGCGCAGACCATCGTCCGCTCCATCGCCGGCGGCGCCCTGATGGGCGTGGGCGCGGCCTGGGCCGGCGGCTGCACCATCGGCAACGGGCTGGTCGAGACCTCGATGTTCTCGTGGCAGGGCTGGATCGGCCTGGCGGCCATGATCCTGGGCACCGGCGCGGCCGCGAAGCTGTTCATCGCCCCCCGCCGGAAGGCCGCCACCCCGGGCCGCGTCCCGGCCGGCCTCTGAGCACCACCCGCTCCCCCACCCACCGATCCCCCACCCACCGATCCCCAGGAGGCACTCCTCATGGCACAGCACATCCTCGAGACCGACGGTCTCGTCTGCCCGTTCCCCGTCGTCGAGGCGAAGGCCGCGATGGCCGAGATGCCCGCCGGTGACGAGCTGGTCATCAACTTCGACTGCACGCAGGGCACCGAGGCCATCCCGCGCTGGGCGGCCGAGAACGGCTACCCGGTCACGCAGTTCTCCAAGCGCGGCGCGGCCGAGTGGTCGATCACCGTGCAGAAGGCCTGACGACCGCACGGACGACCGCACGACGACGGACCCCGCGACCGAGCACATCGGTCGCGGGGTCCGTCGTCCCCGCCGGCCGCCCCGGAATTCCGGGCGCGCCCGGATCGTTCACCGGACATGACCGTGATCCGCACCACATGCGTTCCGCTGGCAGCGACCGCGCTGCTCCTGCTCGCCGCGTGCGCCCCCCGGGCCTCCGGCGGGGACGGCCGGCCGTCCCCGGGCCCGGAGCCGGGCCCGGCGCTGCCGGCCGAGGGGCTCGTGGTCCAGGTGGCGCACACCGGCGGCTTCGTCACCCCGCAGCTGCTGGCCACCCGGCCGCCCCTGGTCAGCGTCTACGCCGACGGCCGGGTCATCACCCAGGGCCCCCGGATCGAGATCTTCCCTCCCCCTGCCCTGCTGAACCTGCAGGTGCAGCACGTCGACGCGGACGCCGTCCCCGACCTGGTCGACCGTGCGCTCCGGGCCGGGGTCGCCGACTCCGGGGACCTCGGCAGCCCGCCGGTGGCCGACCTCCCCTCGACCCGCTTCACCGTGGTGACGCAGGACGAGACGTACGTGCGGGAGGTCTACGCCCTGGGCGCCGAGGAACCGCCCGGACCGCCGGACGAGAACGGGCCCGACGGGCCCAGGACCGGCGGCGACGGCCCCGGCAGTCTGACCGAGGACCAGAGGGTCGCCCGGGCCGAGCTGCAGGAGCTCCTCCGGGCCCTCGGCGACCCGGCCTCGGTGCTGCCGGCCGACGCCGTCGGGGCGTCCGAGGGCTACGTCCCGGAGGCGGTGGCCGGGGTGGTCACCGCCTGGACCGATCCGCAGGGCGAGCTGGAGCACCGGCCGGTGCCGTGGCCGGGCCCGCCGCTGCCCGGGGAGCCGCTCGAGCCGCGGCTGGGTCTGAGCTGCGTGCTCGCCACCAGGGAGCAGGCCGAGGCCGTCCTGGCGGCCGCGCGCTCGGCCAGCACCGCGACCCCCTGGCTCTCCGAGGACGGCCGGCGCTGGTCGGTCACCCTGCGCCCGCTGCTGCCCCACGAGGAGGACTGCACGGACCTGACGGGGCGGTGAGAGCGAGCCCGGGTGGACCGCCCAGCGCCTCACGCCGGGCGGTCCCCGGTCAGCCGGCCGAGGACGGCTCGCCGCGCCGCGCGGCGGACGGGTCGCCGGCCGCCTCTCGGTACGGACGCAGCCGGAACAGGGCGAAGGCCGCCAGGGCGACGACCACGGCCACGCCCAGGTAGAGCCGGGTGGGGGTCCATCCGGCGTCCAGCAGGGCCCCGACCGCGATGGGGGCGAGGATCGCCCCGGCCCGGCCGACGCCGATCCCCCAGCCCACGCCGGTGGTGCGGATGCCCGGCTCGTAGGTCATGGGCGCCACCGTGTAGAGACCGGCGATGCAGCCGTTGATGAGCATGCCGACCACGACGCCGCTCGAGAACGCCAGCGCCGGCACCGAGGTGGTGGTGATGAACAGGACCAGGGTGAGCGCGGAGAGCACCGTGAAGGCCATCAGGGTCAGCCGTTCGTCCCACCTGGTGGTCAGCACACCGTAGAGCAGGGAGCCGAACGTGCCGCCCATCGTCAGCATGAGCCCGCCCACGATGCCCTGCTGCTCGGTCATCCCGGACTCCACGAGGAGGCGGGGCGTCCAGGAGTTGGCGAAGTAGAAGCCGAACATGATGACGAAGAAGGAGATCCACAGCAGGAGGGTCGCGGTGCGGTAGCGGGGGCTCAGCAGCGTGGCCACGGACCCCGGCTGCTTGCCGGTGGTGACCGGGGCGGGGCCGAGCTCCACCTCGCCGGACAGGCGGATGCGCCGGGCGATGCGGTTCAGCTGCGCCAGGGCGCCGGCGGGGCGCCGGGTGCGGAGGTAGTCGACGGACTCGGGCAGCGCGGCGAGCACGAGGCCGATCGCCAGGAGCGTGAGCACGCCACCGGTGAGGAACACGGAGCGCCAGCCGAAGGCGGGGATCAGCTGGGTCGCCCCCATGCCGCCGAGGGTCGCGCCCACGCCGTAGCCCGCGGTGAAGATGCTCACGGCCATGCCGCGGCGGCGGGCGCTGGCGTACTCGCTGGTGAGCACCGTGGCCGAGGCGAGGATGCCGCCCACCCCCAGGCCGGTGAGCACGCGCCACGCCCCGAGGGCGAGCGCGGAGTCCGCGGTGCTGGACAGGAACAGGCCCAGGGCGTTGACGACGAGGGCCACGACCAGGATCGTGCGCCGGCCGTACCGGTCCGCGAGGGGCCCGAGGACGAGCGAGCCCACGGCCATGCCGATGAGGCCGGCACTGAGCAGCCAGCCCAGCTGGGAGCCGGAGAGCCCGAACTCCTCGGTCACCGACGTGGCCGTGAACGCCATGGCGAGGACGTCGTAGCCGTCGAGGGCGTTGAGGAACGTGGCCACCGCGATGATGAGCCACTGGTAGGACGACATCTTCGATGCGTCGATCTGGTGTCTGATGTCCATGGTGGGCCTCTCGGGGGACGTCGGTGGTGAGGACCGCGCGCGGGCGCTCGCCGGAGGTGGTCGCGGGCGCGGCGGACACCGCGCGGGAGATGCAGCAGCACATGGCCGTGCCGGGCTCCTTCTGCCGGTCAGAGTAGAACACGTCGCGGTGGTCGATGCGCGCGGCCCGGCCGAGGATCCTGACCCGGCACAGCCCGCGCGCGGGGCAGCTCGGGGCGCAGGACGATGCGCCGGATGTCGGCCGCGACGTGCGGCGCCCCGCGGCGGTGCGGGAGAGGATCCCGCTAGGCTCGGACGGACGACGCGTCCCCCTGCCTGGAAGGAATCCCCGTGAGCCTCCGTTCGGCCCTGCTGGCGCTGCTGTCCTCGGGTCCGCTGACGGGCTACGACGTGGTCAAGCAGTTCAGCACCTCCGTGGGCCACGTCTGGCACGCCCCCGACTCGCAGATCTACCCGGAGCTGCGGAAGATGCGCGCGGAGGGGCTGCTCTCGAGCCGGCCGGTGCCGTGGGGCTCCCGCGGGGCCACGAAGACCGAGTACTCGATCACCCCCGAGGGCGAGCGCGCCCTGCGGGAGTGGCAGGACACGCCGCTGGGCTACGTCCGGGAACGCGATCCCGCCCACCTCCGGGCCGCCTACTTCGAGTGGGCCGCCCCCGGGGCCGCCGCCGCTCAGCTGCGCGCCCACATCGAGCACTACCGGGAGCAGCGGGCGCAGGCCCTCCGGCAGATCCGGGCCCTCGAGGACCGCACGAACCCCACCCTGTCCCGGCGCCTGGCGGCCAACCCGGAGGACCAGTGGGAGCGGATCACCCGGTTCAAGGTCTTCGCCTACGAGGGGCAGGTGGGCCGCGCCGAGCAGGAGATCGCGTGGGCGCAGCTCGGCCTGCGGCTGCTGCAGGAGCTGGGCGAGCTCGCGGAGCCCGACACCCCGGGCGCGCGCTGACGCGGGGCGGGGCCGGCGGTGCGTAGGCTGGCCGCAGACCTCCCCCGGACGAAGGACCCGTCATGACCCGCGCGCCGCTGTCCCGCCTCCTCGTCCCCGCCCTGTGCGCCGGACTGCTCCTGACGGGCTGCGCCCGGGACAGCGGTCCCGGTGCCGCGGCCACGCCCGCGGCGAGCGGGGCGTCGTCGTCGGCCGCGCCCTCCCCGACGCCGTCGCCCACCCCCACGCCCGAGGAACCCGCCGAGCTGGTCGGCGGGGGCACCGAGGTGTTCCCCGACCGCCGCATGGTCGCCCTCTACGGCCACCCCGGCACCCCCGGCCTCGGGGTGCTCGGCGAGCAGGGGCCGCGGGAGTCAGTCGCCCGCGCGAAGGACCTCGCCGCGCAGTACGAGCCCTTCAGCGACGTGCCGGTGGTCCCGGCGTTCGAGATCATCGCGACCACGGCGTCGGCGGAGCCCGGCGAGGACGGGGACTACTCGCGGGAGTCGACCGTCGAGGAGCTGCGCCCGTACGTCGAGGCCGCGGTGGAGAACGACGTCTACGTCGTGCTCGACCTCCAGCCGGGCCACCAGGACTTCCTCGGCCAGGCGCAGCAGTACGAGGAGCTGCTGCGCCTGCCCAACGTCGGGCTGGCCCTGGACCCGGAGTGGCGGCTCGCCCCCGGCCAGGTGCACATGGCGCAGATCGGGTCGGTGGACGCGGCCGAGATCAACGCGACGACGGCGTGGCTGGCGGATCTCACCGCGCGCCACGACCTGCCGCAGAAGGTGGTGCTGCTGCACCAGTTCGCGGATTCGATGATCACGGACCGGCACCTCGTGGACACCTCGCACCCGGAGATCGCGCTCGTCCTGCACGCCGACGGCCACGGCACCCCCGATCTCAAGATGGGCACCTGGGAGCGGCTGCAGGAGGGTCTGCCCCCCGGGATCCGGATGGCGTGGAAGAACTTCTACGACGAGGACACGCCCACGTTCACCCCGGAGCAGACGTTCGCGATCGAGCCCCAGCCCTGGTTCGTCTCCTACCAGTAGTCCCTGCGCCCCGGCAGTCCCTCCAGCGCTCCCTGCGCCGCGCCCGCCCCGGTCCGGGGCTTGCTAGCGTGTGGCCGTGCGGACCGACAGACTCCAGAGCCCCCGGCAGCGCCGGACCATCGACCGGCTGGCCCGCTGGCTCACGCGCACCCACGGCGCGGAGCCGGGGTGGGACGCCCTGGTCCTGGACGTCCTCAGCGTCGGCCGGGACCTGCGCCTGCAGGTGCGGGAGATCCGCGGCGACAGCACGTCCCGCCGCCCGGTGGACGTCGCGGGACGGCGCAGCGTCCCACGACGCCTGGCCCGCGCCCTCCAGGACGACTACGCCGACCTCGTGGACGGGTCGTGGCTCTCGGCGACCCTGATCGTCACGGTGGCCGAGCGGCGCTGGGCGCGCCCCGGGGTGGAGCTCGTGCTGAACTACGGCGACGAGCCCGTGCTCCCGGCGCACGCCCCGCACCCGGTCGCGGCCGAGGACTGGCGGCGGCACCTGGCCCGCTACCGGAGGATGGACCGGAAGATCCCCGGCTGGCTCCGGGAGCGCCTGGCAGACGCCGGCCTGGACGTGCCCGAGCGCTGAGCGGGACTGTTCGCCGTCCGGGAACACGCGCTTCTGCGCCTCTTCCCCGGTTCCCTCAGCATGCTGAGAGGTTTACGCTGGGAGCACCTGTTCACCGACCGGAGGGAGAGCCCATGGGACTCGGAGACAAGATCAGCAACGCCGCGGAGAAGGCGGGCGGCACCGCGAAGGAAAAGGTCGGCGACGCCACCGACAACCGCGACCTGCAGGCCGAGGGCAAGGCGGACAAGCTGTCCGGCAGCGCCAAGCAGGCCGGCGAGAACGTCAAGGACGCGGGCAAGAACTTCAAGGACGGAACTCAGTAGGACGGTTCAGCCGTCGAACCACCCGGAGGGCCCCGGTGTCGTGCGCGACGCCGGGGCCCTTCGCCGTCCCCGCTCAGCCCCGCGGGTCGTCCCGCTCGGACTCCACCCCGGCGAGCTCCTCCGGGGAACCGTGCCCGGTGCGGGCCCGGGTGCGGGCGTCGACGGCCAGGAGGACGAGGACGACGACGCAGCCCGCGCCGGCCGCGAGCAGCTGCGTCCACCAGTCCCCCTCCGGGGCGAGCAGCGTGCGGTCCTCGAGCTGCCACGGCCACAGGGTCCGCAGGGCGCCGAGCATGAGTCCGGTGAGCGCCAGCATGGTGACGCGGTGGTGGTGGTCCAGGAGCCACTGCAGGCCCTTGACGATGACCACCATGCCCAGGGCGGCGCCGAGGAAGAACAGCGACAGGTAGCCGAGGTCGAGCTCGTCCACGGCCCGCAGCGTCGGCTGGTAGAGCCCGATCGTGAGGAGCAGGAAGGAACCGGAGAGCCCCGGCAGCAGCAGCGCGGACACGGCGACCATGGCCGCGAGGACGACCAGCACGGGCGCGGGGCTCACCGTGGTGGGCGGGATGGACACCAGCACGAACGCGACCACGGCCGCGAGCGCCACCACGACCGCGTCCCGGGCCCTCAGCGCCCCGCCCGCCAGGCGGAGCGGCACCCCGACGGAGGCCAGGACCATGCCGAAGAACAGCGCCCGCATGGTGACCGGGTACTCCTCGACGAGGTGGCTCATGGGGCCGGCCACGGTGAGCAGGGCCGCGACCATGCCGATCACCACGGGCACCACGATCCGCCAGTGGACCCGGCCCAGATGGTGCTTCACCCCGGCGGTGCGGTCGGGCCCGAGGAGCGCCCGCTTGCCGGCGGACACCACGTGCCCGGCGGAGTTGATGAGCTCGTCGTAGATGCCGACCACGAGGGCCACGGTGCCGCCGCTGACCCCGGGGACGGTCTCGACCACGCCGATGAGTGCCCCGCGCACCACGTTCCCGGGGATGCTGCGGCGGACCTCCCCGGCGGGGGCACCGGCGGCGGCGGTACCCCCGGGGGTGGTGCCGGCAGTGGTGGCGGGCGGCGGCGTCGAGGGCCGGTCCGGGGACGACGAGGGTGTCACGGGTGCTCCTGGGCAGTGGAAGGGGGCAGGGGGAAGAGCGCGGGGCAGGACAGGGGTCGCCTGCCAGGGTACCGGTGCGGGGGCGGAAAGGGCCCGGTCCGCCGGTCGGACCCCCGTCATCCGGCGTGCGCCCGCCCACCCCTGCATAGACTGGCCGGACCGTCCGTGCCCCCGACCCAGGAGCGCATCATGAGTCCCGACCAGATCGGTTTCGCCCTGATCCTCCTGGCAGCGCTGTTCCTGCTGGGGAAGTGGCTGCGGGTCCGGGTCCGGTGGATCCAGAAGATCTTCCTGCCCAGTTCGATCATCGCGGGCTTCCTCGCCCTGCTGGCCGGACCGCAGGTGCTGGGCCGGCTCGGGGAGGCCACCGGCGTCGGCTGGCTCGCGGACGGAGGTGTCTTCACCCCGGAGATCCTCGAGGTCTGGGCCACGCTCCCGAGCCTGCTCATCAGCGTGGTCTTCGCGACGCTCTTCCTCGGGGCGTCCATCCCCGGACCCCGGCGGGTGGTCCGGCTCGCCGGTCCGCAGCTGTCGGTGGGTCTCGCCCTGGGCTCCGGCCAGTACGTCATCGGGCTGCTGCTCGTGATCGCGGTCCTCGGGCCCCTGTTCGGGATCTCCCCCATGGCCGGCGCCCTGATCGAGATCGGCTTCGAGGGCGGCCACGGCACCGCGGCCGGGATGCGCCCCGTCATGGAGGAGCTGGGCTTCGCGGACGGCGCGGACCTGGCCCTGGGCATGGCCACCATCGGCCTGGTGGGCGGCATCGTCATCGGGATCGCCGTCATCAACTGGGGCGTGCGCACCGGGCGCACCCAGGTGATCAAGGGCAACGTCGAGCAGTCCGTCGAGGAGCAGAAGGGACTCTACCGCCGGGACGAGAACATCCCGGCGGCCATGATGACCTCCCGCCCGGCCTCGATCGAGCCGCTCACCCTGCACGTGGCCGTCGTGGGGATCGCCATCCTCATCGGCTACCTCATGCTCACGGCCCTGCAGTGGATCGAGCAGGCGCTGTGGGCGGACACCGTGGAGCTGCTCGCGTTCGTGCCGCTCTTCCCGCTCGCCATGCTGGGCGGCGTGGTGGTGCAGCTGGTCATGGACTCGCGGGGCATCGGCCACCTGCTGGACCACCAGATGATGCTGCGCATCCAGGGGCTCGCCCTGGACTTCCTGATCCTCGCCGCGATCGCGACCCTGTCCCTCACGGCGATCGCCGCGAACTGGGAGACCTTCCTGATCCTGTCCCTCGCCGGCCTCGTCTTCTGCACGGGCTTCCTGCTGCTCTTCGTGCCGAAGATCATCCCCGACTACTGGCTCGAGCGCGGCATCGCGGACTTCGGCCAGTCCATGGGCGTGACCGCCACCGGCCTGATCCTCATGCGCATCGCCGACCCGCACGACGAGAGCCCGGCGATGGAGGCCTTCGGCTACAAGCAGCTGTTCTTCGAGCCGTTCTTCGGCGGCGGGCTGATCACCGCCGCCTCGGTGCCGCTGATCTACCAGTTCGGCCCGTGGCCCCTGTTCATCGCCATGTCGGTGGTGTTCGTGGTCGCGCTGGTCGGAGGCATGGCCTACCGCCGCCGGCTGGTGGCGAGCGGGGACGCCCGTCCCCGGGCCGCCCGGACGTAGACCGGTCCGCGCACCGCTTCCGGGACGGGGACGCCGGAGTGCCCCGGCCCGCTCAGCCGGGGTGCTCGGCCGGGAGGCGGGTGGACGGGTGCCGGTGGGCGACCACCAGGAACCGGACCGGGAGCACGACCAGCTCGGTGGGCCCGTGCGGGGCCTCCGCCTCGAAGAGCAGGGAGTCGCCGGGCAGCAGCGGGTGGTCCCGGGTGCCGTGCCGGTAGACCATCTCCCCCTCCAGCAGGTGCACGAACTCGGTGCCGGGGTGGCGGACGAGCGGAGCGGTCCGCGCGGTGCGCGTGATGGTCACCAGGGTGGGCTCGAGCGCATCGGTGCGGTCGCGCAGGACGCCGAGCGCGGTGTGCACGTGGCCGCGCGGCGTGCTTCCCCGCGCGAGGACCACGCCCTCCCCCGCCCGGGTGCGGGCGAGCTCCCGGTCCTCCTCGAGCGCCCCGAACAGCGCGGTCACGGGCACCCCCAGCCCGTCGGCCAGCCGTTCGAGGGTCCCCAGCGAGCAGGAGGTCGAGGCGCTCTCGACCTTGGAGATCATGGCCCGGGACAGGCCCGTGCGCTCGGCCAGGTCCTTGGCCGTGAGGCCGAGGACCGCCCGGAAGCGCTTGACCTGAGCGCCGATGGAGCGCTCGAGCCGGCCCGCGGGCTCCTCCTCGGGGGGTCCGGCGCGCTGCGGTGCGGGGCCCCCCACCTCGGGGTCCTCGGCGGCGGGGGGCACTCCGGGCGTCATGGGCTCAACGGGCCGGCACGGCCGTGCCCGGCCGGAAGCGGGCCGGGACCCCGCCCGCCCCCGTGGCGAGGTCGGCGGCCATCGCCCCGAGCAGCGGGGCGAACTTCCCCCCGTGCCCCGAGCAGGGCGAGACCACGGTGATCCCGTCGGCGGAGTCGAGCACGAAGTCCTCGTCCGGGGTGCTGGTGAACAGGCACGTGGTCTCGGCGTAGGGCTCGGGGACCAGCCCGGGCAGGTGCGCCCGCACGTGGGCCACGACCCGGGCGCGGTTGGCGGGATCGACCACGCCGTCCTGCTCGGCCGCCGAGCGGATCGGCCGCCCGCCGTGGTACTCGGCGACCTTCTGGCCGCGGAAGCCGGCGTCGCGCCCGCCGGGCAGGGAGTAGACCGGCAGCGCCCCGTCCTCGTGGATCGTGGTGGGCCACGGCCGCCCCGGGTCGCGGTACGGGAAGTGGAAGGCGCTCTCCTGCCGGACGGCGAACCGCGGCAGGCCGGCCAGGAACGCCGGCGGCAGGGGCAGCTCGCCGAGCAGGTCGGGCAGGTGGCCGCCCGCGGCGACCACCACGTGCCCGGCGTCGAGGCGCTCCCCGCGGGGGCCGGAGACCGTGAACCCGGCACCGGTGCGGGTGATCGCGGAGACCGGCCAGGCGGAGCGCAGCTGCGCCCCGGCCGCCACGGCCAGCTCCACCATGGCCTCGACGGCGCCCTGGGCGTCGAGCACGCCGGCCCCCGGCTGGAACAGGACGGGGGTCTCGACGGCGAGCTGCGGCCACCGCGAGCGCGCCTCGGCGGGCGTGAGCAGCTCGTGCGCCACGCCGACCGCCTCCAGCACGCGGGCGAGGCGTCCGGGCTCCCGGCCGCGGCCGTGGTCCACGCCGCCGACCCGGTCGATGAGCCGCCGTCCCGACCCGTGCTCGAGCCGGGCCCAGCAGGACTCGGAGCGGACCACGAGCTCCGCGTAGAAGGGGTCCGCGTAGGCGTAGCGGAAGATCCGGGCGGACCCGTGGGAGGAGCCCTGCGGCCCGGCCGGGACGTCGCGCTCCACGAGCACGACCTCCTCCCCGCGCTCCGCCAGCCGCCAGGCGGTGGCGGCGCCCATCAGGCCGGCGCCGATCACCACGTACCGTGCCGCGGTCATGGGCTGGTCCTCTCATCGTGTCGGATCAGGAAATCCGGTTCACCCACCGTCAATCCTGGGCGTGTCCCGGCGCAGTGTGACGCAGAACCAGGCGTGCTTAACCTCACCGGCGGCGCGGGGACGACCGTCACATTCTGACCCCCCGGTCCGTGCGCGGGCAACCGCGCCGGGTTGCCCGCCGCGCGGGGTGTGACCGAGGTCAAGGGACCCGCGCCGGGCGCCCGAGCGCCGGGCCCGCGCGGCCCGGAGCAGGCAGGGCACCATGGAGAAGTCAACACAAGAAGACTTGATGGGAGGTGGCGTCATGACCGCTGCTGAGAGGTGGATCCTCGATCTGTCCGTGCTCCAGTCCGGCGACCGGATCGAGGTCTGGGACGAGGACTACGAGAGCTACATCGGCACCGTGGGGCAGGTCTCCCTGTCCCTGGGGGTCCTCTGGATCCTCGAGGCCGGCACCGGTGCCCGCCGGCTGTTCCCCTTCGAGGGCTGCCGCATGCGCAGGGCCCCGCTGGCGCTCGCCGCCTGACCGACCACGCTCCACGACGCCCGACCGGCCCGGTTCCCCCCGGCGCCGGCCGGGCATCGTCATGTTCGGCCCCCCTCCGCCCCGGGCACGGCAGGATGGGCCCATGAGCATCCTCATCGGCCTGGACATCGGCGGCACCAAGACCCAGGGCCTGCGCGCCGAGGACGGCACGGTGGTGCGGGAGGCCGTCGGCGGCAGCGCGAACGTCCAGAACGTCAGCCCCACCGCGGCGGCGGCCGTCCTGGGGCAGCTCCTCGCCGAGCTGGGGGCCGCGGACGCGGACGTCGTGGTCGCGGGCGCCGGCGGCGTCGACACCGCGGCCGACGAGGAGTCGCTGCGGGGTCTGCTCGGACCGCACGCGGGCCGCGCCCGCGTCGTCGTGGTGCACGACACCCGGCTCGTGCTGGCCGCCGGCGGCTGCAGCACGGGGATCGCGGTCATCGCCGGCACGGGGTCCGCCGCGTGGGGGACCACCCCGGACGGTCGTGAGGCCCGCGCCGGGGGCTGGGGCCACCTGCTCGGCGACGAGGGCAGCGGCTACTGGATCGGCCGGGAGCTCGTGCGCCGCGCGCTCGCCCGGCACGACGACGGGCTGTCCCCCGACGCCCTGGACCGGGCGGTCCTCGCCCACTGCGCCCTGGCCGAGCCCGGTGGGCTCATCGAGCGCTTCCACGGGGCCCCGGAGCGCGGGTTCTGGGCCGGCCTCTCCCGCGTGGCGCTCACGGCGGCCGAGCACGACGACGACGCGATGCTGCTGGTGGACCGCGCCGCGGGTGCGCTCGCGGACCTCGCCGCGACCGTGTCCCGGCGCCTGGCGCTGACCGGCCCGGTGGTGGTCGGCGGCGGGCTCGCCGCGCACCAGCCGCTGCTGCGGCAGCGGTTCCGGGAGGCCGCGGCGCAGCGGGGGCTCGGGGCGGTCCGGGTGCTCGACCGCGACCCCGTGCACGGCGCGCTGCACCTGGCGGACCGCCCGTGAGCGGGAACGGCGTCCGGGCCCTACCCTGAACGGGTGACCACCCTCGCCCCCGCCCGCCGCCCCGGGCTCCGCCCGACCGCCTACGTGCTGGCGGCCGTCGTCTCCGTCCAGTTCGGCGGTGCCCTCGCCGCGGTCCTCGTCCCGCTCATCGGGGCCTCCGCGACGGTGACGATGCGCCTGCTGCTCAGCGCCGTGATCATGCTGCTGGTCATCCGGCCGCGGCTGCGCGGGCGCAGCCGCGAGGCCTGGCGCGCCGGGCTGCTCTTCGGGGCCGCACTGGCCGGGATGAACTTCGCGTTCTACCAGTCCCTGGCCACCCTGCCGCTGGGCGTGGCCGTGACCGTCGAGTTCCTGGGCCCGCTCGCCCTCTCGGCGGTGCTCTCCCGCCGCGCCCGGGACGTGCTGGCCGTGCTGGCGGCCCTCGCCGGGGTCGTGCTGATCTCCCAGGCGCTCACGGTGCCGTGGGCGGAGCTCGACCTGATCGGCATCGGGTGGGCGGCGCTGGCCGGGGTGGGCTGGGCGGCCTACATCCTGGGCAGCCGGTCCGCGGGCCGGCACTTCGACCAGCTGGACGGACTGGCGGTGGCGCTGGTCGTCGCCGCGGTCCTGGTCACCCCCGTGGGCGTCGCCACCGCCCACGCCCCGGCCCTGACCTGGACCGTGCTCGCGGGCGGGGTGGGGATCGCCCTGCTGTCCTCGGTGGTGCCCTACTCGCTCGAGCTGCTGGCGCTGCGCTCCATCCCGCCGAAGGTCTTCGGGATCCTGCTCAGCCTCGAGCCCGCCGTCGCGGCACTGGCGGGGCTGCTGGTGCTGAGCCAGGGGCTCACGACCCTGCAGCTGCTCGGCATGGGTCTGGTGGTGACGGCCAGCGCCGTGATCATGGTGGGCAGCGGCACCCCCGAGGTGGCCGCGGAGACGGGAGCCCTGGAAGTGGTCCGGCGCCAGGAAGAATGATCAGCCCCCTGTGCAAATGCGGCGTTCCCATGATGGGATGGACCCATGGACGCCAACGAGATCATGGACCGCATCCGCTCCGCCCGGGACCACGCCCTGGAGCAGGAGCGCGAGGAGCGCAAGAACATCGCCGACGCCGACACCGCGGACAAGCAGGGCGCCGCGAGCGTGCGCCTGGCCACCCGCCAGGCCGTGCGCGAGGCCTTCGACGACATCCTCGGGGAGAGCACCGACCCCGAGCAGGACGGCTGAGCCCACGGGACGGCACCTGAACACCCCTGACGGACACCCATGAGCCGGACGGCCGTGGTGGGCGCGGGCATCGTCGGCCTCGCCGCCGCCCATGCCCTTCGCTCCCGGGGCGCCGACGTCACCCTCTACGAGTCCGGGCCGCCCGGCGCCGGGCAGTCCGCCGGGCAGTCCCGGATCTTCCGGCACGCCCACGACGATCCGCGGCTGGTGGCGCTGGTCGCCCGCAGCCGGGCCCTGTGGCGAGCCTGGGAGCAGGAGTTCGGCACGGAGCTGATCTCCACGGACGGGGCCGTGGCGATCGGGGACGGCGTGGAGGACAAGCTGCGCACCCTCGAGCCCTTCCCGGACGTCCCCGTCCGGCGGCTCGAGCCCGCGGAGCTGCACGACCGGCTGCCCCTCCTGGCCGGGTGGAGCGGCCCGGCGATGCTCGACGTCGAGGGCGGGGCCATCCGGACCCTGGCCGCGGTCGGCGCGCTCACGGACCGGCTCGGCGGGTCGGTGCTGCGCGAGCACGTGCTCTCCGTGCGGCGCACCGGCCACGGCCGGGTCGAGGTGCGCACCGGCACCACGTGCTTGGACTACGACCACGTGGTGCTGTGCGCCGGCCGGGGCACCGCTCCTCTGGCGCGCGGGGCCGGCCTCGACCTGCTGCCGGTCGCCCTGGGCGCCCACGTCCGCCTGACCTTCGCCGTGCGCGGCGCGGCACCGGACGGGCTGCCCACGTTCCAGGACGGCAGCGGCGCCTTCGGGGAGACGGGGGTCTACGCCGCGCCGTACCCGGACGGCCGCCACTACTCCGTGGGCCTCAGCGCCGACACGGACGCCCACCCGGACGGCAGCCTGGCGGATCCAGGCCGGCTCGCCGAGCTCGCGGAGCGCACCGTCACCTACGTGCAGCGGGCCCTGCCGGGGCTCGACCCGGCCCCGGTGGACCACGTGCACTGCTGGGTCACCCGCCTGCCCTGGGGCGACGACGGCGTGGGCGTCTGGTCCGAGGACGGACTCACCGCCCTCGCCGGGCACAACCTGTTCAAGCAGGCGCCGGCCCTGGGCGAGGCCCTCGCCGAGACCGCCCTGACCGGGACGGTCCCCGGCGGCCTGCACCACGAGGAGCAGCTGGGCCGCTCGGCCGGCTGAGTGCGGACGTCCTCGTGGCGACCGGCCCACCGCGAGAAGTGTTCCGCGTCGATCTCCGGGTTGCCCCTGATCAGTGACAGGCCAGGAGAGCCCCGCCGCCCACCGGCCCGCGCGGTGTTCACTGTTATGTTTTCAGCACGTCGATGTTGTCAGCACGTCGATGTTGTCAGCATGTCGACCGCCGGACGGCGACGGACGAGGTCCCCAGGGGGCCGGGAGGGCGGACGAGGAAACGGATGAAGCGGACCCAGGACTGGGGCGACGAGCTCGCGCTCGCCGCACTCACCCGCTCGACGCTCAAGGACTCGACGGAGGCCCTGATCCGCCGCGCCCTGCTCAGCGGAGCCATGCGGCCCGGGGAGATCTACTCGGCCAACAGCCTCGCCGCGCGCCTGGGGGTCTCCAACAGCCCGGCCCGCGAGGCCATGATGTCGCTGGTCAACAAGGGCCTGCTGGAGCTCGTGCGCAACCGGGGCTTCCGCGTGGTGGAGCTGACCGACCGGGACCGGCAGGAGGTCTACGACCTGCGCCGGCTCATCGAGGTCGAGGCCGTGCGGCGGGTGGCCGAGCAGGGTGTCGACGCGGACCAGGCCGCCCTGCTGCGGGACCTGGGCGAACGCACCGTCGCCGCCTCCGGTGGTCACGACGTGCTCGAGTACCTCGAGGCGGACCAGCGCTTCCACACCGCCCTCGTGGGGATGCTCGGGAACACGCGGTGGACGGCGATCGTGGAGAACCTGCGGGACCAGTCCCGGATCAACGGGTCCTACCACCTGCAGGAGCGCGGGCGGCTGGAGAGCAGCGCCCTGGAGCACCGGGACATCGCCGAGGCGGTCGTCGCGGGCGACCCGGCCCGGGCGGCCGAGCTCATGGTCCGCCACCTGGACTACGCCCGCCCCTGACGCACGGGCACCCGCCTGTGCGTCAGCGGCCGGAAGAAATCTCACCTTCCCCTCTTGACCCCGCCGACGCCCGGGCGGAAGATCACGTTATCGATAACGGATAACAACGGCTGGCTCGCACAGGACAGCTCGGCGCGGCGCAGAGGGAGGTTGCCGGTGGCGGACCAGATCGTCGGACTCGATCCGACCTGCGCCACCGCGCAGCCCCCGGCGGCCGACGTGGTCGTCGTCGGCGGCGGGATCATGGGTCTGAGCACGGCCTGGCACCTCGCCTCTCGCGGAGTGCGCAACATCGTGCTGCTGGAGCGCGCCGAGCTCGGCAGCGGGTCCTCGGCCAAGCCCCTCGGCGGCGTCCGGGCGAACTTCTCCGATCCGGGCAACATCGAGCTCGGCCGGCGCTCGCTGGAGGCCTTCCGGCGCTTTCCCCGGCAGTTCGGGGTGGACATCGGGTTCCAGCAGGTGGGCTATCTCTTCCTGTGCCGCTCGGACGCCGAGGCCGCGGACCTGGAGCGGGCCACCGGGATCCAGAACGGCCTGGGGGTCGACAGCCGCATGGTGTCCCCGCAGGAGGCCGCGCAGATCAATCCGCTGCTCGACCCCGCCGCCCTGACCGGCGCCTCGTTCTCCCCCGGGGACGGCTTCGCCGCCCCGTCCGCGGTGGTCGCCGGCTACGCCGCCGCCGCGGTCGAGCTCGGGGTGACGGTCCTCGACCGCACCGAGGTGCTGGACGTCCGGCGCGGCGCCGGCGCGATCGAGTCGGTGACCACCCAGCGCGGCACCATCCGCACGAGCGCGGTCGTGTGCTGCGCCGGGGCGTGGAGCGCCCGGATCGGCGCGATGGTCGGCGTGGACCTGCCGGTGACCCCCGTGCGGCGGCTGATCGGCCTCACCCGGCAGCGCTCCGTCCCCTATCCGCGGGTGCCCTTCACCCTGGACCTCTCGACGACCTTCTACCACCACAACTACCGCAACGGCCTGCTGCTGGGCATCTCCCACCAGCAGGAGCCCGGGTTCTGCCGCGAGTTCGACCACGACTGGCTGCCCGAGCTCAACGCCGCGGCCGCCGTCTGCACCCCGCAGCTGGAGCACCCCGACCTGGCGGGCGGCTGGGCCGGGCTCTACGAGAACACCCCCGACCGCAACGCGCTCATCGGCGAGGCCCGCGAGCTGCCCGGCTTCTTCTACGCCACCGGGTTCTCCGGGCACGGCTTCCTCCAGGGCCCCGCGGTGGGCGAGCTGGTCGCCGACCTCTACCTGGGCCGGCCCTCCTTCCTGGACGCCGGCCACTTCTCCGCCGACCGGTTCTCCGGGACCGCACCGGTCCTGCACGAGGTGAACATCATCTGACCCCGTCCCGAGCACGACGAGAGGACCAATCGACATGACTTTCCAGCCGCTCTGGCAGCTGAGGGCCCAGTTCGCCCGCCGGCTCTCCGAGATGTACGGCGCGGAGGTGCCGGCCTACAACACCCTGGTCGACGTCTCCACCGCCGTGAACGAGGACTTCCTGGCCCGCCACGGCGCCGACGCCGAGCGCCTGGGCAGCATCGACCGCGTCACGGCGGAGCGCCACGGGGCCATCCGCGTGGGCTCGCCGCAGGAGATGGCCCAGGTGGCACGGGTCTTCGCCGCGTTCGGGATGCAACCGGTGGGCTTCTACGACCTGCGCGACGCCTCCGCGTCGTCCGTCCCGGTGGTCTCCACCGCCTTCCGCCCGGTCGACCCCGAGGAGCTCGCCCGGAACCCCTTCCGCGTCTTCACCTCGATGCTCGCCGCCGACGATCCCCGGTTCTTCGGCGAGGACCTGCAGCGGCGGCTGCGGGAGTTCATCGGCCGCCGCAGCCTGTTCCCCGAGGAGCTGCTGGAGCTGGCGGACCGGGCCGCCGCCGAGGGCGGACTGGAGGACGACGACGCCGAGCGGCTGCTCCAACTGGCCACCCGGTCCTTCGAGCTCTCCGACGAGCCGGTGGACCACGCCTGGTACCGGGAGCTCGAGGCCGTCTCCGCGGTGGCCTCCGACATCGGCGGGGTCACCACCACACACATCAACCACCTCACGCCGCGGGTGCTCGACATCGACGACCTCTACGCGCGCATGGAGACGCTGGGGATCACGATGATCGACGAGATCCAGGGGCCTCCGCGGTGGGACGGCCCGGGCGTCCTCCTGCGCCAGACCTCGTTCCGCGCCCTCGCGGAGGACCGGGTGTTCCGCTTCGAGGACGGCACCGTGGGCCCCGGCGCGCTGCGGGTGCGCTTCGGGGAGGTCGAGCAGCGCGGCATCGCCCTCACCCCCGCGGGACGGGACCTCTACGACCGGATGGTGGCCGAGACCGATCGGCGGCTGGCCGAGGGGCAGGGCGACGGGGTCCGCGTGGACGTGGCCCGCACCGTGTGGGAGGAGAACCTCCCCCGCACCGAGCAGGAGCTGGCCCTGCGGGGCCTGGCCTACTTCACATACGCCCTCGACGAGGACGCCCTGGCCCGCCGGGACGCGCCCCTCACCGGTGAGGACCTCCGGCTCGGGGCGCTGATCGGGTCCGGCATGGTGGTCCCGCGGCCCATCGTCTACGAGGACTTCCTGCCCCGCTCCGCGGCCGGGATCTTCCGGTCCAACCTCACCGAGGAGGGCTCGCGCGACGACGCCCAGCTCGGCACCGACTACGACATCACCGTGCTGTCCCGCGTCGTGGGCCGCACGGTGATCGACCCCCACGACCTGTACCGGCGCCAGCAGGACGCGTCGCTGGCCCGGCTGCGCGAGCGGCTGGGCGCCGTCGTCGCCGCCTGAGCCCCGCCCCCAGGAGAACGACGACCCGGCTCCCCCGCACCTCGTGCCGCCCGACGGCACCACACCACCCGACAGCACCGAACCACCAGGAGAAGCACCGATGTCCCAGACCCTGCAGAACACCGCTCTCACCACCGACGTCCACCGCGCCCTCCGCGCCTGCGGGGTCGACGTCGACGGGCTGACCGGGGAGCTCGAGGCCCGCAGCCCCCTGACCGGCGAGGTCCTGGCGGGCCTGCCCCTGGCCTCCGCCGCGGACGTCGGCGCGGCCGTCGGCCGGGCCGCCGAGGCGTTCCCCGCCTGGCGCGACGTCCCGGCGCCGGTGCGCGGCAACGTGGTCAAGCGGTGGGGCGAGCTGCTCACCGAGCACAAGGAGGACCTGGCCGTTCTCGTGCAGGCCGAGGCCGGCAAGATCACCTCCGAGGCCCTCGGCGAGGTGCAGGAGATGATCGACATCTGCGACTTCGCCGTCGGCCAGTCCCGCATGCTCTACGGCCGGACCATGCCGTCCGAGCGCCCCGGGCACCGGCTCATGGAGACCTGGCACCCGCTGGGCGTCGTCGGGGTCGTCTCCGCCTTCAACTTCCCCGTCGCCGTCTACTCCTGGAACACCGCCCTCGCCCTGGTCTGCGGGGACACGGTCGTGTGGAAGCCCTCGGAGACGGTCGCGCTCAGCGCGATGGGCTCCCACGCCCTCCTGGCACGGGCGGTGCGCGACTGCGGCGCCCCGCCCGAGATCCATCAGCTGGTGCTCGCCGACCGCGCGGGCGGCCAGAGCCTCGTGGACGACCCCCGGGTGGCCCTGGTCTCGGCCACCGGGTCGGTGCGCATGGGCCGTGAGGTCGCCCCGCGCGTGGCCGCCCGGTTCGGCCGCTGCCTGCTGGAGCTGGGGGGCAACAACGCCGCGATCGTCGCCCCCAGCGCCGATCTCGACCTCGCCCTGCGGGGCATCGTCTTCTCCGCCGTGGGCACGGCGGGCCAGCGCTGCACCACCATGCGGCGCCTGATCGTGCACGAGTCCGTCGTGGACGTCCTCACGGAGAAGCTGGTCCAGGCCTACGGCACCCTCAGCATCGGGGACCCCCGCGAGACCTCGAACCTGGTGGGCCCGCTGATCGACGAGCGCAGCCACGACGCCATGCAGCAGGCGCTGCGCGCCGCGCAGGAGCAGGGCGGCACCGTCCTGACCGGCGGCGAACGGGTCCTCGCCGAGGAGCGGCCGGAGGCCTTCTACGTCCGGCCCGCCGTGGTGCGGATGCCCGCGCAGACCGAGGTGGTGCAGGAGGAGACCTTCGCCCCGATCCTGTACGTGCTCACCTACTCGGAACTCGCCGAGGCGATCGAGCTGCAGAACGGCGTGCCGCAGGGGCTGTCCTCGGCGATCTTCACCAACGACCAGCTCGAGGCCGAGCAGTTCCTCTCCTCGGCCGGTTCCGACTGCGGCATCGCCAACGTCAACATCGGCACCTCCGGGGCGGAGATCGGCGGCGCCTTCGGCGGCGAGAAGGAGACCGGCGGCGGGCGGGAGTCCGGCTCGGACTCGTGGAAGGCCTACATGCGCCAGGCCACCAACACCGTCAACTACTCCGGGGAGCTGCCGCTCGCCCAGGGCGTCACGTTCATCTGACCCCACCGCCCCGTCCCGGCAGGCCGTGCCGGACCTGCCGGGACGGGCAGAGCCCCTGGCGGTTCGGCGCCCCGGACGGCTCAGAGGGCGGCCGTCGACGCTCCCGTTCCCGCCGGGGCGGGGGTGTCCAGCACGGGCTCGTCCCGGACCAGGCCGGCGAAGACCTCCTCCGCCGCGGCCGAGGGGACCACCCGGTTGAGGTCGTAGAGGTCCGGCTCCCACGGCATGGTCGCGATGCTGATGTTCTCCCGCGGGACGCGCGCGAGGCCCGCACCGAGCCGGACCGCCGTGCGGAGATCGGCCAGGCCGGCGTCGGCGCGCACCGATGACGTCACGGCGTCCAGGAACGAGTAGGCCCGCCCCGGACGGGTGACCAGCTTCCGCTCCCCGACGCGGTCCACGATCGTGTGCATGACCGCCTGCTGATTGCCCATGCGTCCGATGTCGCTGCCGTCCCCGACGCTGTCGCGCGTCCGGGCCCAGGCCAGCGCCTGGTCGCCGTCGAGCACCTGCTCACCGGCCGGCAGGTCCAGCTCCGCCTTCGGGTCGAACAGCGCCTCCGGCAGGTCCACCGGCAGCCCGTCCAGGGAGTCGACGACGCGGGCGAATCCCTCGAAGCGCAGCTCGAGGAAGTGGTCGAGCTGCACCCCGGTCAGTGCCTCCACCGCCGTCACGAGACACCCCGGGCCGGCGCCCAGCGCGCCGTTGATCATGCCGTAGTAGCCGGAGAACACGTTGCCGAGGTCCTCGGTGCACGAGGGGATCTCCAGCACGGTGTCGCGCGGGATCTGGACGGCGTCGATCCGGGAGCGGTCCCCGCTGAGGTGGACCAGGACCATGGAGTCCGCCCGGTCCCCCATCTGCGGGTCCCCGTCCCGGGCGTCCGAGCCGACCACGAGCAGGTTGGTCCCGCCCCCGGCGGTCGTGGCCGTGTCCTCCCGCACCAGCTCCACCGTGTCGATGTTCGTCACCAGGCGGGAGAAGCGCACCGCCGTGGCCGACACCGTGGCCACGGTGAGCAGGGCGAGCACGACGCAGAGCGTCACGGCCGGCCGGCCCCACCTCGGCAGGGTCCGGAACGAGGGCAGGGAACGGGTGGAGGTCGGCATGCGGCTCCTGCGTGGTCGCGGGCAGGTCGGCGGGACACGGCACGCGGCCCTCCGGTCGTCAGCCCCGAACTCTAGGCGAGCCCACTGGATGCATCCTGGACGACCCGGGGAGGGGTGCGCCCAGCGGCGAGCAGGGATAATGGCCTCGGCGTCCGCCACGGCCGGCGCGGACCCGCGCACTCCGGATCGAGAGAAGGTGACCATGCCCAGAGTCCTGGGGAGTCCTGTCGACGACCAGACGCGGTGCACGCACTACCGCACGGCGCTCGACGTGGTCGCGATCAGGTTCTGGTGCTGCCGGGAGTACTACCCCTGCCACCTCTGCCACGAGGAGAGTGCGGGCCATGCGGCGGTGCCGTGGCCGGTCGCCGAGCGGGACGCCCCGGCCGTCCTGTGCGGGGTCTGCGCCCACGAACTGTCCGTCCGCGCCTACCTGGACGTGGACGGCTGCCCGCGCTGCGGCGCACGGTTCAACCCGGGATGCCGCCTGCACGCCTCCCTGTACTTCGAGGACTGAACCGGACCGTGCCGACCTCCCGCCCCGCCTTCTCCGGACCCCGCCGCGCGCCCCGCCGTCCGCCCCGCCGAGGAGAGCAGCCCGCGCCCCAGGACCTCGCCCACCCGGGCATCCGGCTGACGGACGTCACCGTCACCCGGGAGGGCCGGGACATCCTCCGGGACGTCGACCTGACCCTGGACGAGCACCGCATCGCCGTGATCGGGCTCAACGGCTCGGGCAAGAGCACGCTCGTGCGCCTGCTCAACGCGCTCGTGCTGCCCACGCGGGGGACCGTGCGGGTGGGCGAGCTGACCACCGCCCGGGACGCCAAGCGGATCCGGCGCCAGGTCGGGTTCGTGTTCCAGAACCCGGAGAACCAGATCGTGATGCCCCTGGTGGCCGAGGACATCGCCTTCGGCGTGAAGAACCTCGGTCTGCGCGGGACGGAGCTCACCGAGCGGGTGGACGCGGTCCTCGAGCGCCTCGACATCGCCCACCTGCGCGACCGGGAGTCGTACACGCTGTCCGGCGGGGAGAAGCAGATGGTCGCGCTGGCCTCGGTGCTGGTCATGGAACCGTCCACCGTGGTCTTCGACGAACCGACCACCATGCTGGACCGGCGCAACCGCCGCCGGCTCCAGAGGACCATCGACCGCCTGGACCAGCGCGCGATCGTCGTGACCCACGACCTGGACATGATCGGCGACTACGACCGCACCCTCGTGGTCCACGAGGGCCGGATCGCCTTCGACGGCGCCCCGGGGCAGGCGCTGGAGTTCTACTGCCGGATCAGCGACTCGTGAACGGCTCCCGTCCCAGCGGCCCGCTGGCCGCGGTGCCTGCCGGCTACAAGTTCGCACTCCTCTTCGTCGCCAGCATCACCCTCTACGCGGTCCCCGGCCTGGTGGAACAGATCGTGTTCTTCGCCCTCGCGGTGGCGGGGGTGCTGCTGACGCGGACCCCGCCGCTGCGCCTGGTCCGCATGCTCCTGGGGCTGTTCCTCGTCGTCGGGATCGTCTTCGTCACCCTGGGGCTGACCTCCACCTGGGAGGCCGCCACGATCTCGGCCCTGCGGCTGCTCAGCCTCTGCCTCTTCGCCTGCACCGTCACCCTGACCACCGCGTTCAGCGAGATGCTGGCCCTGTTCGAGACCCTCCTGCGGCCGACCCGCCGGCTCGGCCTGAACCCGGCCCAGATCAGCCTGGCACTGTCGATGACGATCCGGTTCATCCCCGAGATCCGCGCCCAGTACCTCGCGATCCGCGAGGCGCAGTTCGCCCGCGGTCTGCACAACAGTCCCGTGGCCGTGCTGGTGCCCCTGCTCGTGCGCACCCTGGAGGCCGCCCAGGAGATCTCCTCGGCGATCGACGCCCGGTGCTACGACTCCGCTCCACCGGTCCGGCGCCCCGTGCCACCCGTGTCCGACTGACTCCCGTCCCACCCACCCGAAGGATCCGCATGTCCACCGACTCCCCGCAGACCACCCAGAACACCGTCCTGGTGGCGGTGTTCGCCGCCCTGATCGCCGCGCTGGGCCTGGTGCCGCCGATCACCGTCGGCATCGTCCCCGTGCCCATCACCCTGCAGACCCTCGGCGTGATGCTCGCCGGCGCGATGCTCGGCCCGGTCCGGGGCATGCTCTCCGTGGTCGTCCTGGAGGTCCTCGTGGTCGCCGGGCTGCCGCTGCTCGCCGGAGGACGGGGCGGGCTCGGGGTGTTCCTGGGCCCGACCGGCGGCTACCTGCTCGGCTGGATCCCCGCCGCCCTGGTCATCGGCTTCCTGGTGCAGCACTGGGCCCTGCGGCGGACCCGTCCCGCGGCCCGGTTCGCCGCCGTCCTGATCAGCACCGTGGTGGGCGGCATCGGCGTCATCTACGCCCTCGGCGTGCCGTGGACGGCCGTGGTCGCCGGGCTGCCGCTGTCGACGAGCCTGCTGGGCTCCCTCGTGTTCGTTCCCGGCGACCTGCTCAAGGCCGTCGTGGCGACCACCGTGGCACTCAACGTGCACCGCAGCTACCGCCGCCTGCTGGGAGGCGTGCCGACCGCGGCGCGGTGAGCCCCGGGTGGGTGCCGCGGAGCTGTCGCCGAGAGAGCTCAGGACTCCTTGGGGATGACGATCCACAGGGCGATGTAAACCAGCTCCCCCACGCCCACGAGGCCGAACACGACGAACCCGAGGCGCACGAGGAACTTCGGGAGGCCGAATCGGTTCGCCAGCGCCGCGCAGACGCCGCCGAGGAGCTTGCCGGTGCGAGGACGGACCAGTGAAGTAGCCATGCCCGGATTCTACTCGCGGACACCGGGACACGCCCGGGCGGGGGCCGCCCGTCCCGGACGGGCGGCCCCCGGGAACGGCGGGCGCGGGTCAGAGGTCGACGACGCCCTTGTCGCCCTTGATCGTGTCGCCGGTGAGCCTGGCCTTCACCAGGTTGGCCACCTGGGTGACCTTGCCCCCGCCGGGGGTGTCCCAGTACTCGGCGGAGCGGCCGGTGATCTCGATGAGCACGTTGTCCGGGTTCTCGGGCCCGCCCTCGAGCCAGGAGCCGGTGAAGGCGTCCCACAGCTCCTTGAGCTTCTCCACGTCGTTGAGCACGAGCGCGGTGCCGGTGAGCGAGACCCAGGCGCCCTCCCCCGCGTAGGCGACGTTGACGGAGGGCCGCTGCTGGAGGTCCTGGACCTGGTCGGAGGTGCGCTCGGCGATGAAGTACACGGTGCCGTCGAAGTCCACGTCCTGGGTGGCCATCGGCTTGGAGATGAGGTTCCCGTACTCGTCCGCGTGGGTGAGCATGGCGATGCGGGTGCTCTTGATGAGCTCGCGCACCTTGGCGGTGCCGTCGTCCTGGTCGGTCATGGGGGATCCCTTCTCTGGTGGGCGGCCGCGGTTGCGCGGCGCGGACGGCCAGTCTACGAACCCGGCCCGGATCGCACGAGGGGGCTGTCCCCGGGGCCGCGGCGATCTCGACGGCCCGGGTCAGGGGCGGGGAGCCGTCCGGCCGGACGGGGTGGTCCGCCCGCTGTGCCGTGGACGGCCCTCCGGCACCAGGAGCGGGACCAGGCGCACGAGGAGCACCATCCCCACCAGTTCCACGAGGGTCTGGGTGACGACGGCGAACGGCGTCAGCGCCAGCCGCTCCGGCAGCGCCAGGGCCAGCGGGAGCACCACGAGGGAGTTGCGGGTGACCCCGCCGAACACCAGGGCGCGGGAGGCCGGCACGTCGAGGCCCACGGTCCGGGCGGCCACGACCCCGATCGGGACCATGAGCACGAGGAAGCCCACGTAGAGGGGCACCACCGCCGCGAGGTCGGCCAGCTGCTCCCCCACCCCGCGCACCTGCGAGGCGATCACCGTGAACAGGGTCAGCGCCATCAGCGGCACCATCTCCGAGGTCGTGACGGCCGCGGCCCGGCGCGCCGCGGCGGAGCGCAGCGCCGCCCGCTGGAGCGCCGCGGCCGCCGCGAGGGGCAGGAGGATCAGCAGCACGAACGCCTCCACGAAGGGCCCGAGCTCCACCAGGGCGACCGCCTCCGTCCCGGCGAAGACCAGCAGCCAGGCGGGCAGGAGCAGCATCTGCCCCAGCATCAGCAGCGGGGCGGCGGCCAGCAACCGGTCGGCGGCGCCCCCGGCGAGACCGGTGAAGACGATGACGTAGTCCACGCACGGGGCCAGCAGCACCAGCAGCACCCCGATCAGCAGGGCCTCGTGGTCGGCGACCGCGCGGGAGAGCAGGAGCACCACGACCGGGACGACCGCGAAGTTGACCACCAGCACCGCCACCAGGAAGCGCAGGTCGGCGAACGCCCGCCCGAGCGCGGCGAAGGGGACCGCCAGGAACGTGGCGAACAGCAGCAGTCCCAAGACCGGGGTGACGGCCGGGGCCAGGGCGGGCGCGCCGGGCACCGTCCAGCCCACGAGGACGGCGACGGCGATGGCCGCCAGGTAGACGGCGACCTGGTGGCGCTCGGTCCACGGGGCGGGTGATGTGCTGCTCACCCGCCCAGCCTAGGCGTACCGACTCGCAGCGGTGCTGGATGTCCGATCGGGCGCAGGCCGCCGATGCCGATGTGGGATCGTTCCGGGCCACGTCCTGCGCATGCGTGGTCGACAGGACGGACCGTCGTCATGCGTCGTTCCAGCCGGGGGCGTCCTACGACAGTGTGGGTTCAGCCGCATCAACACAGGAGTCGACGAACAACCGTGCCGTGTCGCGAGCACGGGTGATCGGGTCCGAGGGTGCGCCGCGCAGGAGGCTGGCGAGCACACCGTTGTAGAGCAGCAGCAGCGTTGCGGCCACCGTGGCGGGGTCCTGGCACCGGGCCCCTCGAGCCAGTTCCGCCAGCCGCTCGCTGACCAGCCGGGTGTCCTGGCGGATCAGCTCGAACACCGGGTCACCGATGCCGTCCTCAGGGATGGGACGTTCGGAGGCGGTGGCCAGGAAGCAGCACCACTGGGTGGGACCGGAGGAGGCCCGGAAGGTCTCGACGGCGTCGAAGACCGCCAGCAGACGCGTCTGCGGGGAGGACGCGGCGGCGACGGCGGCGTCCCAGTGCTGGGTCCAGGCGTGGAGCCGGCGGGAGAGCACCTCGCGCAGCAGGTTGTCCTTGGAGCCGAAGTGCTTGTACAGCGTCACGATCGCCACCCCCGCCTGCGCGGCGACCCGGTCCACGCCCGTGGTGGTGATGCCCTCGTGGAAGAACAGGTTCTCGGCGGCGTCGAGGATGCGGTCGCGGGTGTGCTGCGGATCGGCCATGGAACTAGTATAACGTTCGTTACAGCGAAACGAGCGTTATACCCAGAGGAGCACGTGATGACAGCATCTTCCGCGCCGGCACGGCGCAGCACGGGCATGGGCACGGCGGTGGCGGGGATGCTGCTGATCGCCGCCACCTACGGGATGGCCCGCTTCGGGGTGGGGCTGTTCGCTCCGTACCTGGCGGTCCAGCGCCCGGAGCTGGTCGGGGTGCTGGGCTGGGCGGCCGGCGCCCAGTTCACCTCCTACTCGTTGGCCGCCGTGGTGGCCGCCCGCCTGGTGGACCGCAGCCCCCGGACAGGGCTGGCTCTGGCCGGAGCCACCGCGACGACCGGGTGCGTGGGGGTGGCGGTGACCTCGGACCCGGTGGTGTTCGTCGTCGCGGTCTTCATCGGGGGCATGGGCGGGGGCTTCGCCTCCCCGGCCCTGGTGCCGATCATCGACGCGGTCGTCGCCCCCGAGGCCACGTCCACGGCGCAGTCCGTGGCCAACACGGGCACGGCCGTGGGCGTCGTCGCAGCAGGCCTGCTGGTTTCCGCCGTCCCCTCGGTCGGCCCGGCATGGCTGGTCATGGCCCTCGTGTGCGCGGCGACCACGGCAGCGGTGTGGCACCGCGTGCGGGCACGCACCGACCTGGCCGCTCCTCAGGCCGCCGCGTCGGGTCCGGCTTCGGCTCCGTCCCGTCAGGCGTGGTGGCCCCTGCTCGCCCCGGGCGCTGCGGCGCTGCTCGCCGGCGCGGGATCGTCCTTGATCTGGACGTTCGGGCCGCTGCTGCTCACCGAGTCGGGTGCAGTGGCCGCGGAACGGGTCGGGTGGCTGTGGATCGCCCTGGGCCTGGGCGGGCTTCTCGGCACCCTGACCGGAGCCCTCGTCGAACGCACAGGGCGCCGAGGCGGCTGGTGCACCTGCGCCGGCGCCCTGGCCCTGGCCGGCGCCGGCGTCGCCCTGTGCGTGGCCACCGGCGGCTCCTGGGCGGCCTACACCAGCATGGCCCTCTTCGGGGCCGGCTACATGGGCCTGACCACGGTGCTCATCCTGTGGGCCCGTCACGTATGGCCGCACCACGCAGGAGCGGGCACCTCGGTCCTGTTCATCGCGCTGGCCACCGGGCAGGCACTGGGATCCGTCGGCTTCGGCGTGGCACAAGAGCTTCTGCACCCGGCACTCCTGGCAACGCTGGCCGCGAGCTTGTGTGCTGCCGGCGGTCTCACGGCCCTGGTGGGCAAGCGGTGACCCGGCCCCGGGCCAGCGCCACGATTCGCAGGACAGGCCCGGGCGTCATGAGGGCCCACGCTGACGCCCGGCGGATCGCGCGGTAGCCGGTTCGAGCTGCTGGGCGACCTCCCCGGCCTCCGGTCGGCGTGTGATTCCACCCTTGAACGCCATGGACCTCACATCCACCAGCCTGCCCGAGCCCGACCACCTCGAGCCCGACAGCACCACGGTCGCGACTGTGCCGGCTGGTTCCTGCTGGACGTGGCAGCCCTCCACCCGTGGGGGTCGCCGTTCTCCCGGTCGGTGGCTGAGCACGAGCAGGTTTTCGCAGCGCTGCCGCCGTCGTTGCACGCCGTTGGCTCAGCCGCCGCTGACCGGTCCGGTCCTCGCCGCAGGTTCCGTCATGCAGCTGATGGGCCTACGGCGACACCTACCTCGACACCGCGTCGCTGAGGACCGCTGGTTCAACGCCGACAGCCGCCCGCGTCGACGGACGCCTCCGACCGCAGCGGCACCGACGATGTTGTCGCCAGGCCCGAGCGCCGTCGCGGCCAGGTGATCCAACGGCGGGCTCTCCGTGTCGGCAACGCTGAGCCGTGCCGCCGTTCCTGTCCGGCAGAGGCGTGGACCACCGCCGTCGAGGAACAGCCCCGCGTCCCGTGAGAGGTCGGCAAGAGCATTCATGGCGGTGGCCCACGGCCGGTGGAGGCGTTCTAGCGTCCCGTGTGGTGCATGACGTGCTTGGTCCGGGAGTAGTCGTCCAAGGCGTAGGCCGACAGGTCCCGGCCGTATCCGGAGCCCTTGAAGCCACCCCAGGGCATTTCCGTGGCCAGCACCAGGTGCGAGTTGACCCACACGGTGCCGGCGTCCAGACGTGAGGCGATGTCATGGCTGCGCTGGGCGTTGAGCGTCCACACCGAGGCCGAGAGTCCGAACGGCACCTCGTTGGCCCGGGTCACCGCGTCCTCCTCGTCGGTGAACGTCTCGACGGTCACGACGGGGCCGAAGATCTCCTCCAGCGAGCAGGCCGCGCCCTGCGGAACGTCCACCAGGACCGTGGGCGCCACGAAGAAGCCCGGCCCGTCCAGCGCGCCGCCGCCGACGGCGGCCTTCGCTCCGTCTGCCTGGGCTCGCTCGAGGTGCTCCAGGACCCGGTCGAAGTGGCTCTTCGAGATCATCGGACCGATCTCGACGTCGGCCCCCGCCCCGGGCTCGCCGACGACCAGGGTGCTCACCTGATCCACGAGCAGCTGGGCGAAACGCTCGGCGACCGACTCGTGGACCAGCACGCGGCACCCCGCACCGCACTCCTGGCCGGAGTTCCAGTACCCGGCCGTGCGCAGGGACTCGGCCGCGGCGGCCAGATCGGCGTCCTCGAAGATCACCACCGGGGCCTTGCCGCCGAGCTCCAGGTGCACGCGCTTGAGCGACTCCGCTGCGGCTCTGGCCACGGCGCGGCCGCTGTTGACCGAGCCGGTCAGGGCGATCATGTCCACCTGCGGGTGCTCCGACAGGCGGGCCCCGATCACCGACCCGGGCCCGGTGACGACGTTGAACACTCCGGTCGGCAGCAGGTCCGCGACCAGCTCGGCGAACTTCAGGGTGGTCAGCGGGGTCTGCTCCGAGGGCTTGAGCACGACCGTGTTGCCCGCCGCCAGGATCGGAGCGATCTTCCACACGACCATCAGTAGGGGGTAGTTCCACGGGGTCACGACCCCGACGACTCCCAGCGGTTCCCGCAGGATGACCGACAGGTGGTCCTCGGCGTACTCCCCGGCGGCCAGGGACGTCGTGGCGCGCACTGCCCCGGCCATGAACCGGAACGAGTCGATGGACATCGCCACGTCGTCCTCGGCCACCATCATGGGCTTGCCCGTGTTCAGCGCCTCCAGCCGGGCCAGCAACTCCGCGTTCTCGGCCAGCCGGTCGGCGATGGCCAGCAGCGCTTCCGCCCGGTGCTTGGGGGTGGTGGTACCCCACGTCCGGCGGGCCTGCACGGCTGCGCCCACCGCGGCGTCGACATCGGCCACCGTGCCCTGGGCGACCTGGCAGATGGCGTTCTCGGTGCAGGGGTCCACGACCGTCAGCGACCCGTTGTCGTTGCCGGTCCGGAACTGCCCGTCGATGAAGTGCCGGCCGGGGGGAAGCTCCTCGGCTGCCACGAGGGGGGAGGAGTCGGAGGCCCGTCGGACGGTGCCCGAGGTGGTCGTTGCAGGTGAGGTCATGATCGGTCGCTCCTGATGGTGATGGGCTGAATGAGGATGGTCGCGGTCCGGCGCGGGGACCGGCGTCGGCTGCCCGCCGGCCCCCCGGTGCCGCTCAGACGGAGGCCGACTCCAGCTGGAGCTCGGTCACGAGCTTCTCGATGCGGGCCAGGGACGCAGGATCCAGGTCAGCGGTGGGGCGCCGCGGACTCCCCACGGGGTGGCCGAGCACACCCAGGGCGGCCTTGATGGCCGGCACGAAGGCCGTATTGAGCAGGACGTCGATCAGCGGGTAGATGCGGTTCCACTCGGCCCGGGCCCTGTCGAGATCCCCGGCGGCGACGGCCTGGTGCACGGCCACGATCTCCTGCGGGGCGACGTTCGCAGCACCGGCCATCACCCCGGCCGCACCCTCGGTCAGCGCCGCCAGGATCAGCGCGTCCCACCCGATGATGGTGGAGATGTGCTCGGCGTGGTGGTGGATCAGCTGGTTGGCCTGTTCCATGTTGCCGCTGGAGTCCTTGATGTAGCGGATGTTGTCGACCTCGCGGGCCAGTTCCCCCACGGTTTCGTGGTCGAGGTTGACCCCGGTGGCGGCCGGGATGTTGTAGAGCATCACCGGCACGTCCACCGTCTCCGCCACGGTGCGGATGTAGTCGGTGGTCTCGGCCAGCGACAGCGGCTCGTAGTAGGGGGTGACCAGCATGAGCACGTCGGCGCCGCACTGCTGGGCGTGCCGGGACAGACTGATGGCCTCGGCCGTGCTGGTCGCCCCGGTCTGGGCCACCACCGGTACCCGGCCGGCGGTGTGCTCCACGACCGTCTCCACCACCAGGCGTCGTTCCTCGGCGCTGAGGGCGGCGAACTCCCCGGTGGAGCCGCAGGCC
Source organism: Kocuria sabuli (assembly GCF_040981185.1). Lineage (NCBI taxonomy): Bacteria > Bacillati > Actinomycetota > Actinomycetes > Micrococcales > Micrococcaceae > Kocuria > Kocuria sabuli. The sequence goes on from NZ_JAVHZE010000013.1 coordinate 81,499, forward strand.
ACGACGCCGTCGACTCCTCCGTCGATGGAGCGGTCCACGAGGAACCGCAGCTGCGCCTCGTCGATCGAGCCGTCGGCGGTGAAGGGGGTGGCGAGGGCGGTGAGCACACCGCTGAGCTGAGAGGACATGAGTTTTCCTGTCTGTTGCTGATGGTCGAGGACGTGACGGAAGGTCGGGTTGTCGAAGTCGGTGAAGGGGGCGTCACACGAGGCTGGCAGAGCTCGGCACGAGGTGGCGGCGGGTCTGCTGCTCGGTGGCCAGCAGGCTGGTGGCCTCCTGCGCGGCCGAGAACCCGGTGGTGATGGAGCTTTCGGTGTATAGGGTCCCGAGGTAGTCACCGGCCAGGAAGACGCGATCGGTCCCCCGCATGAGCGTGGACTGCAGCTTGGCCCGGCCCGGGAAGCTATAGGGGGAAGCGATCCTCCAGCGATCCGTCTGGGCCTCGACGACGCTGTCCGCGAACCCATGGCCCAGCACCTGGTCCAGATCGGCGAGGTGGGTCCGGGCGACTTCCTCGTCGGTCTTCTCCAGCAACGCCCGGCCCAGGCCGGCCGGTGAGAACGTCATGAAGCTGCCGCCGGGCCTGCGCACGGATTCCGTGCCGCGGATGATGCTGGCCTGGTTCAGGGCGATGGCGAACGAGCACTTCGGTGCCGCAATGGCATAGATGTCGTCCCATGGCCTCGCTGACGTCTCGTTCGTCAGGAAGGCCGTGCTCACGTGCGGGCCGTACTGGATCCGGGCCAGCGCACCGCGCAGCTCCTCCGGGAGGTCCACACCGATCCGGTGCGACACATCGGCGGTGGTCGCCAGTACGACGGTGCGGGCCTCGACCTCATGGTCGGCATCGTCCTGGCGGTAGCGGACGAGGACGGAGTCCTTCCGGTGCACGACCTCCTGCACCGCGGCGCCGAGCTCGATGCGCTCCCCCAGGGCGGCGGCGACCGCTCCGGTCAGCGTGGACGGGCCGCCGACGATCCCACGGTTGAGCCCCTGACCGATGCCCAGCACGAGGCTGAAGTAGCCGATGCCGGCCCCGGCCGAGATCTCGTCCATGTCACCGGCGGAGCGGGTGACCGTGGTCTGGAACAGCGCGGCGGCGTCCTCCGACAGGTTCCCGATGTAGTCGAGGAACGAGCGGTCGTTCTCGAAGTCGTAGATCCGCTGCTGCCGCATGGCCCCGGACTCCCCGGAGCGCTTCCGCACGACGCCCGTGTACTCGGCGACACCGCTGACGACCTTCATCCCGGCCCGCACCGTGTCGAGGCGGGAGGACAGAGACATCGGGATGCGCAACGGGTAGGTGGCGATGTGTCCCTTGCGGATGAACTTCCCGTTCATGGACAAACCCTGGAGGGACCCGGGGATCTCAACGGCCGCCACACCCACTTCACCGAGCAGGGCATCGGTGGAGGATCCCGGACCGGCAAAGACATGCCCGCCCCAGTTCAACCAGTAGTCACCCCGGCGTTCCGAGCGGATCCGCCCCCCGACACGGTCCTCGGACTCCAGCACCACGGTGTCCCAGTGCCGCAAGCGCCAGGCGGCGGACAGACCGGCCAGGCCGGCGCCTACGATGACTGCGTCTTTCATCGGTTTCCCTTTCGATCAGCCGTCCCTGGCCGAGAGTCGGAGCCTGGGCGGTCGAGGAGCCATGGGGTGTGATCAGTGCTGGCGATCCGGGGACCGAGACGGTTCCCGGTGACCGTTCCTGCCGTCGGCCGTGCGTCGGAACGGGGATGGCCGGGAAGAGCGCTGTCCAGGGCCGCCACGCAGCTGTGGGACCGTCATCCAGAAGATGTGGTGTGGATCTCCTACAACCATAGAATGTGATCACACATCACACAAGAGGCGACACGAGCTTCTGAAATCCCGGATGCACCGGTGCCACCCGAAAAGCCTGGACACGAGGGGGCAGGGGCGGCTCCACCGGCAACGACGAGGGGCCGCGCCGAGAGACGATCTCCCGGTGCGGCCCCTCATGGTCCTCGACGTCTCCCTAGAGCACAGACGCCTTGCTGGGCAGGGCCTGACGGATGCGATCGGTAGCACTGAGCAACGACTCGTTGTTGATCCGTGCGGCCGCTGCGACATCATGGTTCGCAGCCGCGTCGATCAGCTGCTCCTGGAACATCGAGAGCACGGATGGGTCGCCGGAGTCCAAGGTGTTGCGTGCTCCGACGATCTTGTAGGGCCGGCAGCGTCGCCACAGGGTGCGGATCATCTCCAGCAGAACGGGGTTGCCGGAGGCCGTGTACAGGATGCTCAGCAGTTGCTCGTCGTGGTCCAGGAGATCGGCCACGCGCTGCTCGTCGAGCGCTTGGCGCATGGCTCGGTACTGCTCGCGCATCTGGTCCACCGCGCTCGGGGACACGCAGGCCGCCCCCAATCGCACCGCCTCCACCTCGAGCAGCCGGCGCACGTCGTAGACGTGCAGCAGTTCTTCCGCAGTGAGCCGTTTGACCACGGCCCCCTTGTAGGGCGCCTTCTCGGCCAGGCCTGCTTCTTCGAGCCGCCTGATGGCCTCGCGCACCGGCATGACGCTGGTGCCCAGTTCGGCGGCGAGATCACGGATCAACAGTCGGTGACCGGCGGGCAGATCCCCGTTCATGATCCCGTCGTGGATGGCCTCGAAAACCTGATCCGCCACCAGGACGCTGGGCTCAAGTTTGTTCAACGCCATGGGGCTCATTCTAGGACCCACCCCACGGCGGCTTGTCCCCACGGCCTCGAGTGGCAGGACGGAGGCCCTCGCTGGTCGTCCTTCGCGCCGACCACAGCGACAGGGCCCGTCTGGGTGGCCGAATCCAGCTCCTCCCAGGAGTTCGCGCCCCTTGATGCCCTCCGCACCCTGCAGGTCGGCACAAAGGTCGCAGCACGATGAAGGTCGCAGCGAGGGTCGATGCCGAGCGCTCGCCGACAGTCGTCGTCGTTGAGGATGCTGCACACGATCGGCAGCACGAGCAGGATGCCGACCATGCTGAGCCAGCGGATCAGGCCGCAGCCGATGTCGCCCCCGCCCCTGCGACTGGAAGAGGCCACCGCCAGGGGTTGCACGCAGGACAGGCCCCCGTCGTGGGCCGCTCAACAGTAACCATCCTTTAACACATATCCCTTGCTTGATCTGTGATCACAAATTACAGTCGATTCTGGTGATGCAAGACACACCTGCCGGATCGTCGGTCGCTGCGCATCCACTGCCCTTCTGAGCCTCGGCCCAGCCCTGGACCGCACTTCCCGCTCATCGCCTTCCACGGAGGAGTGGCCGGCCATCCGGCAGCACCCGGTGACCAGGACGCCTTGCCGATTTTTCATTGGACTCACACCTCCTCGGAGGTCAGGATCGCTCCACCAGCCCACGGCCTGTGCCGCGAGCCATCGTCCACACATCGAATTCCCGCTCAATCACTCTCCGAGGAGTCAACGATGGTTGACCAGATTTACGCAATCGGCGACAGGCTGTGGCTGATCATGCTCTTCATGGCCATGCCGATCGGGGTGTACCTGACGGTGCGCACCCGCTTCCTCCAGATCCGGCTGTTCAAGGACATGATTCGCCAGCTCAAGGGCGACGGCAAAGAGCACGAGGGCGGCCTGACGCCGTTCCAGGCGCTGTCGCTGACGATCGGCAACCGCGTCGGTGTCGGCAACATCGCCGGCGTCGCCACCGCCATCGGCTTCGGCGGGCCCGGGGCGCTCTTCTGGATGGGAGTGATGGCCTTCTTCGGCGGTGCAACCGCCTTCGTCGAGTCGACCCTCGCACAGATCTACAAGCAGCGGATCGACGGTGAGCTGCAGGGCGGTGTCCCCTACTATCTGGAAAAGATCACCCAGAAGCGCTGGCTCGGCATGATCGCCGCCGTGATCGCGCTCATCCTCTACACCCTGCTGGCCCCGGGCGTGCAGGCCACCAACATCGGTGTCGCCGCGGAGTTCGGGCTGGGTGTGCCGACCTGGGTGACGGGGCTCGTCATCACCGCCACCCTCGGCCTCATCATCTGGGGTGGGCGCCAGCGCATCCTCAAGTTCGTCAATGTCGCCGTCCCCCTCATGGCCGCGGGCTACCTCCTCATGACGGTGCTCGTGCTGATCCTCAACATCACCCAGGTGCCCGCAGCCATCGTCCTGATCTTCAGCAGCGCCTTCGGAGCTGACTCCGTCTACGGTGGAATCATCGGAGCGGCGATTGCCTGGGGCGTGCGCCGAGCCCTGTTCTCCAACGTCGCCGGCGTGGGTGAGGGAACCTACGCCGCCGGTGCCGCCGATGTGTCCCACCCGGCCAAGCAGGGGCTGGTGCAGGCGTTCTCCATCTACATCGACACCTTGACGATCTGCATGGCCACCGGACTGATGCTCGTGGTGACCGGCAGGTACAACGTGGTCACCACGGACGGCACCGAGATCACGACCAACCTGCCCGGTGTGGCCGCCGGCCCCAACTTCACCCAGGCAGCCGTCGAGACGGTGTGGGAGCCTGCGGGTGGACCGTTCATCGCCATCGCGATCGCATTGTTCGCGCTCACCACGATCGTCGCCTTCTACTTCATCGCCGAGGCCAACCTGGCCTACCTCGTCGGGCACCGCAATCCCGTCCTCGTGCGGATCCTCGAAGTCGCCATCCTCGCCGTGACCTTCTACAGCACGATCTCGGACGCCGGCCTGGTGTGGGCGACCGCCGACATCGGCTACGGCGCACTGGGCCTGCTCAACTTCACCGCGTTGATCTTCGTGTCCGGGATCGCCATCAAGACGCTCAAGGACTACGACCAGCAGCGCAATGCCGGTCTCGACCCGGTGTTCGACCCCACCAAGCTGGGCATCAAGCACGCCACCTTCTGGGAAGACCTCAACGCTGATGCCAAGGTTCGACGCGCCCACCACTGACGTCACGCTCCCGCAACTCACGAAAGGCTTCCCATGACTGAGCTGATTCTCGTCGGCACCGATGGGTCCGAGACAGCCACCATTGCTGTGTCCGAAGCAGCCGACCTCGCCGCGAAGCTGAGCGCCAGGCTGCTGATCCTCACGGCGTTCCTCAACGGCGTCGACACGAAACTGGGGGGACAAGCGCACAACATGCCCGCACCGAAGCACTGGCGCTCCGCCCACCGGGCCGAGGCCGAGACGGTCCTCGCCGAAGCCGTGGACTCGCTCGGTGAGACCGACGTCTCCGTGGAGACTATCGCCCAGGAAGGTGACCCGGCTGACGCCATCATCAGGGTCGCCGAGGAACGCCAAGCCGACATCGTCGTGGTCGGCAACAAAGGCATGGCTGGGATCAAGCGATTCCTCCTCGGCTCTGTGCCGAGCAGGGTTGCAACTCACGCTCCGTGTTCGGTACTCATCGTCCGCACCACCTGACCGGCAGCCAAGACGCCAACTGCGCTGGCAACCAATGCCCGCTCCCCATTGCCGCGAGGTCAGCGACGAAGAGTCGCTGACCTCGCGGCGTAACCCACTTGGCGGCGACCAAACCGCAAACAACGTGGTGGGGTCCAACCAGCGCGAAGTTGACCCCCTGACGGCACATCAGCTTTTCATGGCCTCCCCAGTCATCGTCTTGGACGCCTTTGACACTTGAAGCCCCCAGGCAGAGCGCAAGAACCCGGGGAACCCCGTCGGCGGCGAGCTCGCTCACGAGCCGGTTGTGCCTTTTCCCGGCAGGTTCGCCTGCGACAGGTAGGCCGCGGCCCGTCGCAGGACCTCGTTCTCCTGCTCGAGCAGGCGGATCCGCTTCTTCAGCTCACGGTTCTCGACGTCGGCCTGGCGCATTCACTTCGACAGGGTCATCTCGTGGGTGCCGAGGTCCTCGGCGGTCTGCGCCAGGGTCATACCGTCTTCGCGGGTCCGGGCCACGCGCACCACGTCGCCACGGAACTCTTGGGGACAGGGAGCGGGCACAGCAACGTCCTTCCCGGCCGTCCCACGGACGAGCTGGATCAGGTGATGCTCCTATGCGTGTCAAGCGGTGGTGAGCCAGGCCCGGTAAGCGGTGGCCAGTGCCGCGTTGGGGCGTTTGCCGCGTTCGAGTTCGCTCAGCCGGGTTGGTTCTGCTCCGATGCTCATCGCGGCCTGGGCCAGGGTGGCTCCTCGCTGGTGCCGGAGGTCTCGAAGATCCTCGGTCGCAGGCAGGGGTTCGGGGTGGACGATGAGGTGGAACGCCTCACGAGCGATCGCGCGTTTGAGGCACCGCAGGACGTCCTTCTTCGATTTCCCGTTGGCACGCAGTCGCCCCGCATAACTCCTCGTGCGTTCCTCGTTGGACAGGCGCACCAGGGCGATCTGGTGCAGAGCCCAGTTCGCTTGCCGGTCCCCGCCGCGGTTGAGGCGGTGCCGGTTCGTTTTCCCCGACGACGCCGGAATCGGTGACGCTCCGCACAGCGCGGCGAAGGAGCCTTGCGATCGCAGCCGCTCGGGGTTGGCCCCGGCGGTGACCAGAAGAGTCGCGGTGGTGATCACCCCGTATCCCTTGGTCGCGATCATCGCCGGCGCTGCACGGCCGACGAGGATTCTCAGTTCGTCCTCGAGCTCGGTGATCTCCACGGTGAGGTACTGGTGCCGGCGTGCCAGTCGCCGTAGGGCGTGACCGGTCGCCGTGGTCACCGAGTCGGTGGCCCGCCCCGGTCGGGTGGCGGCCAATGACTCGACCAGGCAGCGCTCGTTCAGCCCCTCCCAGCGGCTCCTGATCGCCTCGGGCGCGGTAATCAGCATGGACTTGATCTGGCGGATCACCGCGACCCGGGCCTTGATCGCGCTACGCCGCACACCCAGCAGCACACGGATCTGCTCGATGACCCCCGCCCCGGTCTTGGCCATCGGCAGGGCCTCCGGTTCGGCCAGAGCCTGCGCAGCAGCGGCGTAGGCGTCGAGCGGATCGGACTTCCCGTGCCGGCGTTGGGCCCGTCGAGGCCGGACGACCTCGCGGATCTCGACCCCTTGGCTCATGAGGTACCGGGCCAGACCGGCGCCGTAGGAACTGCTGCCCTCGATACCGACCAGCCGCGTGCTGCCGAAGGACCGGATGAAGGCCAACAGCTGTTCATAGCCTTGCGTTCTCGCGGGGACCTGCAGATCTCCCAGCCGGACGCCGGTAGCACTCAGAACCGCGACGTAATGGGTGTCGGCGTGCGTGTCCACGCCAGCGACAACGTCGAGCTCAGATGGGGAGTCGATGACTGCGGTGGTGGATGTCGTCATGATGGCACCGTGCCTTCTTCACCAGTGGGCACGTCGGCCATGGGCCGGGCAGACAAGACGTTGACGGGGCTCACCAGGCTCGTATGAAGTCATGCTCGCCACTGGCCGACATGCATCGGACAGCGTCTTCATCACCGGCCCGCGGGCGGATCAACTGGAAGACAAGCGTTGCTGGCTGTCAGTCACCTGCAGAGTCACACGCGCCGGTGATGAAGACGCTTCCATCATCAACGTCACCTATTCGTGCGGCAGTCCCTTTCGTGCATCAGTCCTTGGCTGTGGGCGCGAGGTGGTGGCGGCGGGTCTGCTGCTCGGTGGCCAGCAGGCTGGTGGCCTCCTGGGCGGCCGAGAACCCGGTGGTGATGGAGCTTTCGGTGTAGAGGGTCCCGAGGTAGTCGCCGGCCAGGAACACCCGGTCGGCGCCTCGCATGAGCGTGGACTGCAGCTTCGCCCGGCCGGGGAAGCTGTAGGGCGTGGCGTTGGCCCACCGGTCCGTCTGGGCTTCGACGACGCTGTCGGCGAAGCCGTGACCGAGCACCTGGTCCAGATCGGCGAGGTGGGTCTGGATGACTTCCTCTTCGGTCTTTTCCAGCAGCGCCCGGCCCAGGATGGCTGGGGAGAAGGTCATGAAGCTGCCGCCGGGCCGGCGCACGGATTCGGTGCCGCGGACGATGCTGGCCTGGTTCAAAGCGATCGCGAAGGAGCGTTTCGGGGCGGCGATGGCGTAGATGTCGTCCCAGGGCTTGGCTTCGGTCTCGTCGGTCAGGAAGGCCGTGGTCACGTGCGGGCCGTACTTGATCCGGGCCAGCGCACCGCGCAGCTCCTCCGGGAGGTCCACGCCGATGCGGTGCGAGACATCGGCGGTGGTCGCCAGTACGACGGTGCGGGCCTCGACCTCATGGTCGGCATCGTCCTGGCGGTAGCGGACGAGGACGGAGTCCTTCCGGTGCACGACCTCCTGCACCGCGGCGCCGAGCTCGATGCGCTCCCCCAGGGCGGCGGCGACCGCTCCGGTCAGCGTGGACGGGCCGCCGACGATCCCACGGTTGAGCCCCTGACCGATGCCCAGCACGAGGCTGAAGTAGCCGATGCCGGCCCCGGCCGAGATCTCGTCCATGTCACCGCCAGAGCGGGTGACGGTGGTCTTGAACAAGGCGGCGGCGTCCTGCGAGAGGTTGCCGATGTAGTCGAGGAAGGACCGGTCGTTCTCGAAGTCGTAGATCCGCTGCTGGCGCATGGCCCCGGATTCGCCCGGGCGCTTGCGCACCACACCGGTGTACTTGGCCACGCCGCTGACGACCTTCGCCCCGGCCCGCACCGTGTCGAGGCGGGAGGACAAAGACATCGGGATGCGCAACGGGTAGGTGGCGATGTGTCCCTTGCGGATGAACTTCCCGTTCATGGACAGCCCCTGCAGGGACCCGGGGATCTCCACCGCCGCCACACCGGTTTCGGTCAGCAGGGCATCGGTGGAGGACCCGGGGCCGGCGAAGACGTGGCCTCCCCAGTTCAACCAGTACTCCCCTCGGCGCTCGGAGCGGATCCGCCCCCCGACGCGGTGCTCGGACTCCAGCACCAGGGTGTCCCAGTGCCGCAAGCGCCAGGCCGCGGACAGACCGGCCAAACCGGCACCTACGATGACGACGTCTTTCATGGCGTTTCCTTTCGATTAGCCATCACACACAACGGCGCACGGCCCTTAGGGACGAGAGGCATGGGGATGTTTCCTGCGCAGAGCCATGAGACCTGGCACGTCAGGTCTCACGGCTCTTGGGCGTTCTCATGCGGGGGTCACGTGCCAAAGGCCGGTCTGTGTGGTGTCAGGCTCGGCGGTAACAATCGTCGCCGTCGCTGGGGCACCGTCGCTGAGGCGGTTGGCAGCAACGGGCTCCAGGTTGGGCCAGCGGACCTCGTTGAGCGCGATGCGCCCTGGCGCACTCATCCTCATCGCGCCACCTCCGTCGTGATCCCGAGCGTGGCGTGCACGCGGTCCGCGGCCCGCTCCCCGCTGCGCAACGCGCCCTCCATGAGCCCGGTGTAGACGGCCTCGGTGTACTCACCTGCGAAGTGCACGTCACCGATCGGATCCTCGAGCGCCGCCGCGTCCGCAGGAGTGAAAGTGGGGGCGTGAGCGCTGTACGCTCCCAGGGCAAATGGGTCGCTCGACCACACAGTCGCCAGCGCCTCATCCGCGATGTCGAGATCCGGGCGGAAGTCTCGCACGCCGCGCAGCCAATCGGCTGGGTCGTTGGCGACATCAGCGCGGGCGATCGCGGCTTCGGAACCCATGAAGCTGTTAAGTACAGGGGCCACCTCGCCCGAGGCGTCGATGGCCGTCCACGTCCAGTACCGTCCCGTGACCGACATTATTGCGGAGGTCGGCGGGACGCTGCGTAACGGTGCGTGCAGCTTCACGGCGTGCCCCTGCACCACACCGCGCAGTGCCCGCTCACGGGACTCAGAGGTCGGCGAATCGACCGCGCCACCCTGGCGGAGCACACCGAGGGGCAGCGCGATGATGACCGCGTCATACCGTTCGGGGCCTTCCGCCGTAGTAACCGCGGCACCACCTTCCGGTAGCGCGACGACACGGCTCACGGGCATCCGAAGCCGGAGGGCGCTCCCGAGCCGCTCAGCGAGGGCCTTGGCGAGGGACTGGTTTCCACCAGCCAAGCGGGAGCTCGGCTGGGGCGTGAAGGACGCAACGTGGTTCAGCGTGGACGCGGTCACATCCGCAGCGTCCACGGCGGTGGAAATCTCAATACGGCAGCGCAACGCGTCCACGAGCAGCGGATCTGCCTCGATCTGCCGGAGAACGTCCTCGGCAGTCGTGCCCGCCGGCGACGCCGCAAGAATACGGGCGGCTGTGGCGCCGGCTGCAGTGATGTCGGCCGCGGTGATGCCAGGTGCATCACCCGGCTCACGGACGTAGTAACTCATTCCGGTTTTCACGAGGCGAAGGCCTAGCTCCTCGACGAGCTCGCGCATCCGGTAGTAGTCAGGTAGCACGAACTCGGCACCCCGCTCAATGATGCGGGCGCCGCTACATGTGGGAAGCTCGGAGGACCAGACGCGTCCGCCCACCCGGTCACGGGCTTCCAAGAGGGTTACCTCATGGCCTGCAGACTGTAGGCGGTAGGCGGCGGCGAGGCCTGCGAAGCCGGCGCCGACGACAGCGGTGCGATACATCAGATGTGCTCCTTGGTGTGAGTCGTGGTGTCGATGACGAGGTATGGACACTGCTTCGGCGAAGGAGCGGCCCTGATTTCCGCAGCCCAGGCGATCTACGAATGCAGGCCACCCACTATGAGTCAGCCGGCGACAAGCAGGGTCGCTGGCAGGCCAACTGGCAGCAGTTGCGCGGCTCGGCCGGCGTGACAAGCGCGTCAGCAGAAATGCTGGCACTGAACCGTCGATAAGGCTGATGTTGCCGTTGAGAAGAAGCAGCCGCAGCAATGGCGGTGAAACGTGTTAGCCGGGGCCTCCACCCGCCGGGCTAAGGCCCCGACTAACAGAACCGCAGTAAGTCGCCTGCGACCAACCTCATGACCGGGTACGTCCAGCCGCTCCTGCACCCGCTGTCCACAGTCCACTTCAATTACTGCGGCAGCGCGAGCCGTAAGACCTGGTGTGCCAGGCCTGACGGCTCTTGCGCGCTTGTCAGGCGGGGGTGCCGGTGCCGGGGTGGGGGAGGTCGGCCCAGGGGTTCTCCACGCCGATGTACTGGGTGGTGGTGTACTCGGCCAGGCCTTCGGCTCCGCCCTCCCGGCCGAGGCCGGACTGCTTGACCCCGCCGAAGGGAGCCGCGGCGTTGGAGATCACCCCGACATTGAGGCCCATCAGGCCGAACTCGATCCGGTCCCCGATGCGCAGCCCGCGGGAGATGTTCTCGGTGAACACGTAGGAGGCCAAACCATACTCGGTGGCATTGGCCAACTCCACGGCCTCGTCCTCGTCCTTGAACGTCACCACCGGGGCCACGGGGCCGAAGATCTCCTCGGTCACCGCCCTCGCATCACGGGGGACGTCGGTGAGCAGAGTGGGCTCGAAGAAGTAGCCCGGACCCTCCACCCGCTTCCCCCCGACCACGACCTTCGCCCCGCGCTCGATGGCGTCGGTGACGAACCCTTCCATGGCGTCCCTCGCCTTGGCCTCGACCATCGGCCCGACGTTCACCCCGTCCTCCACGCCGTTGCCCACGGTCAGTG
>NZ_JAVHZE010000125.1:0-506 GCF_040981185.1 Kocuria sabuli
CTTTAACATTTGAAAAATCAGTCAATTCTGAAAGATGACAAGTTTAGCATTGCGTATGAGAGTGTTCTAGATTTAATCCTGTACAAGCCACATATCGGCCTCTTCAAACATTTCCTCCAGCATACGGTTCAGTTTTTCCCGATCGCTTTTGCTGGCATCGCTATTCAGGGCGTTTGCCTGCATCGGCTTCACCTTCACCTCGGCATCAGGGAAAATCTGGTGCACTCGCTTCGTCAGCTCTGCCAGGATAATCTCTCTGGCCCCTTCGAGCCCCTCCACATTACGTTTGTCATAAACCAGTTCAACGAACATAAAAGCCTCCGGAAAACCACTGTGGTTGTATACAGTATTTTTAATGTGATAATAAACAGTGTCAAGGCGAGCGGAGCGCGAAAGGGGGTAGGTGTTTTTGTTACCCTTAGTTACAAATAGAAAAACCCCAGACCGTGAGATCTGGGGTTTTTTTAAAGTGCACGTGCATTTCACGTGCATATTTTGTCTTTTCT
>NZ_JAVHZE010000126.1:0-504 GCF_040981185.1 Kocuria sabuli
CGGGCAGATCCCCCCTAATCCGGCGGAGCTTCTGATGCATACGCGTTTCCAGCAGCTTCTGGACTGGGCGAATGAACGCTACGATCTGGTGATTATCGATACGCCACCGATCCTGGCGGTCACCGACGCGGCTGTTGTCGGCCGTCGCGCAGGCACCACGCTGCTGGTCGCCCGCTTCGGGATGAACAGCGTGAAGGAGATGCTGGTCTGTGTACAGCGTCTGGAGCAGAGTGGCGTCAATACCAAAGGGGTGATTCTCAACGGCGTCGTTAAGCGGGCAAGCAACGCTTACGGCTACGGCTATCATCACTACGGTTACAACTACTCGAGTAACTGATTATCCGGCGCCTGCCCGTTCTGACATTAATGCGCATTGTGTTTGTAATGAAAAACGGGCAGGCCCAGCTTAAGGCGCAATGCCAGCATACGCGCGGTGAAGCCAAACAGCAGGGGGGAGATAACCACCACATCGTGGCTGGTGACATAGTGCTGCAAGGCGACATA
>NZ_JAVHZE010000127.1:0-503 GCF_040981185.1 Kocuria sabuli
GAGGTGGACTTCGCCGGCTTCCAGGCCCTCACCGACGCCCTCGGCGGCGTGACCGTCGACGTGCCCCAGGACTTCGTGTCCAACGAGGGCATGACCTTCGAGCAGGGCCCCGAGCACATGGACGGGGAACGGGCGCTCGAGTTCGTCCGGGAGCGCAAGGCCTTCGAGGACGGGGACTTCCAGCGGGTGGAGAACCAGCGCAACTACGTCCAGTCCGCTCTCGAGCGGCTGCTCGGCCCGCAGACGCTGCTCAACCCGGTCCGGCTGCACACCGTGGTCAGCGACTTCTCGCCCTACCTGACGGTCAGCGAGGGGCTCGACGCGGCGTGGATCGCCGGGCTCGCCCCCGACCTGGCCGGTCTCTCCGCCGGGGACCTGCAGATGACCACGGCCCCCGACCAGGGCCTCGGCGTGTCCCCGGACGGGCAGTCCGTGGTCCTGCCGGACCTCGAGGCGATGGCGGGCATCGGCACGGCCGTTGCGGCGGACGATCTGGGCCCATA
>NZ_JAVHZE010000128.1:0-502 GCF_040981185.1 Kocuria sabuli
CACTCGACCTCCACGTGCACGCGGTTGCGGTTGAGGGCGGCCTCGGAGAGGTGGTCGACCAGCGGCGCGACCACGGGCTGGTAGCGGCCGTCGAGGGGCCCCAGCGCGACGGGCGGGACGGCGGCGGCGAGCGCCGCGCGCCCTGAGGACAGGATGCGATCGGTGTTGGGCATGGGCACATTCTTCCACGGCCCCCGCGCGCTCCCGGGCGGACGAATTGTCGTCCGCCGCCAACTTTCGCGGAACCCGGTTGTAGCTTTCGCCCCGAAAAGCAGCGGGTCGTCCGGAGGGGCGTCATCGACCGGGGGAACCCCGGGGGTGCGGGGATAGCATGACCTCCATGAGTACCAGCGACGCTACCCGCACCCTGGCCGGCACCGCCCCGGCCTCGGGCCCGGCCACCGCCACCACCCCGGCGGTCCGGCCGCGCCCGGCTCTGTCCCGACTTCCCCGCTACGCGGCCGGCAAGCCCCCGGTCGTGGTGGACGGGCTCGTGTCCTAC
>NZ_JAVHZE010000129.1:0-500 GCF_040981185.1 Kocuria sabuli
GGCGCGGAGGACGACGCCGCGGGCCGGGCGGCGGCGCGGACGGTCTGAGGCCGCCCCGCACCGCCGGCGGCGCCCGGTAGGCTTCGCGGATGAGAATTCCTCGTTCCTCCGGGCCCCGCCTGCTCCGTTCGTTCGCCGTCCGCTCCGCCCTGGGCATGGTGGCCGTGCAGGCGGCGGTGGTGGCCACCCTGGTGGCCACCGACGCGATCAAGCGCCGGAGCCGCTCGAGGCGCTCCGGGTTCCCCCGCCCGGGCACGTTCGAGCACACGGTCGCGGAGACCGGCACCACGATCTACACCTACGGCGAGGACCTCTACCGGGACATGCTCGCCGCGATCCGCGGCGCCCGGCACCGGGTGCTGCTGGAGACCTTCATCTGGAAGGACGACGAGGTCGGGCGCGAGTTCCTGGACGCCGTCAACGACGCCGCCGCCCGCGGTGTCGAGGTGCACGTCATGTACGACGGCTTCGGCAACCTCGTGGTGCCCCGCGGCTTCTAC
>NZ_JAVHZE010000130.1:0-500 GCF_040981185.1 Kocuria sabuli
AAGCGGGGCCACAGCAGAAAATGTGGAAAAATCCTTGGGAAAATTCTTCTAATTAGTTGAAAATGTGTATCTTTGCATTTGAAAGAATATCATCACCGTAACCTTTCTAGGGATAGCTCCTTAAAAAGAGTAACCTAGTTAGGTATAATGGGGATTCGCTGACAACCCATATAGTGATAAAATTAAAAATGCGTAACTCATTTAGTGATAAGAAAAATAGATAGTAACATATTTAGTTTAACCATCCTAAAGGTGACAACTTTTTCACGTATAAGACAAAAAGATGCGTAAATACCTTGGAAAAACGGACAAATTATCGTATATTTGCCATGGAAAAGCGGACAAAATACGTCCGTTTAATAATAGAAAAGGGGACAAGGATATGATTAAACGTAAGATAGACAGATATTTAGCTGATTTCTTCGAAGCGAATAAGAAAGCTTTGATGTTGACAGGAGCAAGACAGATAGGAAAAACATATTCTATCCGTCGTTTCGGTC
>NZ_JAVHZE010000131.1:0-500 GCF_040981185.1 Kocuria sabuli
ATGCAGTTTTTGCAGGCCGCGCTGTACGTCTTCTTTCACGTCGTGCAGCTTTTCAGACCACGGCTTGTTCATCGCGATAGCGGCGTTGAACCAGGTTTCGCTGGTTTCATTGCCGGTGAAGAGGGTAATGAAGTTCTTCTTCGGCATTTTGCACTGTTCAACGCACAGCTTCATGATGATACGTTCCTGGGTACGTACGCGATCCATCATCACGCGCATGCTGTTCACCAGGTAGTCGAACTGTTTTGGCACCAGGCGGAACTGTTTGAACACTTCAGACAGCTTCAGGATCTCTTCCTGAGCGGCGGCATGGCTGCGGCCTTTCGCTTTGATGGTGTCACGCGTCACTTCGTACTGGGTACGCAGCTCGGCAAACTTCTCACGCGCCAGTTCAGGGTCGATGCTGTTGTCATCGTCGCTGCTGTCGTCCTCTTCTTCTTCATCTTCGTCTTCGTCGTCATCCATCTCTTCCTGAGACAGCTCAGACCCGACGTGAGTGG
>NZ_JAVHZE010000014.1:0-86515 GCF_040981185.1 Kocuria sabuli
AACCCCCGGTAGAGCCAGGTCCGCCCCGGCGCCCGGACCGGATCACGCTCCTGCGTCCCATGCTCGAACTCGCCTTGCTCGGGGACGACGCCCCCGGATCGATCACTCATGTGTCAGTCCTCACAGATACTCGTGCTTCGCTTGCAGGGTGGCTGTCGGTCTTGCGGAACAGGACGGGCCGGACCTGGGTGACGGACCTGTCGTCGAGGTCCTGGCCCGAGGGTGGGAAGGCGGCCTGCCTTGCGCCGGCGGTCCACGCGCCGGGGCAGAGGCAGATGGGGAAGGTCTCACGGTACGGACCGGTCCGCCGGGCATCGGGGGCCGGCCGCATCGCGGTGCGGCGTCGGTTCAGGCGGTGCCGTGGGCGCCCGGTGCTGCGAGGGCTTCGTGGGCGAACTCGGACGTGGTGGTGCCGCCGAGGTCGCCGGTGCGCACCAGGGTCGCGGTCGGCGCTCCGCAGGCGGTCCCGGGCACGTCCGTGCCGATGCCGTTCCCAGGGGTGAGGGTGGTGCGACAGGTGCGGGTCATGACATACATCACACCGTATCCGCCGACATAGTGTCCAAGACCAAGAAGTTGTCCCTCTGATAGTCAATTCTTATCAGCAGTCAGGATGAAGGGCTCAATCGTCGACACGGTCGGCCGCCACGGCCAGGAAGGCCTGGGCCGCCGGACTGATCGGGCCCCGGCGGTGCAGCAGGTCCACGGCCAGTGCCTCGGGCACGTCCAGGTCCCGCACCGACAACCCCGAGGCCTCGGCCGCGGCGCGGAACCCCTCGGCCACCACCGCGATCCCCGCCCCGGCCAGCACCAGCGGCAGCAGGCCCTCGCGGCTCTCGATCTCCACCACCACCCTGCTGCCCTCGGCGCCGGCCAGGACCAGGTCGGCCGCCCGGCGCACGCCGGTGCCGGGCTGCCCCACGATCAGCCGGGCCCCGGCCAGTTCCTCCGGCCGCAGCGGATCCGACCCGGTGGGCATGGCCCCGGGGTCACGGGCGACGCAGAGATAGCGCTGGACCTCCACCGGTCGGACGGTCAGCTCGGCCGGAGGAGCAGCGTGCACGGGACGGGCCATCAAGCCCAGCTCCGCCTCACCGACGCGCAGGGCGGACACGACGTCGTCGCGGTGCGCCGCCGCCCTGACCACGATCTGCACCCCGGGGTAGCGCTGCAGGAAGCGGCCCACCAGGGGGGCCAGCGGACTGGCCGCCTGCGAAGGGGTGGAGCTGATGACCAGCCGACCACTGTGCAGGCCCTCGACGGCGTCCACCATCGACCGGGCCAGTTCCACCCCGTGCATCACTTCCCGTGCGACGGGGATGAGGGCCTCCCCTGCGGCAGTGAGCGCCAGGGAACGGCCGGTCCGGTGGAACAAGGTCGCCCCCAGATCCAGCTCCAGACCCCGGAGGGCCTGGGAGATCGACGGCTGGGCCACGAACAGGGCCTCCGCCGCCCGGTGCACCCCGCCCTTGTCCACCACGGCCAGGAAGTACCGCAGCTGGCGCAGATTCATCCCGTCTCCTTCCGCAGCAGACGTCCCTCGGCACGGCAGCGGACTCCGGGGCGTCGACCGGGCTGAACCAGCGTGCCCGACCGGTGAGAGGGCGACTGCATCGTTGTCGCTCTGCTTGATCGACCGCCCTGATCGAAAGGATAGACAACGGTCCGTGAGGGCGGCGGGAGGCAGGCACCCGGGCACCTGCGGGCAGTCGTCGGCCGAGCCGGCCGCTGGAGCGCCCGGAGGTCTCATCGGCCACCGGGTTCCGCGCCCGCCGACGGATCGACCCGGATGCCGGCGCGCGCCGGGGCTGCATCCCTCGTGATCGGGGGCGAGCTGGATCCGCGAGGTTCTTGAGATGGCTGGAGGCGGAACGGCCCCCCAGCACGTTCCGCCTCCAACACTGTCTCCCCAGGGGGATGAGGGCCGGGCATCGGGTGGACTCCGTTGTCCGGCCGACGCCATGGGCTCCCAGGAAAGCCACCGCGTGACCGCTGGTCCGGTCCCGGTTTCTCCCACTACCGAGGATCGCCAATCCACCCGGTGTCCTGCAAACAGCGCCGACATATGGTGCGGATCACGGGCAACATTGTGGTGCTTCCGTGAATCTAGGAGTGGGCTCCGGCAGCAGCCGGTGGGACCCCGGAGCCCGGTGGATCCGCTCGGGGTGATCGGTGGTCACGGCAGCATTCCGCGCCATGCTTCTGCCACCACCCGTCCTGGTGCAGGCGCGATGGATTCCGTCCCGGATGTCCGGGACGGGAGGTGGCTATCGGGGTGCTGGGCAGGGGTGCCACGGAAGCCCACCGTGTGACCCGAAGTCAACCCTTCCTGGCCGGATCAGTTCTGTGTCGAGCCCAGGGTGGTGGCCGAGGGGACGGAGTGGGTACGTTGCAAATGCAAGCATCCCCGGAGAGAGCGAGAAGCAGATGAGAAGAAGCGCAGCACGTGCAGCACTGATCACCGCCGTCGGATTCTCGGCCCTGACCGTCACCCCGGCCACCGCGGCGGCTCTGCCGTTCCCGAACTGTGACGCAGCCGCGGCCGCCGGCGTCCACAACATTCCCGCCACCAGTCCGGCGTACGCTCCCGCCCTGGACCGCGATGCGGACTCCGTCGGGTGCGAGAGCGACATCTACCCCTACGACGCCGCCAAGGTCGCGGAGATCGTCGCCACGCAGCAGGGGCTGCAGGAACTGCCCCCGGGCACCGGCATCGTCGCCGGCCCCGAGGGCACCGGGCTCGAGGAGGTCCCGCAGATCGAGCAGGTCCCGGTCGGCGGCGCGGACACCGGCGTGGCCGTCGAGCCCGCCGCCGGCGACGGCGCGGCCGCGGTCGCCGGTGGCCTGGTCCTGGTCGCCGCCGGCGGCGCACTCCTGGTGCGGCGGCGCGCCCGGACCGCTTAGCGGCGCCCCGTCGGCCCCGGTGCCCCCCCCCGTGGGGCACCGGGGCCGTCGCGCGGAGTTCCTCAGGGCTGGGGAACGTGCCGGCGGATGACGGGGTGGCCGGATCGCTCAGCGCGGGGGGTGCCGCTGCAGCCACATCCGCACCCTCAGCTCGTCCCAGGACGGGACGTCCACGACCAGCGCGGAGGTCCCGCAGCGGTGGACCGGGACGACGCCGTCGCGGTCTGCGAGCTCCGCGATCAGCCACTCCACCAGCGCGGAGTGCTGCTCGGCGAGGTCGGCGCGCAGACCGACGTCGAAGCAGTCCACCTCGGCGACCACCGTCACCAGCGGTTCCTCGGTGGCGGCCGCCTCCGGACCCTCACCACGCAGCGCGCTGATCGTGCGTTCCACGTGCGCGCGCATCTCCGACCCGCTCATCGGGTCGCGGCCGTGGGCGGTCTGGTAGGCGCTGCAGATCGGCAGGCCGGGGAGGAGGACCTGGTCCTCGTCCAGCGCCTCGGCGGCCTGCTCCGTATCCATCCACTCGTACAGCAGGTCCCCCATGGGCGTGACTCTAGGGCCGTTGCCCGACGGCGTCGCGGCCGGCGGAGGGGCTCGGTCCAGCGCGGGCGGCCGGGCCGATGGACCGGCGCGCGGTCCCATGGTCTCCCGGTGCCGTCGGTCTCCCGGTGCTCCGACAGTCTCCGGATGGGCCGACACCGCCGGCCACCGGCTCAGCCCAGCGTGTCGATCTCCACGGCGAAGGCCATCGCGGCCCGGTCGTGCGTCACTCCGTCCAGGGATGCGAGATCGGACCCGCGCAGGTTGCCGAGGACCTGGCCGGTGGTGCGGTCGTCCAGCAGCGGCCCGCCCGTGCCCAGGGGGCGACCGGCGCCGTCGGTGATCTCGGCCAGGTAGAGCCCGTCCTCGACGTCGTCGCAGACGAACAGCACCCGGGCGGCGTCCGGGTGCCGGATGCGAACCCGGAGCACCAGCTCCTCCAGGGCAGCGATGGTGAGCTCGTGGCGGGCGAGCTGGAAGTTGCGCCGGGCGGTCTCGAACCGCGGTGTCGAGGTGGTCGGTCCTTGCAGGTCCGGGGGAGAGGCTGCAGAAATCCTCATGATTTCGACGATACCGCCGGGGGCCGACAGATCCATCTCGAGCCGGCCGGTCGGAGCACGGCACCTCGGGCCGGCGTCGTCCGGGGAGGCCGGGTTCAGCGCGCCACGGCGTTCAGGGTGCCGTCACCGTCAGCACTCCACGACGTTGACGGCCAGCCCGCCCAGGGCCGTCTCCTTGTACTTGTGGCTCATGTCCCTGCCGGTCTCGCGCATGGTCACGATGACCTCGTCGAGGCTGACCCGGTGCGTGCCGTCCCCCCACATGGCCATCTTGGCGGCGTTGATGGCCTTGGCCGCGGCGATCGCGTTGCGCTCGATGCACGGGATCTGCACCAGGCCCCCGATCGGGTCACAGGTCAGTCCGAGGTTGTGCTCCATGGCGATCTCCGCGGCGTTCTCCACCTGGGCGGGGGTTCCGCCGAGGATCTGCGCGAGTCCGGCCGCGGCCATCGAGGAGGCGGAACCGACCTCGCCCTGGCAGCCGACCTCGGCCCCGGAGATCGACGCCTGCTCCTTGTACAGCACTCCGACCGCCCCGGCCGTGAGCAGGAAGCGGACCACGATGTCCCGCCTGACCGCATCGAGGGCCTCCGGGCCCTGCCCGGCCGCGGCGCGGGCGGCGGGGGAGTAGTGGGTGGCGTAGAACAGCACCGCCGGGACGATGCCGGCGGCCCCGTTGGTGGGGGCGGTGACCACGCGGCCGCCGGAGGCGTTCTCCTCGTTGACCGCCAGGGCCACGAGGTTCACCCACTCCGGCCAGAAGCCCGGGTCCCGGTCCGGGTCCTCCGTGCGCAGGCGCCGGTGCCAGTCCGGGGCGCGGCGGGCGACGTTCAGCCCGCCTGGCAGCGGGCCGGTGCGCCGCAGGCTGGAGTCCTTGCACTCCTCCATGACCTCCCAGATGTGCAGCAGCTGCTGCCGGATCTCGTCCTCGCCGCGCCAGGTCCGCTCGTCGGCGAGCATCACCTCGTCGATGCTTAGCCCCGTGGTGCGGCAGTGCGCGAGCAGCTGCTCGGCGGTGCGGAAGGGATAGGGCACCTGGGCGGTGGCCGCGGCCAGCTCGGCCGCGGCGGTGTCCTCCTCGCCGTCACGGACGATGAATCCGCCGCCCACGGAGAACCAGGTCTGCGCGGTCAGCACGCCCCCGGCGGCGTCGAGGGCCTGGAAGCGCATGCCGTTGGTGTGCCGGGCCAGCACGGTCAGCGGGTGCTGCACCATGTCCGCGACGGTGTAGAGGATGTCCTTGCGGTGTCCCAGGGCCTCGCCCAGCCGCAGCGTGCCGGTGGCGGCGATGTCGGCCAGCCGGTCCTCGACCTGGTCGGGACGGACCAGTTCCGGGTCGTGGCCCTCCAGGCCCAGCAGGATCGCGGTGAACGTGCCGTGACCGCGGCCGGTGGCGGACAACGATCCGTAGACGTCCACGCGCAGGTCCGCGGTGGACTCCAGGAAGTCCTCCTCGGCCAGGGACTGTGCGAAGCGCAGGGCGGCGCGCATGGGGCCGACGGTGTGGGAGCTCGACGGGCCGATGCCCACGGTGAACAGGTCGAAGACGCTGATGGCCATGATGACGCTCCAATGCATGGTGGTGCCCCGGCAGCGGGGCAGGTGATGTGGGGGGACGACGCGCGGCCCGGGTCGGACGGGTCTCTCGGGACCGGCGGCAGCGGATCCGGGCAGCACCGGACACTCCGGCCCGGCCGGCCCGGAGCCGTGAACCGGGGCACGTCCCGGGGACCGGATCCGGGGCACGGGGCCCCCGGGGCGGCGTGCGCGTCGTGCAGGCCGGTGTGCTCACCGAGTGGCGCCGCAGTGGCCGGGCGAGCCGGGACGGTCGTCATCGAGGAACTCCAGGTTCTGCGCGGTCCACCCGCGCGGTCTGTGGGTTCCTCCCCGATCTGTTGCACGACCTGAGAGTTTCCGCCGCACCCGGACGGGGTGGGGCTTGCTCCTTCGGCGAGCGCAGAAGACACCGCGCTACTTTCCAGATGTGCCTCGGTGCGACGGTACATGGGCCTGAGAGTTTCCCGGGGAGGAATTGCTCCTACGGCGCCCGATCGGTCTGGCTGACGGGACTCTCCCGACGCACCTCGACGGCTGCAGTTCTGTGACTACCACCACAGCCTAGTGACGCTGATCGGGGAAAGCAACGATCTCCCCGTCCTCCCGCTTGAGGCCGGGCGGGGCGACCTCCGCCGGCCGGACGAGGAGCTGGTGGCGGGCCAGCTCGCGGTAGAGAGCCGAGCTGCGCAGGAGCTCGTCGTGGGTGCCTGCGGCGGTCAGGCGGCCGTGGTCGAGCACGACGATCTGGTCGGCCCCGGCGACGGTGGACAGGCGATGGGCCACGATGAGGACCGTGCGCCCGGCCGCCGCGGAGCGGATGGCGGCGTGGAGGGCCTGCTCGTTGCGGGAGTCCAGGCTGGCGGTGGGCTCGTCGAGCAGCAGCAGGGGGGTGTCCGCGAGCAGGGCGCGGGCGATGGCCAGGCGCTGGCGCTCGCCGCCCGAGAGACCTGCGCCGTCGTCCCCGACGGCGGCGTCCAGCCCGTCGGGGTGCTCCTGCAGGCGCTCCAGCAGGTTGACGGCGTCCAGCACCGTCCGGCACGAGTCCTCGTCGGCCTCGGGCGCGGCGAGCAGGAGGTTCTCCCGGATGGTTCCGGCGAGCACGGGGGCGTTCTGCTCGACGAAGCCGATCCGGGCCCGCAGGCCGGTGCGGGACAGGGCGCGCACGTCGGTGCCGTCGAGCCGGATCGATCCGTGCTCGGGGTCGTAGAAGCGCTCGACCAGGGCGAGCAGGGTGGACTTCCCGGCCCCCGACGGTCCGACGATCGCGGTGGTCGACCCGGCCGGGACCGTGAAGCTGACGTGGTCCAGCACGGGGCGGCCCGGCCGGTACGAGAAGGCGACCTCGTCGAAGGTCAGCTCGCCGGGACGTTCCCCGACCTCTGCTCCGCGCGTGACGGTCCCGGTCCGCGGTGTGGCGTCCGCCCGGTCGGAGACCTCGTCGTCCGTGTCCTCGCGGGGAAGCTCCAGGATCTCCTGGATGCGGCCCAGGGCACCCAGGGCGGTGCGCACGGTCGTGATGGCGGAGAAGAACTGGCCCAGGGGCATGACCATCATGAACAGGAAGAGGATGAAGGTCACCAGGTCGGCGACCGCCAGGACACCGGATGCCACACGGTAGCCACCCACGCCGAGGACGGCGAGGAAGGACCCCTGGACGGCGAGCCCGCTGATCGGCCAGAGCACCGCGCCGACACCGGCGACCCGGACCCCGAAGTCGTAGGCCGACGACGCCTCGGCCTCCAGCCGGGCCACCTCCCGGTCGGTGGCCCCGCTGGCGCGGATGGTGCGCACCGCCGAGACGGCGCGTTCGACGCCGGCGGCGAGCCGGCCCACGGCGTCCTGGGCCGACCGGGTGAGGGACTGGATCCGTGCCGAGGCGACCACCACGGCCAGCACGGCCACGACGACGACGCCGAGCGTGATGCCGAGCAGGAGCGCGTCCAGCAGCGCCATGCCGACCACCGCGCCGGCAAAGACCAGCGACCCGCCCAGGGCGTCCACGAGCCCACCGGTCAGCGCGGCCCGGACCATGGTGGTGTCTGCGCCGACCCGGGAGACCAGGTCCCCGGTCCGGCGGATGTCGTGCTCGCGCACGGTCAGGCGCAGCAGGTGGTCCACCAGCCGCCGGCGGGCCGAGAGCACCACGCCCTCGGCCGTGCGTTCGAGCAGATACTGCTGCACCGCGCCCACCAGGCCGGCACCGAGCACCAGCAGCACCAGCACGGTCACCAGCGGCGCCACCGGCCGGCCGGTGCCGATGGAGTCGATGATCCGGTGGACGGTCACCGGCTGCGCCAGGCTCAGCCCGGCTCCCAGCACGGACAGGACGAGCACCACGCCCAGCACGCCACGGTGCTCCGCGAGGTAGCCCGTCAGGTCCCGCAGACGGCCCCGGGGCACCTGCGCGTCCTCGGCCGTCGTGATTTCACCCATCGTCGGAACCCCCTGGCTGTCAACATGTGGTGACACCGGTGCTCCTGTCAATGCCTGATGGCAGGGTCCGGCCTCCCCGAGGGCACCAGCACGATCGGGAGGGCCCCGGACTCAGTCGCCGACGGCGTCGCGGCCGCGGGCCACGATCGAGGGGTCGGGGGGATGCACCACCGCGGGGTCCTTGTCCTCGTAGTCGAACTGGTCCAGGAAGAAGCGCATGGCGTTGAGCCGGGCGCGCTTTTTGTCGTTGGAGCGCACGGTGATCCACGGGGCGTGGTCGGTGTCGGTGCGCAGGAACATCTCCTCCTTGGCCTCGGTGTAGTCCTCCCACCGGTCCAGGGAGGCGAGGTCCATCGGGGAGAGCTTCCAGCGGCGCACCGGGTCGATCTGGCGGATCGCGAAGCGGGTGCGCTGCTCGTGCTGGGTGACGGAGAACCAGAACTTGGTCAGGTGGATCCCCGACTCCACCAGCATCTTCTCGAACACCGGGGTCTGCGCCATGAACGTGGCGTACTCCTGCGGCGTGCAGAAACCCATCACGGGCTCGACGACCGCCCGGTTGTACCAGGAGCGGTCGAAGAGCACGATCTCCCCGGCGGTGGGCAGGTGGCCGATGTAGCGCTGGAAGTACCACTGCCCGGCCTCCCGGTCGGAGGGTCTACCCAGCGCCACGACCCGGGCGGCCCGCGGATTCAGGTACTCGGTGAAGCGCTTGATCGTCCCGCCCTTGCCCGCCGCGTCCCGGCCCTCGAAGACCACCACGTGCTTGAGGTCGTGGTCCTGGCCCCAGTACTGGAACTTCAGCAGCTCGATCTGCAGCTGGTACTTCTCCAGCTCGTACTCCTCCCGGGACATCAGCTCGTCGTAGGGGTAGTCCTCCTGCCAGGTCTCCACCGCGGACCCGCCCGGATCGATGAGATGGGGGTCCTCCTCGTGCCCGTGCGGGACGGTGTAGCCCATCTCGGTGAGGTGGTCGATGAACTCCCGCAGGTTCTCCCGCACCGCCCACTGCTCGGCGGGCATCCACTGTCGTCTTCCGTCAGGCATCGACCGCTCCCTCGTCTGCTGGGCCTCCTGCCGCGCAGTGTAGGTCAGTCCGGTGGCCGGACGGTGAACATCGCTCGGAGCGGCCCACGCAGGACTGCCGGTGGCCGGACGGTGAACATCGCTCGGAGCGGCCCACGCAGGACTGCCGGCGGCCGGCTCAGGCCCGCAGGTCCGCACACAGGGCCCGGACCCGGTGGTCGAGGTCGTCGACGACGGCCCGGACCCGCTCCGGGGCCGCGTCCTGCAGGTCCGCCACGTCCCAGTGCTGGTGGACGGTGTGCTCGTAGACCGCCACGGCGTCCCGGGGCCCGAAGGTGACTACCCAGTCGGCGGCGCGGACCACGTCGTCGGTGAGCGGCTTCGGATACACCTGCCCCACCTCCACCCCGCGGGCGGCCAGCGCCTCCAGGACCACGGCGTCCACCGCGGGCCCGGGCAGGATGCCGGCCGAGCGCACCACGGCGGTGCCGGTGGCGTGGTGGGCGAGCAGGGCCGCGGCGATCTGGGCCAGCCCGGTGTCGTGCCGGCCGACGAACAGCACCTGCGGGATCCCGGAGGCGTCCCGGTCCTTGGCATGGGCCAGGGCGGCCAGCCGGTCGGCGGCGAAGTGCCCGGCTACCGGGGCGAGGTAGGTGCGCACCTTCGCGGTGCGGGCCAGGGTCGCGTAGGACTCGAAGACGACCCGCTCGACCAGCTCCGGGGGGAAGATCCCCGCGTACCGGTCGGCCAGGTGCGCCACGGTGCGCTGCAGCACCCGCGTGTCCAGGTCCTCGGGCTGCTCAATCGGATCCCTCATCACCCCTCCTGACGGGATGCACCCCGCGTGGCATCCGTGTCGAGTCCGCATGTGGTCCCGCTGCTGCCGGGAAGAGCGCTCCACGGCGTCCACGACGGCGCGGTCCCCTCGCCGTGACCAGCGGTTCCACCGAACACTAGGACCCCCGGGCGCCTCCGGAACGAACGCTGGGTGAACACTGGCCGAAGACCCCGTGCCGCCGTGACGGGCATGGTCTCCGCCCGCTGCGGCCTCCGCCGGCGCCGCAGGAGTGGGCGCTCCGGGCGCCGTCGTCGTCGGCACCCGGTGCGCGTCCACGTCACGGCAGGCTCCGTCACCCGTCCCAGCCGAGGGCCCGCACCAGACGGGCCTCCACGTCCGGGGCCAGGGTCTCGCCGTAGGTCGAGGTGACGTGGTCGAGGTCGCGGTAGACCATGATGTTGCCGACCACCCCGGGGAGGTGGTCTCGGTGCACAGCCGGTCGGTGAGGTCGATGCTGTGCAGGTCCTCGTGGCGGGCCGCCACCTCCTCGAGCGGGTTGACCGGCAGCAGCGACTCCGCCCGTGGCGGGTTGCAGCGGTCGTGGTGGGGTCCGTAGGTCTCCACGCACTCGAACATGTCGTGGTCGAAGCGGGGGTTGTCGCGGAAGGCCACGACGGGGATGTCGGCATCGAGGAAGGGGCGGACGCCGGCTTCGTAGCCCTCGACGAGTTCCTCGTGCGGGGCCTCGGCCAGGGACAGGGTGCCGATGGTGAGGATCGCGTCCGGGTCGGCCGCCAGGGCCGCGTCCCGTGCGGCGGCGTTGAACTCGTTGCACTGCTCGTCGGGGTGCTCCGACTCGGCGGTGTAGCGGCAGGCCATGCGCAGATAGGAGATGACCTTCCAGCCCTGGGCGTCGGCGGTGCGGTGGACGGGGGTGCGCAGCTGCTGGGCGTGGGAGTCCCCGATCACCACCACGGTGCGCTCGGGTGCGGTGCCGTCCTCGGGTTCGATGACCCAGCAGTCACCGCGCCCGTCGAGCTGCCCGGGGGTGTCTCCGGGGGAGCAGGGTGCGCCGGTGTCGCCCCACTCGTGCTCGCGGTCGGCGTCGGTGGGGATGATCGGCACGTCCGGGACCTCGGTCACCTCCCCGCGCAGCACCGCGGCCCCGGGGTAGTTCTGCGGGGTGCGTTCCACCCCGGCGGCGGGATCGCGCAGCAACGTGTACTGGTGCGCCCCGGTCAACGGGACCGCGACCAGCAGGTCGGTGGCGATCAGGCGCACCCCGCTGTCGGCGCGAACCCCGGGCAGGGCCCGCCAGCCGGCCAGCAGCAGCGCGGTGACCCGGGTCAAAGCCACCGAGGCGACCAGGATCCCGAGTCCGACCGGTACGGGCACGGTGTCGCGGGTAGAAAGCAGCAGATAGGTGATCAGCAGCGGCCAGTGCCACAGGTAGATGCCGTAGGCGCGGTCGCCGAACCACTGCAGCGGGCGGGCTGCCAGGAGCCGGGTGGCGCCGGCTCGGGCATCGGGGGCCAGTGCGCCGCCGAGCAAGATCGCCGCGGCCCCAGCGGTGGGGGCCAGGGCCACGGTGCCGGGAAAACGGGTCTCGGGGTAGGTGAGGAAGGGGGTGGTGAGGATCGCGGCCAGTCCCACCCAGCCAAGCGCCACCCCGGTCACCTGTGCCAGGGCTCCCCGGTGCCGGGGAAGCGCCCTGGGGGCGCCGGTGGTGGTGAGCACCAGGGCGGCCATCGAGCCCAGGGCGAACTCCCGCAGCCGGGCGAAGGTGCTGAAGTAGGCAGCCTCCGGTGTGCCGGCCGTGCGAGCACCGACCAGGCCAGGGAGCCGGCGAACACGGCCCCGAACACGCCCCAGGCCACCGGGCGGAAGCGCAGGCCGCTCCGCCGGGCTGCGGCGGCGGTGACGGCCAGCAGCAGCGGCCAGATCAGGAAGACCTGGCCCTGCACCGACAGGGACCACATGTGCTGCAGCGGAGTGGTGGCCGCGGAGTTGCCGGCGTAGTAGTCCACGGCCTGTCCGGCCAGCACCCAGTTGACCATGTAGAACAGCGAGCCCCAGGCCTGGGTGAGCAGTTCGTTCCACCGGCTGGGCGGGAAGAACGCCAGCATCGCGCCCAGGAAGGCCAGCAGCATGACTGCCACCGGTCCGATGAGCCGGGCGAAGGTCCGCGCCCAGTAGGCCGGCACCGCCAGGGCACGCCCGGTCTCGATCCGGCGGAGGAAGGAGCCGGTGAGCAGGTACGCGGAGAGGACGAAGAAGACGTCCACCCCGCCGGAGACCTTCTCCGTCCATACGTGGAAGGCCACCACCAGCAGCACCGCCACCCCGCGCAGGCCCTGCAGGTCGGGGCGGTGGACGACCCGTGGGGCCAGGGTGGTCGGGGCAGGGGATGAGGTGGTGGGGGCGGGGGACGTGGTGCTGATCGCGGTCGGAAACGTCATGGGGATCGAACGCCTGTCCGGGTCGGTGCGGATGGAGAGGGGGCGGAACCGGTGCCGGGCCCTCAGGAAGGGTCCGGTGCCGGTTCCGTGGTGCCCTAGTGCCCGCCGTTGTTGAGCATTCCGCCCAGGCGCACCCGCATCCGGCGGCTGGCCTGGTTGAGCCCGACGATCTCCACGTCCTTGCCGTAGTGGGCGTACTTGTCGGTGACCGAGTCCAGGGCCGCGGCGGTGGAGGCGTCCCACAGGTGGGAGTCGGAGAGGTCGATGACCACGTGCTGGGGGTCCCCGGCGTAGTCGAACATCGTGTAGAGGTCGTTGGAGGAGGCGAAGAACAGCTCCCCGCTGATGGTGTACTTGGCGATCTGCTCGCCGAAGTGCTCCTCGAGGGTGCGCTCCACGGAGACCATGTGCGCGACCCGGCGGGCGAAGGCGATCATCGCCACCAGCACCCCGACGATCACCCCGATGGCCAGGTTGTGGGTCCACACGGTGACCACCACGGTGGAGAGCATGACCATGGTCTCCGACCGCGGCATCCTCGCCAGGGTGGTGGGGCGCATCGAGTGCCAGTCGAAGGTGGCCCAGGCGACGAAGATCATCACGGCCACCAGCGCGGCCATCGGGATCAGGGCGACGACCGGGTCCAGGGCCACGGCGAGAACAAGCACCAGCACCCCGGCGCAGAAGGTGGAGATCCGGGTGCGGGCCCCGGAGGCCTTGACGTTGATCATGGTCTGGCCGATCATCGCGTAGCCGCCCATGCCGCCGAAGAAGCCGGTGATGATGTTCGCCCCGCCCTGGCCCCAGGACTCGCGGGTCTTGTTCGAGCGGATGTCGGTGACGTCGTCGACGAGCTCGGCCGTCATCAGCGACTCCAGCAGTCCCACGATCGCCATGGTGAAGGCGTAGGGGGCCAGGATCCGGAAGGTCTCCAGGCTCAGCGGCACGTCCGGGACCAACAGGGTGGGCAGCGCATCGGGCAGCTCGCCCTTGTCCCCGACCGTGGGCACCACCAGGGCGGCGAGGACCGCGATGAGGGTGACCACGACGATGGCCATCAGCGGGGGCGGGACCGCCTGGGTGACCCGCGGCAGCAGGAAGATGATCACCAGCCCCAGGGCGGTGAGCGGGTGCACCAGCCACGGTACCCCGATGAGTTCGGGGATCTGGGAGGTGAAGATCAGGACGGCCAGGGCGTTGACGAAGCCCACCATCACAGACCGCGGAATGAAGCGCATCAGCCGGGCCGCCCAGATCAGACCCAGGATCACCTGGAACACCCCGGCCAGGATCACGGCGGCGATGAAGTAGTCGATGCCGTGGGAGGCCACCAGCGGGGCGATGATCAAGGCGGTGGCCGCGGTGGCCCCGGAGATCATCGCCGGGCGCCCGCCCAGGAAGGAGATGGTCACGGCCATGATCGAGGCGGCGAACAGCCCCACCTGCGGGTCCACCCCGGCGATCAGGGAGAAGGCGATCGCCTCGGGGATCAGCGCCAGGGCCACGACCAGCCCGGCCAGCACCTCGGTCTTGAGCCGGCGCGGTGACCTCAGGGTGCCCAGCACGGCCTGGCGCTGCTCCGGGGACAGCTCGACGTGACCGGGGGACATCTGGTCCTGCTCGGCCTGGGACATGACGGGCAGGGAGCTGGTCCTCGGTTCTCTCTCGGTGCCGGTGCTGGCCATGAAGGGTCTCCCATGCTGCGGTTCCGGGCGCGTGGGCGCCCTCGGTGAGGTCTGTGTCGGAACGGAGGGGGCGCTGTACTGCGCCGGTCGGGACCGGGACCGGATTCCTGCGGGAATCGGTCGCTGCGGCCCATCTCCAACTCTACCCTAACGTGACTGTAGAGTTCTGATGCCGACTCGGGAGATGCCTCACACGAGAGCGGAGCTGCTACGCCGTGCGCCGGGCCCGGGAGAACCGCTCGGCGCACCACCCGGGGCGACCGGCGGCGGACGACGTTCTCCGACGGCCTGCACCGGGGGGACCGGTTCCTCGGCTCCTTCCGACGGCGGTGGTCCGGGTGGGGCGCTCAGTCGAGGGTTCCGCCGATCGGTTCCAGCGTGACCTCGGGGGCGTGGGTGGCCACCCGGCCGAGCTTCCACTTGTCGGTGAACACGGCGATCGGCTCACCGCCGGCCCGCCGGAGCACCTCGGTGCCGGGGATGCGGTTGAGGACCTCGGGGTCCGGGGCGAGCACCCGGCGGGCCAGGGTGTAGGGCAGCGGCTCGAGGCGCACCTGCGCGCCGAACTCCCGGGCCATCCGGTCGGCGACGACCTCGAACTGCATCGGGCCCACGGCCGCCAGCACCGGGGCCTGGTCCCCGCGGGTCTCCGAGCGCAGCACCTGGATCACGCCTTCGTGCTCGAGCTGGACGATCCCGCGGCGGAACTGCTTGGCGCGTCCGGCGTCCACCGCCCGGGCCACCTGGAAGTGCTCGGGGGAGAAGTGCGGGATGGGCGGGAAGACCACCGGTCCGCCCACGTAGACGCTGTCGCCGGCCCGCAGCGCGGAGGCGTTGACCAGCCCCACCACGTCCCCGGGGAAAGCGGTCTCGACGGTCTCGCGGTCCCGGCCGAAGACGTGGTGGGCGTACTTGGTGGCGAAGGGCTTCCCGGTGGCCGCGTGGGTCAGCACCATGCCGCGGTGGAACACCCCGGAGCAGACCCGCAGGAAGGCCACGTGGTCGCGGTGGGCCCGGTCCATCCCGGCCTGCAGCTTGAACACGAACCCGGAGAACGGCGCGCCCACCGGGCGCGGGGCCCCGTCCGCGTCGAGACGCGCGCCGGCCGGGGGTGCGAGGTCGACCAGGACGTCGAGCAGGGTGGCCACCCCGAAGTTCAGGGCCGCGGCGGCGAACAGCACCGGCGTGGCCTGCGCGGCCAGGAACGCCTCGGCGTCGAACTCCCCGTTGCCCTCGGCCACCAGTTCGGCCGTCTCGAGCGCCTCCGTCCACGCCTCGCCCTCGAGCGCGGCGGCCTCCCCGGGGGCGAGGACGTCGGCCTCGGCCACGGCGGCCCCGGCCGACACCCGCCGGTAGCGGGTGTAGGTGCGGGTGCGGGGGTCCAGGGTGCCCCGGAAGTCCCCGGACAGGCCCACCGGCCAGTTGAGGGGCACCGGCACCCGGCCGGTGCGCTGCTGGACCTCGTCGATGAGCTCCAGGGCGTCCTTGCCCGGGCGGTCCCACTTGTTGATCACGGTGATCACCGGCAGGCCCCGCCGTCGGCACACGTCGAAGAGCTTCAGCGTCTGGGTCTCCAGGCCCTTGGCGGCGTCGACGAGCATCACGGCGCAGTCGACGGCGGCCAGCACCCGGTAGGTGTCCTCGGAGAAGTCGGCGTGGCCGGGGGTGTCGAGAAGGTTGAACACGGTGTCCCGGTAGGTGAACTGCAGGGCGGCCGAGCTGATCGAGATGCCCCGTTCCTGCTCCATCTGCATCCAGTCCGAGACCGTGGAACGGCGGTTGGACTTGCCGTGGGTCGCCCCGGCCTCCTCGATGACCTGCGCGTGCAGGGCCAGGGCCTCCGTCAGCGTCGACTTGCCCGCATCCGGGTGCGAGATGACGGCGAAGGTGCGTCGCCGGGACGCCTCGCGCACGACGTTCGCGCCGACGTCCTCCGTCGCCGGGGACGCGGAACCTGCCTCGTGGTGAAAAGCCATCCCTTCAACCTACCGTGACGTGAGAGTCGTCCGGTGCCGTCGTGACCAGCCCGACACCGACGGCGCCCGGCAGCGGCCGACCCGCCGCCCCGGCACAGCAGCGCCCGACCACCGGATCCCGGCGGCACACCCGCCGGGTCGGGGAGGCGCCGGGGCCTCCGGCATCATGGACCCATGGACGACGACGCCACGCAGACCTCGAGGACCGTACGGATCGACGGACGCCGGTTCGCCGGAGTCACCAACTCGGCCGGTGGGGAGGTCGGCTCCGGCACGGTCTTCACCTATCACCAGGAGGGCGGGACCGTCTGGGCGGACTACGGCGGCGGAGCGGTCCGCAAGGGCTTCCTCGTCGGGACGCGGACCGGTGGCACCCTGGACTTCCGCTACTCCCACCTCGGCGTGACCGGCGACACCGCCGGCGGGCGGTGCACCTCGGAGATCGAGGTGCTGGCCGACGGCCGCGTCCGTCTCCACGAGTCGTGGGCCTGGGAGTCCCGGCCCGGGACCGGCACCAGCGTGCTGGAGGAGATCCGGTAGCCCGGGGGGCGTCCGCGGTCCGCCGCCGCCTGGCGTGGTGGCGTGCCGTCGAGCTGCCGACGCGTCCGTGCACTGCTTCAGCACCGAGGACGAGGCCGACCGACCGGTCCGGGCGGTTCGCTGAGCATCGCCCTGGGCGCACCGGCGGGCGGCCGGCCCGGAGACATTGCCGGGGAACCGTCAGGTGATCCGGGTTGTGCCCCGGCGATGCATGTCGTGACAATGAAGCATGACGGTCGCCCTGAGGTCCCTGGAAGTCGCGCTGCCCGGTGTCGCGCTCGCCCAGGACGACGTGCGCGACGTCTTCGCCGCCCAGCCGGGCCTGGGCCGTCTCGGCACACGACTGGTCCCCGCGGCGTTCAACGCCTCCGGGATCGACCGCCGCCACACGGTGCTGGGGGAGTGGGGCCGCGCCGAGCCCGCCGGTGAACCGGTCTTCTTCGACGCGAGGACGCTGCGGATCCTGAACCCCTCCACGGGCATCCGCAACGGGGTCTACGCCCAGGAGGCCACCGGTCTCTTCGTCCGGGCCGCGGCCCGTGCGCTGGCCGCGTGCGAGGGCGTCGAGGCCGCGGACATCACCCACGTCATCACCGTCTCCTGCACCGGGTTCTACGCCCCGGGGCCGGACTACCACGTCGTCCGCGGCCTCGGCCTGGACCCAGCGGTGCAGCGCTACCATCTGGGCTTCATGGGCTGCTACGCCGCCTTCCCGGCCCTGCGCCAGGCCAAGTCGATCTGCGAGGCCACCCCGGAGGCCACCGTCCTGGTGGTGTGCGCCGAACTGTGCACCCTGCACGTGCGCACCTCCGACGACCCGGACACCATCGTCGCCTCCTCCCTGTTCGGCGACGGCGCCGCCGCGGCCGTCGTCACGGGCCGCGAGCTCGACTCGACGCGAGCCGTCCTGCAGCTGGACCACTTCGAGACGGTCCTCACCCCGACCGGGGAGGAGGCGATGGCCTGGAACATCGGGGACAACGGGTTCGAGATGGTCCTGGGCGCCTACGTGCCGCACATCATCGACGGCCACATCGTGGAGGCCCTGGCCCCCCTGCTGGCCCACGACCCGGGCCTCCTGGCCCGGCCGTACTCCGAGATCGAGCACTGGGCCATCCATCCGGGCGGCCGCAGCATCCTCGACAAGGTGGAGGGCAAGCTGGCGCTGCGCCCGGAGCAGCTGGTCCCCTCGCGGGAGACGTTGCGCGACTACGGGAACATGAGCAGCGCCACCGTGCTGTTCGTGCTCAAGCACATCCTCGACGGGCCCTCCGCCGCGTCCGGGGAGAGGATCTGCGGGATGGCCTTCGGCCCGGGGCTGACGGTCGAGTCCGCGCTGATGACCAAGCTCGGCGCCACCGGCGCCCTGGTTCCCGCCGTGGGGGACCGGGCCGCCGTGGGAGACGTGCCGGAGGCGCTGGAC
The DNA here is from genome assembly GCF_040981185.1 of Kocuria sabuli. Taxonomy (NCBI): domain Bacteria; kingdom Bacillati; phylum Actinomycetota; class Actinomycetes; order Micrococcales; family Micrococcaceae; genus Kocuria; species Kocuria sabuli. The sequence continues at coordinate 17,885 of NZ_JAVHZE010000014.1, forward strand.
ACCGGGTCCCGGGCGGGACGGTGATCCTTCCCGACCTGACCCGGCAGGACCGGGACGCCGTCGAGCGGATGGACGCACCCCACTGCGACCTCACGGCGCTGGAGCGCACCTACGCGCACTTCCGGACCGTGAACGCGGTGGTGGCGGGATGGCGTCCCACCTACCGCCGGCACCTCCGGCCCGTCCTGCGCCGGGACCGGGTCACCACCGTGCTCGACATCGGCTCCGGGGGCGGGGACCTCCCCCGGGCCCTGGCCCGGTGGGCGGGCCGCGACGGGTACCGGGTGCAGATCACCGCGGTCGATCCCGACCCTCGGGCACACGGCTGGGCCACCGCCCAGCCCCGCGTGGAGGGGATCACCTTCCGCCGTGCGTTCAGCCACGACCTGGTCGCCGAGGGCCGGACCTTCGACGTGGTGATCTCCAACCACCTGCTCCACCACCTCGACGACGCCGGGCGCCAGGCGCTGCTGGCCGACTCGGAGCGTCTGGCTCGGCACCGGGTCGTGCACAGCGACATCGCGCGCAGCCGGTGGGCGTACTCCTTCTTCGCCGTCGGCACCTGGCCGTTCTTCCGCGGCTCCTTCATCCGCGAGGACGGGCTGACGTCCATCCGCCGCAGCTACACGGCCGAGGAGCTCGCGGCGGCCGTCCCGTCCGGGTGGCGGGTCGAACGGCGCCGGCCCTGGCGTCTGCTCCTGATCCACGAGCCGGGCCGCGCGGGCGCGGAATGAGAGCGGTGCCCAGCGGGGCGCCCGGGCGGGAGTGCGACGTGGTCGTCGTCGGAGGCGGCCCGGTCGGCCTGTTCCTGGGAACGCTGCTGGCGCAGCAGGGCGTGGACGTGGTCGTGCTCGAGCGGCGCACCGGATCCAGCGCCCACTCGCGGGCCATCGGCCTGCACCCGCCGGGGCTGGTCGCACTGCAACGGCTGGGACTCGACGAGGAGATCCTGGCGCAGGGGGTCCCGGTCGAGCGGGGCGTGGGCCGCAGCCGCGGTCGCCACCTGGGTGAGCTCGCCTTCGACAGGGTCCGGCCGGACTTCCCCTTCGTCCTGTCCCTGCCGCAGCACCGCACCGAGGCGGTGCTGGTGCGCAGGCTGGAGGAACTCGCCCCCGGCGCCCTGCGGCGAGGCTGGGACGTGCACGACGTCCAGGACACCGGCGGGAGGGTCGACGTCGTCGCCGCACGCTCGCCCGCCCCGGACGCCACTCCCGGCCCGGCGGAGCGTGCTGTCTGGCGGGGACGGGTGCTGGTGGCCGCCGACGGTGCGCGCAGCGTGGTCCGTGCCCGGTCGGGCATCGGCACCGACCTGAAGCCGTATCCGGACACGTTCCTGATGGGCGACTTCGCCGACACCACCGGGGACGGGAGCACCGCGGCGATCTACCTCGAACCCGGCGGGGTGGTCGAGTCGTTCCCGCTGCCGGGCAGGATGCGCCGCTGGGTCGCCCACACCGGCTCCGTCCCGGCCGCCTCCCGCGCGGAGGACCTCGCCTCGATCGTCGGCGAGCGGACCGGGGAAGTGCTCGATCCCGGCTCCCACACCATGACCAGCGCCTTCACGGTGCGCCGGCAGCTGGCGCGGCGCCTGGTCACCGGCCGCCAGGTGCTGATCGGCGACGCCGCCCACGAGTTCAGCCCCATCGGGGGTCAGGGGATCACCCTGGGATGGCTCGACGCCCTGGCCCTGGCCCCCCTGCTGGAGGACCTGGTGGCCGACGACCCCGGGTGCCCGTTGCCGGCGATCCCCTCGTTCCAGGACTTCCAGCGCGCCCGCCTGCGCTCCGCGCGCCGGGCCGCCCGCGTGGCGGAGCTGAACATGGCCATGGGCCGGCCGGTGTCGGTCGTGGCGGGGCGCGCTCGCGGCATCGCCGTCCGGGGCGCGCTGCGCACCCCGCTGCGCCACCCGCTGGCGCGGGCCTTCACCATGGCCTGGGGGTGAGCCGGTCGGCAACGACGCCGTCTTGTACCGGGTCGGCATGACGCGGACGCCCGAGTACGTTGCGCAGGGCGTCGTGGCACCGTCTCGGCCGCAGGATCTTCGCCGGCGCACCGCCCCGCGCGCACGTCCTGGGCCGGGGGCCGCGCTCGAGATGGTCGGGCAGCGGTGGTCGGCGGGCTCCTCGTTCCCCCACGGGTAGCGCCGGGACCGTCCGGTGGCGGGGTCCCCCGGGCGGCCTTCTCCCACGCGGTTTCGGCGGGCAGACGGCGTCCGGCCCACGGGGCCTAGGCCTCGGCCCCGTCGTAGGGCACGTGCTGCACCGGCTCTCGCCGGGGACGGGCTCGACGACGCCGAAGCGCGTCCGCCACCAGCCGCTGCCCTCGCGCCGCCAGCACCGCGGCGCGCCCAGCTCGCCGCGCTCCACCGGTCGGCCCGCCCGACCGCTCGGTCCCCGGTGCACTCCGGCCCGGTGCGGTCGCCGGGGCCGCCACGAGCTGTGGAACAGCATGGCCGCGAGCGCCGGCTCGCACCACGGGCGGAACGCCGGGGAGCACGGCCCGAGGACGGGAGCGTCATGGACTTTCTCCGAGAGCTCGGGCGGACGGGTCTCCCGTATCCTCGACCTGCAGACGGCTCCCGCACGGGCGCTCCGGACCGACCGAGGCGGCGATGATGCAGGCACAGGACGCAGGGGCCCGGCGCGCCCGTCCCGGCCCGCTCGGGCGACTGCTCCTGCTGCTGCTGTTTCTCGCCCTCGCGTCCGTGGTGGCGTACGTGCTGCCGCTCCCCACCGTGGTCGAGCTGCGGGCGATGCTTGACGATCTCGGCTGGTGGGGAGTCGCCGCCTTCGTCGTGGGCTACGCGGCGCTCACGCTGGCCCCCGTCCCCAAGAGCGTGCTGTCCATCTCGGCCGGTGTCCTGTTCGGGTTCTCGGGGGGTCTGCTGGTCGTGTACGCCGCGGCGATGCTCGGGGCCACGGCGGCCTTCTGGCTCGGCCGCGCGCTGGGCCGGGAGGCCGTCGAAAAGTTCACGGGTACGCGCGTCGGGAGGGTCGACGAGGTGCTGCGCCGGCGGGGCTTCGTGGCCGTCGTCGGGGTGCGGCTCGTGCCGGTGCTGCCCTTCACGGCCATCAACTACTCCGCGGGCCTCACCTCCGTGGGCTGGTGGCCGTACTTCTTCGGCACCATGCTGGGCATCGTCCCGGGGGCGCTGAGCTTCGTGGCCCTGGGCGCGTACGGCCTCGAGCTCGAGTGGCCCGCGCTGGTGGCGGTCGGCGTGCTGGGCGTGCTGACGCTGGCCGGCGCCGTCGTCGCCGTGCGGACCCGGCGGCGCGGAGGCGGCACCGGTGCGTGACGTCCGGCCGCGCCGGCGCATCGGCCCCTCCCGATCCGCAGCCACCGGCCGCCCGTGCCCGGCTACCGGGTGCTGCGCCGAACGCGCCACCGGTTCAGCCGCAGCAGGGCCTGCACGGCCGCGCCGGCCACCGGGGAGTCCAACGCGGATCCGGCGTGGGCGATGGCCGCGTTCCACAGGGCGTCGTTGTAGGTGGGATAGGGGTGGGTGACCCCGGCCAGGTCCCGCGTGCTCAGGCGCTGCTCGACGGCCAGGGTGAGCTCGGCCAGCGACTCCCCGGCCCGGGGGCCCACGACCGTCCCGCCCAGGATCCGGCCCCGCCGGTCGACCACGATGCGGGTCATCCCGCCCGGGTGCTGCTCGGTCACGGCCCGGTCGGTGTCCCCGTGGCGGATCGTGGACGTCGTGCGCCCCTTCCCGGAGGCCTCGGTCACCCCGACGGCGGCGAGCTCGGGGGAGGTGTAGGTGACCCGCGGGACCGTGCCGCTCACGGAGCGCCGCAGCCCCAGGACCGCGTTCGAGGCCGCGGTGCTGCCGTGCACCCCGGCGAGATGGGTGAACTCGGGGTACGGGGTGACGTCCCCGGCCGCCCAGACCGTGGGCCGCGAGGTGCGCATCCTCGCGTCCACCACGACGTGGCCGGAGTCGTCGGTGCGCACCCCGACGGCGTCCAGTCCCAGGCCCTCCGTGCGGGCGGTCCGCCCGGCGGCCACGAGCACGACGTCGGCGGCGAACGCCTGCCCGTCGGAGGTGTGCACGGTGCTGCTGCCGTCCTCGTGGGCGTCGACCCGGTCGGCTCCGGCGTTCTCGACGACCCGCACGCCGTCGGACACCAGGCTCTCGTGCACCAGGGCGGCGGCGTCCCGGTCCTCCTTGGGCAGGATCCCGGAGCGCGCCACGAGGACCACCTGCGCACCGAGCCGCGCGAAGGCCTGGCCCAGCTCGCACCCGATCGGGCCCCCGCCGACGACCACCAGCCGGCGGGGCAGCTCCTCGAGGTCCCAGACGGTCTCGGAGGTCACCGTCCGGGCGTCGTCCAGGCCCGGGATCCCCGGCACCGTCGGCGCGCTGCCCGTGGCGATCAGCGTCTGGCGGAACCGCCCCCTCCGCCCGTCGACCTCGGCCTCGCCCGGTGCCGTGAACCTCGCCGTGCCGGACAGCACGGTGACCCCCGCGTCCCGCAGGGACTCGGCTGAGTCGTCGGGCTGGATGGCGGCGATGGTGGCCGCGATCCGGGCCCGGACGGCGGAGAAGTCGGTGCCGCTGCCGGTCAGCTCCCTCTCCACCGCCGAGGCCCTCGCCACCGAGAGGATCGTCTTGGAGGGCACGCACCCGGTCCACAGGCAGTCCCCGCCGGTCCGGGAACGTTCCACCAGCACGGTCCGGGCCCCCAGCCGGGCGACGGTCCTGGCGCCGACGATGCCGGCCGTGCCACCTCCGATCACCAGCAGGTCGAGCACGCCGTCGTCGAACGCCATGGGAACTCCTCGTCGTCGTGGGTGCCGCGGTGCCGGTCCCGGCACGGACGCTGTCGGCCCACCCTATGCTGTGCCCACGGACACAGCAGGTTCTCGGCGGGTGCCGGGGACCGTCGGCGGGAGGAGCGGGCATGCCGGACGAGTACGCCGCGTTCGCCCCGTTCTACGACCTCCTGTCCGCCGAGCACCCGGTGTACCGCGCGGGCCGGAGGGCCGGCGCCGCGGCCCTGGCGCCGCGGCCGGGGGACCAGGTGCTCGACGTCGGGTGCGGCACGGGACTGAACTTCGCCCTCCTGCAGGAGGTCGTGGGGAGCACCGGGAGGATCGTCGGCATCGACCGGAGTCCGCGGATGCTCGACCGGGCCCGGCGCCGGGTCCGCCGCCGGGGATGGCGCAACGTGATCCTGCTCGAGGCCGATGCCACCACCCTGTCCGCGGAGGGGATCGGAGCCCGGATCGCCTCCGCCGGTGGCCGGGAGCGCTCGGACGCCGCGCTGGCCACCTACGCGCTGTCCCTGATGCCGGACTGGGAGGGCGCGTGGCAGCGGATGCTGGCGCTGTGCGCGCCGGCGGCCTCGCTGGCCGTCGTGGACCTGCAGGAGCCCACGGGCGCCTTCTCGGTCCTGAGGCCCCTGGCACGGCTCTCGTGCCGGCTCGGCGGCTCGGACGTCCACGCCCACCCCTGGCACGCCCTGGAGCGCGACTGCACGGACGTGGTCGCGACGTCCGCCCGTGGCGGTCACCTGCAGATCCGGGCGGGCCGCCGCAGGCCGGAGCCCCCGGCGTAGTCCCTCGTGCCGATGACCTCACGTCTGCGGGCAGGGTCTAGGTTGGAACGGAACCTCGGAGGACACCGCCGCCGCATCGCTGTGGCGGTCCGTCCAGGGCGAGGAGACGGCCGGATGCCGATGGAGGCCGCGTCACCGGAGCGGTGCACCGTGGTCCGGCCGGCTGCTCGTTCCCGTCCTGCCCGGGGCACAGGAGAGCGGTGGGCCCGGGGACGTCCGGGGCCCGGAAAGCGAGGATCGGTGCAGCACACGCAGGAACGGCTCGGTGTCTCGGTCGTCTGGGAGATGCTGGAGGACAGCATCTCCCACGACCCGGAACCGAGTCTCGTGGACCTGTTGCGAGTCGTCGTCGGGGAGTGCCATTCGTTCGAGGAGAGCCTGGCCGAGCTCATGGCCCACAAGGTCGCGGACGAGCACGTCTCCCGTGAGCGGCTCGCGGAGCTGTTCACGGGTGCGCTCGCCGCGGACCCGACGATCGCGGCGAGCGCCGCCGCCGACCTGCTCGCCAGCGTGGCGCGCAACCCGGCGTATCCCAGCGTCCTGGTGCCCTATCTGTTCGCCAAGGGCTTCCTGGGACTGCAGGTGCACCGGGTGGCGCACCTCCTGTGGTGCGAGGGGCGCCGGCTCGCGGCGATGTACCTGCAGAGCAGGGTCTCCGAGGTCTTCTCGATGGACATCCATCCGGGCGCGCTCATCGGCTCCGGAGTCTTCATCGACCACGCGACCGGTGTGGTCATCGGTGAGACCACGGTGGTCGGCGACGACGTGTCCATCCTGCAGGACGTCACGCTGGGAGGCACGGGCAAGCAGTCCGGGGACCGCCACCCCAAGATCGGGTCCGGGGTGCTCCTGGCGGCCGGCGCGAAGGTACTCGGCAACGTGGTCGTGGGGGAGGGCGCCAGGGTGGGCGCGGGCAGCGTCGTGCTGGGCCCCGTCCCGGCCGGCAGCACCGCGGTGGGGATCCCCGCCCGCGTCGTCCGATCCCGGAGCGCCGGACCGCCGGCCGAGTCGATGGATCAGACCTTCGACTACGTGATCTGACGGAGGGCCTGCCGGCGGGCACCCCGCTCCGGGAGCTCGGGCCGGCGTCGTCAGGCGTCCAGGCCGTCGAGCGCCGCCTGGTAGGCCTCGTGGTAGGTGGGGAACTGGGCGACCTGGTCCCGCAGCACCTCGAGCGGCAGCCGCGTCCGGATGGCCAGCGACGCCTGGTGGATCCACTCCCCGGCCATCGGCCCGACCGCCCACGCCCCGATCAGCACTCCCCGGTCGGTGTCGGCCAGCAGGCCCAGGTGGCCGCGAGGGTCGTCCTCGAAGGTCCACGGCCGGGCGAGGGCCTGGGCGAGGTCGAGCTCCGTCGCGGCGGTCCGGATGCCGCGCTGCTGCGCCTGCTCGGGGGTCAGACCGGCGGCGGCGACCTCGGGGTCGGCGAACACCACCCGCGGGATGCCCTCGTAGGTCGCGGGGCGGGGCCGGCCGAGGATGGCGGCGGCGGCGATCCGCCCCTGGTACTTGGCCACGTGGGTGAACGGCAGGACACCGGTGACGTCGCCGACGGCCCACAGGTTCTCCCCGGCACGGCAGTGCTCGTCGACGAGGACCTCGCCGTGCTCGCCCAGCCGTGCCCCGGCCTCCTCCAGGCCCAGGCCCTCGGTGCGGGGTCTTCGGCCGGTCCCGAGGACCACCACGTCGGCGGCCAGCTCGGTCCCGTCCTCGAGGGTCACCACGCTGTCCGCGCCGTCCCGGTGCGCCGTGGCCGCCGAGGCGTTGAGCCGGACCTGGACACCGCCCTCGGACAGGTAGTGGTGGACGAGTTCCCCCACACGGGGGTCCTCCCGGTCCAGCAGGCGTTCCCCGCGGTGGACGAGGACGACCTGCACGCCGAACCCGGCCAGGAACGTGGCCGTCTCGATCCCGACCGCGCTGCCGCCGACGACCACGGCCCGCTCCGGCAGGTCCCGTGCGGTGTAGGTCTCCCGGTTGGTCCACGCGGTGATCTCCTCGAGCCCCTCGACCGGGGGGACGACGGCCTCGGAGCCCGTGGCGACGACGACGTGCTCGGCCGTGAGCTCCCGGTCCCCGATCCGGATCCGGCCGGGGCCGGTGAGGCGGGCCTCGCCCCGGATCACGGTGGCGCCCTGGTCGGTGTAGCCGTCGGCCTGGGCCGAGTCGTCCAGGTGGCGGATCATGACGTCGCGGTGCTCACGGGCGGCGGCCCAGTCCACCTCGGCGCCGGACACCCCGGCCGCCCGGTGGACCTCGGTGCGGGCCTCGGCGGGGCGCAGCACCGTCTTGGAGGGGATGCACGCCCAGTAGGCGCACTCCCCGCCGATCAGCTCCCGCTCGATCACCGCGACCCTCTTGCCCGCGGCGATCAGCGGGTCGGCCACGACCTCGCCGCCGGGTCCCATGCCCAGCACCGCCACGTCGAAGTGCTCCGTCATGTCTGTACCTCTTCCTGCTCGGACTGCTCGGACGTCGTGCCCGACAGTGCTGGTGTCGGTGCCGGCGAACGCCGCCGCGCCGAAGGCGATGACCGCCGGACCGGCGTGGCACATCCCTGCCCCGGACGCGAGACCTCCCGGAACCGGGAGGGAGACGCCCCGGGCATGACCGTGCGCTCGGGTCTCCCGGGCCCAGTCTGCACCCTCCGCGCGGGGGAAGGACGCCCACCCTCCCCATGGACTGGCCCGGCGGCGACGGGAGGATCCCCACGGCCGGCATCGCCATCAGGTCCGACGCCCCGGGGACGACCTGTCCCGGGCGAACCACCGACCGTCCACCTTCCAGGGACTCGTCGTGCTGGAGCCCGCCGAGGCGCAGAACAAGGACACCCTGGAGACCGCCGAGCAGTGCGGGCTCACGAGCATCGCCGACATGGCGGAGGTCTGCGACCGGCTGGTGATCGCGGTGACCCCCGAGTTCGCCGAGCGCGCCTACGGCCTGGCGGGTCTCGAGGAGGACTACGGCTGCGTGCCGGCCTCCTTCGAGCCGATCAACGACGGCGAGCCCCCTGACCCTCCCGGCCCTGCTCGACGGGGACGCGGACGTCGCCGACATCTTCAGCACCACTCCGTCGATCGCCGACAACGGCCTGGCGGTCCTCGAGGATCCCGGGAACGACTTCATCGCCCAGCAGGTGGTCCCCCTTACCACGGAGGGGCGGCTGCCGCAGGCGGCGGTGGACGCCCGCAACGAGCATTCCGGCGAGATCAGCACGGAGGATCTCGCCGAGTTCGACCGCCGGGTCAGCGGCGAGGAGCCGGTCAATGCGGCCGACGCCGCGGAGGAGTGGCGCTCCGCCAACGGTTGCTGAGCCAGGCGCCGGCCCGGTCGGGAACCCAGGCCCTGTCGCCGACGGGAGAGCACCTCCTGTCGACGACAGGGCCTGCGCCCTGCCTCGGTCCAGGAAACGGACCGCCCGCTGTCGGGGACGCCCGGTCCACCGCCGGTCCCGCCGGCACCCCGGAGACCAGGTGAACAGCGGGTGAAAGCTCGGACAGCATCCTTCCGGTCTGTGACCCGGGTCTCTAGTCTGGAGGGGACAGCGTCGTCGAGCACCTCGCCCGGGGCTTCCGCAGCTCCCGGTGCGCCCGATGACCTGGAGGTCCGTCCCATGACTGTTGCCGATCCGGCGCCCGCACCGTCGGGCACCGAACCCGTCCGGCTCTCGCCCGGCATCGGCGTCGGCTTCGTCGTCGATGCCACACCGGCGGTGGACGTGTCCCGGCTGTCCCGCTGCCGGATGCGCGCCGACCGGCCGGGTCTGGACCTCCGCTCGGGGGAGACCGTGCTGTGCGCCCCCTACGAGCCCTCCGAGCTGGGCATGGTCGTGCTGGTGCGCTGCGAGGCCGACGGGCACAGCCCCGGGGCGCTCCTGGCGGCGGCCGAGGTGGAGTACCTGGGGCCCGCCCTCGGACTGGCGGCCCCGCAGGTGTGGCACAAGCCCGGCAGGCGACGCTGACCGGGCGGATCCGGGACTCCCGCGTCCGGCGTCCCGACCTGGTCCGGGCCGTGCCACCCCGGGTGCGCTGTGCCCGGGGCGCAGGGCCCCGGTCCGCCCGGCGTCCGGGTCCGTAGCCGAGGGCGGTCAGCAGCGCGCCCACGGCGACCGTCATCGCGTGGTGGAACCGGGCGTGCGGGGCCCGCTGCTGCACCGACCGCCGGGATCCGCAGCGCGCGGGGCGCGGACCTACTCGTCGGTTAGGGAAATGTGCATGAAGCGTCACGGAATCCGTTGTCGGCCGGAACACCGGGTGCCTACCGTCGGGGGCGGGGCGACCACTCGGTCCGACCACGTTCCCCAGGATGAAGGGCGCTGCCATGGACCACGAGCCATCCCCGTTCGTCGAGGCCCGGAGGGGCACGACCTCCCTCGGCCCGGACCACGAGTTCCCCGCCGACCTGGCGGGGCTGGCCCTGGTCGAGCTGCAGGTGCTGCACAGCAGGATCTGTCACCAGCTCGATCACGAGTACCTCACCGGTCCCGACGGGCCCCACCCGGTGACCCTGGACCGGTACCGGGAGCTCAGTGCCCAGCTCGACGCGCGGGAGGGAGCGGCGGCCAGGGCGGCCTCCTGAGCCGGCGGAGCACGGGAGGTCCCGTGCGCGACGGCGACGGCGCTGAGCGTGCTCGCCGGGAAGCGGCAGAATGGAGAGCCGGCGGCAGACCTGCGCCGAGCCTGCTCCCGGGCGATGTCGTCGCCTCGGTGCCGGTGGTCGCAGCGACGCCGTGCCGCAACGACGCCGTGCCGCGCCGCGGGGTGTCGGCCCGGGAGCGCGTCGCGTCACCCGCCGGTCAGCGCTCCGGGCGGCCGCGTCGGTGGGGAGGGTGCTGGTTCCCCGCCCGCCAGTTCCGGGAACAGCCGATGGATGGGAGTCCGGATGAGTCCTGCCGAGCCGGAGGGGTGGAAGCACCGGCGCGGGATTCCTCGTGCCGCCCGGCCCCGGACCGTCGTGGTGCTGGGCATCGACGGGTCCGGGAAGACGACCGCGGCCGCAGCGCTCGTAGCGGCGGAGCGGGACGCGGGCCGGCCGGCACTCGTGCTGCGCAACCGGTCCGGGCGCCGCTGGCTGGCCCGCGCCTCGGCGCGCGTCGGGGTCGAGGTCCCGGTGCGCCTGCTGGACCGGATCGAGACCGTGGTGCGCACCGCCAACGTCCTGGTGTCCCGGGCCCGGGCCGGGCACCGGACCGGTCTGGTGGTCGTCGACCGCCACCTGGTGTGCCAGCTGGTGCTCCGGCGGGTCCGGGGCCTGCCCCCGGGCCGTGTCCTGCCGTGGCTGGCGGTCCGGTGGCTGCGACAGGACACCGTGGTCGTCCTCGACGTCCCGGCCGGGACCGCGCGGGAGCGGATCCTCGACCGCGGGGAGGACGACGAGACGATGGAGCATCTGCGGGCCGCCCGGTCCGCCTACCTGGACCTCGCCCGGACGTGGGGCTGGAGCGTGGTGGACGCCACCGGGACGACCGAGGCGGTCCTCGCCCGGCTCACGGACGCCGCCGGGTCCTGACCCACCGGCAGGACTGCGGTGGCCGTCGGCGCTCGCGGGGCCGGGGCGGCGCACGGAGTCGGTGGGAAGGCCTCCGCGCGGGCACCGGGGAGCCGCGCTGTATCCGACCTGCCGGCACCCTGTCCCGCGCGGATGGGACACTCCGGGGATCCGGCGGCCGGGTCCCCGTGACGGGTGGGAAACAGGGGCTCGTCGCCGGGAGCGGGCGGTGCCCGGCTCGAAGGCGCGAACCCGTTCGCCGCGATCTCCGGGCCCCACTGCCGGGCGCGGGGGCCCGATGGCGGGCCCGCTCGGCCACGGGCCCTCGGGAGCAGCGGAACGAAGGCGGCCCAGGCGGTGCCACCGTGCGCCCGCCGGAGCGCCGGATCCGCGTCCGGACGGCGTTTTTGCAGGTCAGAGGCCCTATGTTCGGTGTGCTCGGTCCCGGGCGGCTGACCGCAGCCGGTCGGCGGACACGGGTGCGGTCCCGGTCCCGGTCCCGGTGCGCGGACGGAGCGCCGGGCCCGTCCCTGCCCGTGACGTGTCCGGCGGGGGCGGACGCGCGACCGTCGGACGCCCCCGTAGTGGGGACGCCCGGTGGTCGCCCGAGCCCGGTGCGTGTGCACATGATGGAGGGGGCGGGGAAGTGCTCGGGCGCTCCTGCCGGTCGCCGGCCACAGCCGGCCGGGCGGCCACGTCCGCCCGGGATGGGGGAGAGGCAGTTCATGAGCTCAGTGGTGCTCGAGGCCCGGGACCTGGAGAAGGTCTACGGCCGGGGGGAGAACGGCTTCGCCGCGCTGCGCGGGGTCGACCTGCGGATCGGGGCGGGGGAGTCGGTGGCGATCGTGGGCCGGTCCGGATCGGGCAAGTCCACGCTGATGCACCTGCTGGCCCTGCTGGACGCCCCCACCGGTGGCTCCGTGGCCCTGCACGGGGCGCCCACCGCGGCGATGACGGCCCGGGAGCTGAACCGGGTGCGCAACGGCTCCTTCGGCTTCGTGTTCCAGCAGTTCTTCCTCACCGCCCACGAGACGGTGCTGGAGAACGTGGTGCTGCCGCTGAAGATCGCCGGGGTGCGGCCGGCCCAGCGCCGGACCCGGGCGATGGACGTGCTGGAGCGCCTGGAGCTGGCGGAGAAGGCCTCCAGCCGGGCCACGGACCTGTCCGGGGGGCAGAAGCAGCGGGTGGCGATCGCCCGGGCACTGGTCAACGACCCGGCGGTGATCTTCGCCGACGAGCCCACCGGCAACCTCGACTCCTCCACCGGGGCGGTGGTCCAGGAGCTGCTCTTCGGGCTCCAGTGCGAGCGGGGCATCACCCTGGTGGTGGTCACCCACGACCCGGAGCTGGCCGCCCGCTGCGACCGCCAGGTCCACCTGCGCGACGGGCGCGTCGTGCCGGCCCCCGGCGTCCCACCGCACCGGCTCGAGCTCGCCGTGCCGGACGGTGCGGGCGCTGTGCTGGGCAGCCCGGCGGACGTCCTCGGCGTGGGCGGGGGCACCCGGTGAGGCCGGCGGACCTGGTGTCCTCGGCGGTCACCAGCACCTGGCGGGGCCGGCTGCGCACGATCCTGACGGTGCTCGCGGTGTTCATCGGAGCCTTCGCCCTGACCCTGACCTCGGGGATGGGCATCGGGGTCAACCGGTACATCGACGACACCGTGGCCGCCTTCGGGGCCGCGAACTCCCTGTACGTGCAGAAGTCCCAGCCGCTGCTGGAGATGTCGGCCGGCACCGGACCGCGCACCTACGACCCGGACTCCACCCAGATCGCCACGGGCTTCGGGGTCTCCTTCGAGGGGCTCAGCAGCGAGGACATCAGCACGATCGAGGGCGTCGACGGGGTGGCCTCGGTGGAACCGGTCTACGACGTCGCCCCCAGTCACCTCGTCAGCGCGGAGGGTGAGCGGTTCCAGCTCACCCTGGGCATCCCGGTCGACGGCGAGGGACTGCAGATGGTCGCCGGGCGCACCGCGGCGGAGGGCGCCGACGAGATCGCCGTCCCGGACAGCTGGGTGGCCGACCTCGGGTTCGCCTCCGCCGACGAGGCCGTCGGCGGCACCGTCGAGGTGGTCATGACGAACCTGGCGGAGGAGACCAGGGCGTACGAGGCCACCGTCTCGGGAGTGACCCAGGCCAGCCTCGCCGGGGTGGCGATGAACCCGATCCCGTCCACCTCGTTCAACGAACGCCTCTACGCCTACCAGGTCAGCGGAGCAGCCCAGCCGGTCCCGGCCAGCTACATCATGGCCCGCGCCGTCATGGACGACCCCGCCCAGGCCCCCGCGGTCCAGGCCCGGCTGGAGGAGGCGGGGATGATCGGCTCCACGGTGGAGGACCAGCTCGGCATGTTCCGCGCCGTCATCGACGCCGTCGTGTGGATCCTCAACGCCTGCGCGGTCATCGCCCTGCTCGCGGCGAGCCTGGGCATCATCAACACGCTCCTGATGTCCGTGCAGGAGCGCACCCGCCAGATCGGGCTGATGAAGGCGCTGGGCATGAGCGGGCCGAAGGTCTTCGGCCTGTTCTCCCTCGAGGCCGTCTTCATCGGCCTCCTCGGCGCGCTCATCGGTGCGACGACCGGTGTCGTCGGGGGGACGTGGCTGAGCCGGGTGCTCGCCGAGGGCCTCCTGTCGGGTCTGCCGGGGCTGTCGCTGTTCACCTTCCGGGCCCCGACCGTGGCCCTGATCGTGGTGGCGGTGATGGCCATCGCGTTCCTGGCCGGCACGATCCCCGCCGCGCGGGCGGCGCGGAAGGACCCCATCACCGCCCTGCGTCACGAGTAGCGGCCCGGTCGCCGACGGCGTCGCGATGGCTGTGGGCCGCCGGGGAGCCCCCTCCTCGACCCCGGTGCCGTCCTCCCGCCGCCCTCGGGGTGTCGGGGGAGCCTCCGGTGGCCGACCGGTGCGGTCCGGCCGGAGCGCCGGCAGCACGGGAGCCGGAGGCGTCGGCGAGGACCCTATGATGGGTGTCCGTGACCCTTGACTCGCAGCTGACGCTGCTCAGCACCGTGCTGCTGCTGGCAGCGACCGGATGGCCGTTGCTCTTCAGCATCCGGCGGCGTACGCGCTGGTCCGGCACGAGGGCCGCCCGGACGGGGCAGCCCGCCCGGGCGCGATCCACGCCGTTCGTGCTGCCGGCGGCACTGATCGCCACCAGTGTGGTGCTCCTGCTCCTCGAGGGCGTGCTCTGAGCGAGGGCGTGCTCTGGGCGAGGGCCTGCGCTGATCGAAACCTGCCCTCCGGCGCGGGTCCCGGCGAGGTGCTGCGCGTCCACGGCGGAGCGGCCCGGGCTCAGGCGCTGCGGCCCTCCCGGCGGTCTCCGGCGCGGTGGTCCTCGGGGTCGCTGCGAGGGCACGGGGGTGCGGCCGTTCCGTCTCGGAGCCTGCCCGAACCCGCCGCGCCCGCGACCGGATCGGCGGCGCGGCGGCGATCGAGGTGGAGCACGTAGAGCACGACCGCACCGGGCACCGCCACCAGCAGCATGACCGCCGGTGTGCCGGTGGCCACGGCCAGCAGGGCCACTCCGGCGGGGACGGTCAGGACGAACAGCCGCAGCCCCGTCCTCGTTGCTCGGTTCATCACCGTTCTGCTCCTCCCCGTCGCCGCTCGCCACTCCGGACGGACCCCCCGGCACCTGGCGGCGGCCGCCCCCGGTCGGCGGAGGCGCAGCACCCCCTGCGGTCCCGGAGCGGCCGAGCAACCGGTCCCGCATCCGATCCGGCCCCGCGTCGGCGACAGCACCCCCGGCCGTGTCCTCGAGATCCTCGACACCCCGCCCATGCTCGCCGGTGCAGGTGACCGGGCGGTGACCGGCAGGTGGCCCTTCGGTGTCCGGCCCTTCGCTGTCCGGCCCGGTGCGGCCGAGCCGGCCGGTGTGCCGACGGGCCGCGGAAGGACGCGGCAGGAGGGCGGGAGGTACGGCCTTGTATGTTGACGCATCAAGTTACTCTGGTGTATGAAATAGACAGGAACGAACAGCACACCGCAGGAGGCAGTCCGATGGCACACATGCTGATCACCGTCACGACCGGCGTCGGCAGCCTGGCGACCGCGGTGGCCGCCACGGGGCTGGGCCTGTCGATCGCGGCAGGCGGCATGCCGCAGCCGCCACTGGTCGGGCTCATGGCCGCCGGTGTGGTGGCGCTGGTCCTCGGGTTCGTGTGGCACTTCGAGGAGCAGTCCCGCACGTGGTCCCGGCAGGTCGCGGGACGGCGCCGGGCCCGGCAGCTCGGCGCCCGGTCGGTGCGGGACACTCCGCCCCGGCCGTCCGCGGGAGGCACGCGCCGGCGCTAGGCGGGCCGGACGACCGTCGTCGTCGGGGTGCAGGTCTCGGCGCCGGGCAGCCGGAGGCTACGGGAGGGGTCCCGGGTCCAGCTCCACGACGAGGATCGGCAGCATCAGCCGCTCGGCGGTGAAGGACACCACCCGGGCGTGCGGGATGCCCTTCTCGCGGACGAAGCGGCACGCGACCAGCCCGTGGTCGCGGTTCTGGCCGACCATCAGGAGCCAGCGCGTGCCCGAGGCGTCCACCGCGTGGGCCTGCCGTTCGAGGTCCTTGCCCGCCGGGTCCTGCGCGGTGCTCCGCTGGGCGAAGCGGGCGGCGTAGGCGGCCATGTCGGCCTCGGTGCGCAGCATCCCGGCGGCGACCCGGTGCAGGTCCTGGCTCCTCAGCGCCGGAGCGATGTCCTCGTCCCGGACCTCGAGGATCGGGTCGTCCGTCCTGCCGTCGACGACGGGCCGGCCGGTGTAGGTCCTGCGCCCGATGCGTCGTACGCGCTCGTCGTCCTTGTGGAGCTCCTGGTAGCCGGTGATCAGGGCCCTGATCTCGTGGTCCAGGTCCCGCCCCTCGGGTTCGCCGCGGTCTCGGGCCGACGGTGACTGGGACACGGGCGCCTCCTGTGGCTGAGCTCGTCGGCGCTCACCTCGGCGGCATCGCTCCGGCGGGCGCTGGCTTCGGGGTCAGTGGTCGTCGGACGGGGATCCGGTCTCCGCCTGCACGTCCTCGGTCGGAACGGGCCCGTCCTCGGCCGGGTCGGCGTCCAGGCGCTGGTTGTCGACGGTGGTGACGTCGGTCAGCGTGTCGTCGTCACGGATGCTCAGGTCCTCCTGCTGGAGTTCGGCGAAGGCCTCGCCGCGGTCCTCGGGCTGCTGGGCGGTCATCTTGACGCTCCTCTCCTCGACGGTGGTGCTTCCGATCCTATGCGTCCGCCGCCGCTTCCACGGCGTCTTCTACGGCGTCGCGCCGGGTCCGTCCGCGGCGAGCAGCCGCAGCAGGCGCTCGAGCTCCACCCGGTCCTCCGGGGCGAGCCGGGAGAAGTACTCGTCGGACTCGCGCCGCTGGTCCTCCTGGATCCGCCCGCGCAGCGCAGTGCCGCGGGGGGTCACCGACACCAGTGTGGCGCGCCGGTCGGTGGGATCCGCGACCCGCTCCACGAGCCCCTTCTCCTGCAGCAGGTCCACGACCTCGGTGGCCGAGCGCGGGGCGATGCGCAGGACCTCCGCCAGCTCCTTGACCCGCAGGCCCGCTGCTCCGCGGTCCCGTGCGCACCCACCGGTTCCCCCGGGCCGGTGCGGGCCCGGTCCCGCGTGCCCGGCGAGCGCGTTGAGCGCCCGGAACTGGTGCGGGGTCAGGCCGAACGGCGCCAGCTGGAGGGCCCACCGGCGGCGCAGCCGGCGGAAGGTGCCGTGCAGGAGCTCGCCGAGGGAGGCCGGATCGGGGTCGCTGTGGGGCATGGCACCATCCTAGCGGTCTTGTGGGAAGCCTCATAGTGAGGTAACCTCCTCAATAGTTCCCGAGGAGGATCCCATGACCACGACACCCAGCGCCGGGCGCGTGCGCACCTCCGGACAGCACGGCGGCGGATCCGGAGGCGGCTCCGCCGGCGGTGCGGTCGCCGCGCCCGGGGCGGTGCCCGTCGGCGGGGGAGGCGGCGGTGGCCGGCCCGCGCGCCTGGACCCCGCGGACCGGACGCAACTGGCCCGCCGGCCCGTGAGCCGGCGGCGCATCGCGGCACTGTTCGCCCCGCACCGGGGCAGGATCGCCGTCGTCGTCGTGCTCATCACCGCGGCGTCGGTGATCAACCTGGCCCAGCCGTTCCTGGTCCGCGGCGTCATCGACGACGCCCTGCCGAGCGGCGACACCGGCCTGCTCCTGCTGCTGACCGCCTCGATGGTGGGGGTAGCCGCGCTGACCGCCGTGATCGGCGTGGCCCAGACCTGGCTGGCCACCGCCATGGGCCAGCAGGTGATGCACGCGCTGCGCGTGGACCTGTTCACGCACCTGCAGGCGCAGTCGCTCGGGTTCTTCACCCGCACCCGGGGCGGGGAGGTCCAGTCGCGGCTCACGCACGACATCGCCGGCATGCAGTCGGTGGTCACCAGCTCCGCCACCGGTGTGGCGTCGAACCTCACGACGGCCGTGGCGACGGCCGTGGCGATGGTCGCGCTGTCCCCGGCGATGAGCCTGATCTCCCTGGTGGTCCTGCCGCCGGCCGTCTGGCTCTCCCGGCGCGTGGCCCTGATCCGGCGGGACGTCACCGACGAGCGCCAGCGCGAGCTCGCCCTGCTCCACACGCAGGTCGAGGAGGGCCTCTCCGTCTCCGGGGCCCGGCTGGCCAAGACCCTGGGCACCACCGCCCGGGACGCCGCCCGCTTCACGGCCCGTTCCGACCGGCTCCAGCACCTGGAGCTGCGCAGCCAGCTGGCCGGTCGCTGGCGGATGGCCACCATGCAGATCGTCTTCGCGGCGATCCCCGCCGTCGTCTACCTCGCCGCCGGGTTCCCGGCCACCGGCGGCGGGATGAGCATCGGCACCCTGGTGGCCTTCACCGCACTGCAGGGCGCCGTCTTCCGCCCGGTGATGGGCCTGCTCAACATCGGCGTGCAGTGGGTGACCGCGCTGGCCTTCTTCAGCCGGATCTTCGAGTACCTCGACCTGGAGCCGCAGATCAGGCCCCCGGGCGACCCCGTGCCGCTCGACCCCGGGGCCGTGCGCGGCGAGGTCCGCCTCGAGGGGGTGCGCTTCGCGTACGACGACGGCGCCGACGTCCTGCACGGCATCGACCTGACGCTGGCCGCGGGCACCACCACCGCCGTCGTCGGGCCCACCGGCTCCGGCAAGAGCACCCTGGGGTCCCTGCTGCCGCGGCTCAACGACGTCACGCACGGGCGGGTGAGCATCGACGGCACCGACGTGCGCGACGTCGCGCCGGTGGACCTCGCGCGGATCGTGGGGGTCGTCTCCCAGGAGACCTACCTCGTCCACGCCTCGGTGCGTGAGAACCTCCTGCTCGCCGCCCCGGACGCCTCCGACGCCACCCTGTGGGAGGCGCTCGGCGCGGCGCGCGTCGCCGACACGGTCGCCGGGCTGCCGGAGGGGCTGGACACCCTGGTCGGTGCCCGCGGCCACCGCTTCTCCGGCGGGGAGCAGCAGCGCCTGGCGATCGCGCGCACCCTCCTGCGCAATCCGCCCGTGCTCGTCCTGGACGAGGCCACCAGCGCGCTGGACAACACGACCGAGGCGCAGGTCCAGCACGCCCTGGACCGGCTCTCGGCCGGCCGGACGACCCTGACCATCGCGCACCGGCTCTCCACCGTGGAGAACGCGGACCAGGTGGTCGTGCTCGAGGCCGGCCGGATCGTCGAGCGCGGCACGCCCGCGCGGCTGCGGGCCGCCGGGGGCCCCTACGCCCGGCTCGCGGCGCGGGCCGGGCGCGGTGGCGAGATCGGGGCCGCGCCGGTGGCTCCGTAGCCGTGGCGCGCGCCGCCCCACGGGGTGCGTGCGGACGGTGGCCGCCGCACCGGCGCGGTGTCTGTCAAGCAACCCTCAGCCGGTCACGGGCACGGGCGCTTGGCGAGCTCGTTCGCCAGGGCGGAGGCCGAGGAGGCCGAGGAGTTGATCCGCCAGTCGGTCTCCTTGTCGTGGTGGAACCACACGAGCCCGGTCACGTCCGGCTGGGTGGCCAGGTAGTACACGAGGTGCGCGTTCCACTCGGCCTTGGAGCCGCCGGCCTCCGCGGAGGCGGTCTCTGCGACGACGATCTCCTTGCCCGGCGCCAGGCGGCGCATCTCGTCCAGGCCCCAGCCGAAGAGCTCCCACGGCTGCTGCCAGGTCGACCAGGACTGGGACGTGCCCCAGTTGTAGCCGTCCAGGCCGGCGACGTCGACGTAGTCGGCCCCGGGGTAGAGCCCGTCCAGGGGGGTGGAGCCCCAGTAGGGCACGTTCGGGTTCCAGACCCACTGCACGTTGTCGGCGCCGGCGGCGGTGAAGATGTCGTGGACGTGGCGGTAGGCCGCGACGTAGTCCCCGGCCCCGTTGCCGTTGACGCCCTCGGCCCACGGGTACCAGTTGCCGTTCATCTCGTGGCCGAACCGGAGCATCACCGGACCGCCCCAGTCGGCCAGCCGCGTCGCCCAGTCGGTGATGTGGGCGTCGTGGTCGCCCGCGGCGATCCGGTCCAGGGCGTAGGCCGGCTGGTCGGTCCCGCCGCCCCAGGCCCACGGCTCCCAGGTCAGCAGCGTGGTGGCCCCGGCCGAGCGGGCCTGCTCGAGCTCCCAGTACGGGACGGGCTGCTTGAAGTCCTTGTAGGACAGGATGATCGAGGGCTTCTCGCCGGTCAGCGACGCGACCTCGGCGAGCTCCTGGGAGGCCCCGGGTCCTCCGGGGGTGCCGACGCCGAAGCGCAGCGGGCAGGTGCGCACCTGCGGGTCCGTGGCGGTGGTGCCGGTGGTCGTCGTGGCGGACTTCTTGGTCACGACCTTCGGGGCGGCCTCGGCCGCGGGGATCGTCGACAGCGACAGGGCCGTGGCCACGACGAGGGCAGGGATCATGGGCAGACGGGGCATGGGGGTGCTCCTGGGCTCGCGGCACGTCCAGGAGGAGCACCGACAACGGAATTTGCAAAAGCATATACGTTGTCGGGCGCGAGTGCTTCACAAAAGCACATGAAGCGTGCGGTGCTCCCCGGTCCGCAGGCGCGGTGTGCCCGCGGGCCTCCTCCCCGGCGTCCGGTGCTGGGCGCCGGGGAGGAGGCCGAGATCAGGCCCGGAGCCGCCGGTGCCGGCGCAGGGCCCGGACGGGCAGTGCGGTCCCGGCGGCCAGCAGGCCCGCGGCCAGGCCGGCGGGCGGCCCCGGCTCCGCGGCGGCCGTCTGCAGGTTCAGGCCGGGGTTCACGGCCACGGGGGCGGGATCCGCCGGCGCGGCGGGTGCAGCGGGCACGACCGGTGCCTCCGGCACGGCGGGCTCCGCCGGGACGGACGGCGGGGTCCCAGGGCTCCCGGGCAGGGAGTCGGTGCCGCAGGCGCCGTGCCGGGCCTGGGCCAGGGCCAGGGCGATCAGGTTCTCGGCGGTGGCCTCGCCGAGGGACAGGGCCTTGATCAGGGTCGCGAAGGCGAGCTGCCCCGCCTGGAGGGACGCCCGGACCATGTTGATCTCCGGGGTGTCCAGGAGCGGGTACAGGAGGGGCAGGAGCTCGTCGATCCGCGCGCCGGCCGCCTGCGCGGCCTCCGCGTCACCGGCCCGGACCGCGGCCTCGCGCTGGGCCTCGACGGCGTTCAGCTCGGCCAGCACCGAGCCCCCGGCGGCCTCGGTGAGCGCGTCGTAGGTGCTCTGGGACACCGCCATGGCGGTGATCGTCTCCTCCATCTGGGTCAGCGCGGCGGGACTGGCCCCGGTCGCGGCCAGCGCGGCGTCCAGCTGGGCCGATGCGGCCGCGCACGCGGCGTCCTCGGGGGCGGCGACGGCCGCGGGGCCTCCCAGCAGGAGACCTCCCGCGAGGACGGCGGCGGAACCGGCGGCCACCCATCGTGTCAGAACAGGCATGTCGTGCTTCTCCTCGTTCGAGCGTCGGCCCCGGGGTGCTCCCCGGAGCCGCCAGCCGGCGGGACCCCGCTCGCCGGGCCGTCGGAGAACGGCGGCGGAGCGGGGCTGTCGTGCTGCGGGTCGGCCGGCCGTGCGGGACGGAGCACGGGGTCGTCGCGGCCCCGGTCGGGCCGGCGGACTGCTGTGGACACAAAATAGAACCTGACCAGCGCATTCACAAGAGTGAACGGACGGATGACGGGTACGGGAGGAGCGCGGTCCCGTGCGGGCCGGCCTCCGGGGCGCGCTCCGCCCGTGCTGCGGGCCGTGGCCGCCCGTCAGGACGGGTGGGGAGGGCGCGGGGACCGGGCGACGGCCCGCCGTCCGGTGCGCCCGCGGCACACGGCTCCGCTCCCACGGTGCGGTGCCCGTGCCGCGGGCGGCGTCCTGGACTCCCAGGACGGCGGGCGCCCGGTCAGGGCGTGAGGTCCCGGTCCTCGTCCCGGGCGTGCTTGTCGACGACCGCCCAGAACAGGTCCTCCGGGACCGCCTCGAGATCGGGGTGGATGGCGGCCAGCTCGTCGATGACGGCGGCGACGTCGTAGTGGGCGTGCACGTCCCCGCGCCGGGCGAGCCGGTTCGCGGCGATCAGGCCCTCGACGTAGGCGGCGTGGTCGGTGTCGGTGAAGGCGCTCAGCACCGCGTCGGCCCACAGCTGCTCGAACTCCGGGTGCCCCTCCGTGACCACGCGCGCGGGGAGCGCGTCGGGCTCCGCGGTGTCGAGGGTCGCGGGGCCGCACACCAGGCCGGTGGCCTTGGCGAAGCGGGTGCCGTCGTCGACCGTGACGGTGCGCTCGGACTCGTCGACGACGGTGTGCCGCTCGGTGCGCAGCCCCGTTCCACCGCGGATCACCACGGCGCGGGTGCCGACGCCGGTCGCGCCGCGGACGGTGTCGTGGTGGTGGTCGGTCACGGCGTTCGCTCCTCGGGCTCGGGACGGGGACACGGCGCTCGCCCCGGTGGTCGACGGGCCTCAGCAGCTGTCGTCACCGACCGTGCGGAGCGGCCCGGGTGCACCGGGGCCGGTCCGCCGGGGCCGGCCGGGTGGGCCATGATGGACTCCGGGCCCGGCACGTCCTCGCGTTCGACCCGCGCCCGCCCTCCACCGTACGCCCCCGCCGAAGGACCTGACCATGCACCGTGCCGAGCCGCCCGCCGACCGAGGCCACCGGGGGGCCGCGCCGCGGGCGTGGCTGCTCATGGTCTGCATCGGGCTGGTGGCCCTGACCCTGCGCAGCCCCATCGTCGCCCTCGCACCGGTGCTCGGGGAGCTGCGGGAGGACCTGGGGCTCTCGGCAGCCGAGGCCGGGCTGCTCACGAGCATCCCGGTGCTGTGCTTCGCTCTCGCCTCTCCGCTGGCGTCGCTGGCGATCCGCCGCTTCGGGGTGGAGTTCGCGATCACCCTCACCCTCCTGGGCGTGCTGGCCGGCACGGTGCTGCGCTCGGCCGGGGACACGGCGGCGACGATGCTGGGCACCGTGGTGATCGGGGTGGCCATCACCGTGGGCAACATCGCCGTGCCCCTCATCATCCGCAGGGACTTCCCGGTGCGCCGGCAGGCGGCGGCCACCGGCATCTACACCGCCGCGCTCAACATCGGCTCGACCCTCGCGGCCCTGCTCACGGCCCCGATCGCGGCGGCGGCCGGCTGGCGGATCGGTCTCGCGTCGTCGGTGCTGGCGGTCCTCGTGGGTCTGGCGGTGTGGCTGCCGGCGCTCGGACGGCGCCGCGCCCTCGTGCCCGCACCCCGGGCCCGGCCGGCGACGAGACCCGCCGGACGGGCCGGCGGCCGGTGGGCCGCCGCCGGTCTCGCGGCCGGGTTCTCGGGCCAGGCCTTCGCGTTCTACGGCGTCACGGCCTGGCTGCCGACCCTGCTCGTGGACGTCGTGGCGATGTCCACCGTCGAGGCCGGGGCGGCGTCCTCCTTCTTCCAGGTCTTCGCGATCGCGGGGGCGCTCGGCGTGCCGCTGGCGGCTCGCCGGGTCAGCACGACGACGGTGGCCGGCGCCGTGGGCGCGACCTGGCTGTTCCTGCCCGTGGGCCTCCTGCTGGCCCCGGAGCAGTGGTGGGCCTGGACGGCCCTGGGCGGCGTGGCCCAGGGCGGCGGCATCACCGTGATCTTCATCGCCATCATGCGCCTGGCCCACGACGGCCCCTCGGCCGGGCGCATCTCCGCGGTGGTGCAGGGCGTCGGCTACGGGTTCGGCGCCCTGGCCCCGGCCGTCCTCGGCTTCGTGCACGAGCGCACCGGGACCTGGTCCGCGTCGTTGCTGGTCGTGCTGGCCGCCACGGCCACGTACCTCGTGTGCACCACGCTGGCGGTGCGCAGCGTCGCCCGCCGTCCCCGGTGACCGCACTCGGGGTGCGGCGGGGGAGCCCCGGACACGCGAACGGCGCCGCCGGACGAGGTCGGGCGGCGCCGAGGGGCGCGGTGAGGCTCTGGGCTCAGCCCACGCCGATCACGGCGCGGAAGAAGTCGAGGAACATGCCCAGGATCGCGGTGAAGTTGGGGTTGAAGAACGCGTCGAATTTGCCGGAGAGCTCGATCATGAAAGTTCCTTCCGAAGGGGGGGCGGGGGGAAGTCCGGGCGGCCGCGGGGGAGCGGTGCCCGGGGCCCAATCTAGCCGACGCGTTCGCTGCTGCGAATGGCCTTTCGTTCAGTTCTCGGCCGGCGCCGGGCGCCACGGCCACCCGGCCGGTGTCCGCGGGCCCGGCCGCCGGTGGCCCGACCGGTGCCGGAACCCCGCCGCGATCCCCGACCCCCAGGCGCTCAGCGGGCGGACGGGCCGAGGCCCACGCGCTCGGCGCTGTGCTCCCAGAGGGCGTCGGCGAGCGCGTCGTCGTGGGCCCGGGGGTTCGTCCGGGCCGGTCTCTTCTTCTCGTAGTAGCCCCCGGAGCGCCAGTCCCGCCCGGGGGTCCCCTCGGCCAGCCACACCAGGGTCTCCGCGCCCCGCTCGGGACTGATCATGAGCCGGCGGCCCAGGGGGGTGCGGTACAGGAAGCGCAGGGGAGTGCTGGTGGCAGAGGCGAAGTTGGTCGCCACGCCACCGGGGTGGAACGCCGCGGCGGCCGGCCCGTGCCGGCGGGCCAGGGCGCGGGCGAAGAGGATGTTGGCGAGCTTGCTGTCCCCGTAGGCCCGGTGGGGGGACCACCCCCGGGGGTCGCCGAGGTCCTCCGGGCGCAGCCGGCCGAGACGGGCGGCCACGCTCGAGGTGTTGACCACGGCGGCCCCGTCGGCCGTCAGCCGGTCCAGGAGCAGCTGGGTGAGCAGGAAGGGCGCCAGGTGGTTGACCTGCCACGTTCTCTCGTGCCCGTCCGGGGTGAGCTCGCGGTGGTCGAAGATCCCGCCCGCGTTGTTGACCAGCACGTCGATGCGCGGGACGGCCCGGCGCAGGTCCTGGGCGAGCCGGCGCACGTCGTCGAGCCGGGCGAAGTCGGCGCTGAAGTGCCGCGCCCCGAGGGGGCGGGCCACCGCCTCGGCCTTCTCCGCCGAGCGGCCGACGACCACCACCTCGTGCCCTACGCCGGCGAGCCGGCGCGCGGCGGCGGCGCCGATGCCGTCGCTGGCGCCGGTGATCACGATCGTGCGCGGGTCGCTGCTCTGCTGCTCCATGGGGCCTCCTCGGAAGATCCGGCGTCGGCCCCAGGGTACCGGTGCCCTCCGGGCTAGCGGGCAGGGACCGGCGGCCGGGCGGAATAAGCGGCCGGGCGGAATAAGCGGCCGGGCGGAGCCGTTGCGGCACGCATGACGGAAAACACCGGCACCACGACCTCGACCGTGCCCGCCACCATCGACCTCCCGGACCTCGGCACCGTCCACCGCCTCGGCTTCGGCGCCATGCGCATCGTGGGCGAGGGCGTGTGGGGCGAGCCCGCCGACCGCCCCAACGCCGTGCGCGTGCTCCGCCGGGCCGTGGAGCTGGGCGTCGACTTCATCGACACCGCCGACGCCTACGGACCCGACGTCAGCGAGCAGCTCATCGCCGAGGCCCTCCACCCCTACCCCGCCGGCCTGCGGATCGCCACCAAGGTCGGCTTCGCCCGCACCGGCCCGGGCGAGTGGATCCCGCTGGGCCGGCCCGAGTACCTGCGCCAGCAGACCGAGCTGAGCCTGCGCAAGCTGCGGGTCGACGCCCTCGACCTGCTCCAGCTGCACCGGATCGACCCGGGGGTTCCCGCCGAGGAGCAGTTCGGGACCCTGCGCGAGCTCCAGGACGAGGGGAAGGTCAGGGCCCTGGGCCTGTCCGAGGTCACGGTCGAGCAGCTCGCGGCCGCGGGGGAGCACTTCACGGTCTCCACCGTGCAGAACCGCTTCAACCTCACCGACCGCGCCTCCCAGGACGTCCTGGACCACGCCGCGGAGCACGGCATCGGCTTCATCCCCTGGGCCCCGATCTCGGCGGGCGAGCTGGCCCGGCCCGGCGGCCCGGTCGCCGAGGCCGCCCGGCGCCTCGGCGCCACCACCTCCCAGGTGGCCCTCGCCTGGCTGCTGCGGCACTCCCCGGTGCTCATGCCGATCCCGGGCACCGCCTCCCTCGAGCACCTCGAGGAGAACATGGGCGCCGCGGACCTCCGGCTCGACGACGCGACCTACGAGGAGCTCACCGCCGCCGGCTGAGCAGCCCTGTCCCCGCGACCCACCGCACCGACACCACACCCGAGGAGGAACCCGTCATGGCTCGTGTTCTGATGATCGTCTCGGCCGCAGACTCCCTCACCATGCGCGACGGCACCGAGCACCCCACCGGCTTCTGGGCCGAGGAGCTCGTCGTCGCCCACCAGGTGCTGCGCGAGGCCGGGCACACCGTCGAGCTCGCCACCCCGGGCGGGCGCCGGCCCACCGTGGACCAGGCCAGCCTGGCCCCCGGGACGGCCGGGGGCCAGGAGGAGGCCGACGGGTTCCGCGCCTACCTGGAGCGGATCGACGCGGAGCTCTCCGCGCCCCTGGTCCTGTCCGAGGTCGACCCGGGCGACTACGACGCCCTCGTGCTGCCCGGCGGCCACGGACCGATGGCCGACCTCGTGCACGATGCGTCCCTGGGCCGGATCCTCTCCTCCGCCGACCGGGCCGGCCGGCTCATCGCCCCGTTCTGCCACGGCCCCGCCGGTCTGCTCAGCGCCCAGGACGACGGCACCTTCCTCTTCGCCGGGCGGCGGATGACCGCCTTCACCAACGAGGAGGAGCTGGGCGGGGGCACCGGCGAGAACACGCCCTGGTTCCTGGAGACCGTGCTGCGGGAGAAGGGGGCCGTCGTGGAGACCGGGCCCGCCTGGTCCAGCCACGTCGTGCGCGACGCCCACCTCGTGACCGGGCAGAACCCCCAGTCCAGCCGCGCCGTCGCCGAGGTCGTCCTGGAGGCGCTCGCGGAGTGAGGCCCCACGCCGGCGGGCGCGACCCCCGGCCCGCCGGGGCCGCGCCCACCGGCGCGTGCGGATCCCCGTGCCCGGGGCCTTGACCGCCGAGTGGCCGACCCGTCAGAATCCGAAGCGGTTCAGCAGCGAGCCCGACCACACCTCCTCGTGCCGAGAAGGATGCGCACATGGGCCCGCTGCCTGCTCCCGCCGATCCGTTCGCCGACGCCCACTACGTCCTGCCGCTGAAGTGGACCGACGACGAGGTCCTGCCCGACCTCGTCCGCTATCTCACCGAGGTCGTCCGGTGGCTTCCGGTGACCGTCGTGGACGGCTCCGCGGACGAGCTCTTCGCCGCCCACCGGCGCGCCCTCCCCGAGGCCGTGCGGCACCTGCGCCCGGAGCCGTGGCCCGGGGCCAACGGCAAGGTCGGCGGCGTCATGACCGGCGTGCGCCGCACGCCCCAGGAGCGGATCGTCCTGGCCGACGACGACGTGCGCTACACGCGGGAGGCCCTGGCCGCGGTGGTCGGCCTGCTGGCGGACGCGGAGCTGGTCCGCCCGCAGAACTACTTCCTCGACCTGCCCTGGCACGCCCGCTGGGACACCGGCCGCACCCTGCTCAACCGTGCCCTGGGCGGCGACTACCCCGGGACGCTGGGCGTGCGCCGCTCGGCCCTCGTCGGCGCCGGCGGCTACGACGGCGACGTCCTCTTCGAGAACCTCGAGCTCATCCGCACCGTCACCGCCGCCGGCGGGCGCGAGGTCCGGGCCCTGGACGTGCTCGTGGGGCGGGTCCCGCCCAGCGCGGCCCACTTCGGCGGCCAGCGGGTGCGGCAGGCCTACGACGACTTCGCGCAGCCGGCGCGGCTGGCCGTCGAGCTCTCGCTGCTGCCCCTGCTGGGCTGGGCCGCCCGCCGCCCCGTCCGTCTGGCCGGGCTGGGCCTGCTCGTCTGCGCGGTGGCCGAGGCGGGGCGGCGGCGCGCCGGGGGCCGGAGGGTCTATCCGCCCGGGACCGTGCTGTGGGCCCCGGCGTGGGTGCTCGAGCGCTCGGTGTGCGTGTGGGCGGCGCTGGGCGCCCGGCTGCGCGGTGGCGTGCCCTACGCCGGCTCGCGGCTGCGCACCGCGGGGCACTCCCGGGCCGCCCTGCGCCGGCGGCTGCGGGGGCGCCCGGCCTCTGGCGGGGACGCGGGCGGCGAGCGCCGGGGCCCGGGCGGCCGGCACGGCGTCGCGGAAGACCGGGAACGTGCGGCGGAGGGGACGGCCGCTGTCCGCGGGAACGCACGTCATCCCCCACTTCTGCCGGCGGAACCGGTGGAACGGGACGGCGACGATCTCCACGGAGGGCAGGGCACCGGGACGCTGGTCGAGCACAGCAGGTCCTCTCGGGGGCAGTGACGGACCGTCCCGGCCGGACCGGTGGGGGATCCGCCGGCCGGGGACCTGGCCGGGCCCATGCCACCGCGCCGGGCTGCGCTGCCGGCTCCGCTCTCCCGCGCGTCCCCGTCCGGGCGGTATGCTCAGCACACTGATCGAGTGAGGAGACGCATGTTCACCGCGCACGTGGCCGACGGCATCCACCGCATCACCCACGCCCATGTCAACTGCTATCTCGTCGAGGACGACGACGGCGTCACCCTCGTGGACGCCGGGCTGCCCAGCATGTGGCCCATGCTCCTGGCGGCCCTGGAGGACCGGGGGCGGCGTCCCGACGAGGTGCGGGCGCTCGTGCTCACGCACGCGCACTTCGACCACGTCGGCTTCGCCCGCCGCGCCCAGGAGGAGTGGGGCCTGCCGGTGCTCGGGCACCCGGACGACGCGCGCCTGGCCGCCCACCCGTACCGGTACCGCCCGGAGCGCAACCGCTTCCTCTATCCCTTCGGCCACCCCCGGTCGCTGCCGCTGCTGGGCCGGATGGCGGCCGCCGGGGCGCTGACCGTGAAGGGGGTGCGGGACCTGCGCCCCCTGGAGACGGGAACGGCGCTGCCGGTCCCCGGCCGGCCGGTCGTGGTGCACACCCCCGGCCACACGGACGGGCACTGCATCCTGGACCTGCCCGACCGCGGCGCCGTGCTCAGCGGGGACGCGCTCGTGACCCTCGACCCCTACACCGGCCGGCGCGGCCCGCAGATCGTCGCGGCGGCCGCGACCAAGGACACGGCCGTGGCACTGGACTCCCTCGACGCCGTGGCCGCCACCGGGGCCGGGACCGTGCTGCCCGGCCACGGGGACCGCTGGACCCAGGGCGCCGAGGCCGCCGCACGGCACGCCCGCGCGGTGGGCGCCCACTGAGCCGGCACGCGGGGGGCCCGGGACGGACGGATCCGTCCCGGGCCCCCCGCGTGCCGGTCGGCGCCGGGCCTACTCCCGGTTGAGCTTGTCCTGGATCGCGCCGGCGGCCTTCTCCACCCGGTTGGGGACCTCGGTGGTGCCGTAGAACCGGGCGTCCGGGTGCGTGGGAGGCGGCATCGGCACGCCCTCCATGGGCTCCGCCCGGTACCCGAAGGTCCCGTTGCCGTCCGGGGTCGGCCCGGAGGCCCAGGAGCCCTCGGCGGCGGCGGCGCCGTCGGAGAAGTTGTAGTAGTCGTAGGAGAACTCCGTGGCCTCCTTGGACTGCGGGAAGTTGGAGGGCACCGGCATCTGCTCGAGTCCGTCCTCCTGCAGCTCCTTGACCGCGGCCATCCACTGGTTCTGGTGCATGGTGTCGCGGGCCAGCAGGAAGGAGAGCATGTCCCGGATGCCCTTGTCGTCGGTCATGTGGTACAGCCGGGCCACCTGGGTCCGGCCCTGCATCTCCGCGTTCACGTTGGAGCTCATGTCCGCGAGCAGGTTGCCGCTGGCGGTGACGTAGGAGCCGGACCAGGGGTTGCCCATGGAGTCCACCGGGCGGGCGCCGGCGCCGGCCACGATGGCGTGCTGGAGGTCGGTGCCGCCGATGACCGCCGCGACCGCGGGGTCCCCCTGCACGGCCTCCTCCGTGATGCCCAGCGGGGCCTTCTCGAGCAGCTGCGCGACCATCGTGGCGAGCATCTCGATGTGGCCGAACTCCTCGGCGGCCGTGCCGAAGAGCAGGTCACGGTACTTGCCGGGGATGTGGGCGTTCCAGGCCTGGAAGCTGTACTGCATCGCCACGGTGATCTCGCCGTACTGGCCGCCGATCACCTCCTGGAGCTTGCGCGCGTACACCGCGTCGGGGGCTTCCGGGGTGGCGTTGTACTGGAGTTTCTGCTGGTGGAA
Organism: Kocuria sabuli; assembly: GCF_040981185.1. NCBI lineage: Bacteria > Bacillati > Actinomycetota > Actinomycetes > Micrococcales > Micrococcaceae > Kocuria > Kocuria sabuli. The sequence goes on from NZ_JAVHZE010000014.1 coordinate 47,382, forward strand.
GAACATGCTGACCTCCGTCGTGGACTGCAGTGGTCCCGTGGTCGGGAGGCACTCGTCCGCCCCGCCGCACCTCGGGTAAGGCCACCCTAATCCGGCTCGCCCGAGATGTGAAGTGTGCTGATGAAAGGGGCGCGTCCGGCCGGACGGTGGGCGGGGGGCATCCGCGCCGCCGGACCGCCCGCTGCCGTGCCCCGCCCCCGGAGTTCCGGGAGGCGGGGCACGGGGCTCACCACCCGGTGACCCAGACCTGACCGGTCACGGAGGACCAGTTGACCTTGTAGCCGTTGGAGAAGCGCTGGTAGACCGTGGTCCCGTACTGGATCTCGTCGGTGACCGGGTAGCCGTAGCCGCGCTCGAAGCCCGCGGCCTTCCAGGCCCGGCCGATCGCGCCGGTCTCCTTCACCGCCCGTGCCCCGTGGGCCCGGGTCCACAGCACCTTGGTGAGCGCGCCGTCCTTGGAGTACACCTGGTAGGAGGAGCCGTCGGGGAGCCGGCGCTCCTCCGTGGTGGGGTAGCCGTAGCCGTTCTCGCGTCCGGCGGCCACGAACTTCTGGCCGATCGTCGTGGCGTTCTCGACCCAGTGGGCCCCGGTGGCCGGGCTCCAGTAGAGGGTGCTCTTGCGCCCGTTGAGCGAGAACTCCTGGTACACGCCGCCGGCGCGCAGGCCGCCGAGCTCGGGCGTCACCGGCACCCCCAGCACGGAGGCCCCGCCCAGGGCGTGGTACTTCGAGCCGATGGCGCCGGCCACGCCGTAGCCGGCCGGGTTCTGGACCGGCGCCACCGGCTGCGACGTCTCGTAGCTGTAGGAGGGGGTGCCGACCACGCTCGCCGTGGTGTCCGCGGGCGCGCCGCCGTTGGCGTAGCCGTAGAGGTTCACGGTGGAGAGCACCTGCCAGGGCTGGCCCGTGTTCTCGAGCCTGCCGTCCGCGTAGGTGAGGCCGACGCCGATCACCTCGTGGCGGGGGTCCTTGATGGCCTTGTCGTGGGCGGGGGAGGACTTCCACCACGCCACCAGCGCCCGCACGTCCCGGTGGTACTCCAGGGCGATGACCTCGTTCGCGCTGGTCCAGGGCCCGGTGCGGGGGTCGGTGAGGAAGCTGGTGCTGTGGGAGAACTTCTCCTCGACCACCTGCCGATCGGACTCCCGCTGGACCACCTGGGACAGCGTGGCCGAGTACTTCAGCGGCTTCACCCCGAGGGACGCCCGGTACCGGTTGATCTCGTCGAGGATGAGCTGGGCGTCGGTCTGCCGCGTGGCCGCGTCGACCTGGACGATGTCCTGCGCGGCCGCCTGGGCCGCCGGGGCGGCGAGCAGGGACGTGCCCGCGAGGGTGGTGACGCCGATTCCGGCGGAGAGGGCCAGAGCGGCCATGCGGCCGTGACGGCGCACGGGGGCGCAGCGGTGTTTCGCCATGGGTGCTTCTGCTTCCTGGTCTGTCTGCACGCACGGGGAAATTGGGGGTCTCCGCGCGGCGGGGGGCTATCGTCGTCCGGCCGGACGACGAGACAGATTGGGCTGGGGAAGGCGCCCAGGAAGATGCTAGGGAATTCTGATTGCAAATCGAGAATGTGTGTAATTGTTTCGTGACCTTCGGTGCGGACACGGTTCCGGTGCCGGATCTCCCGCACCGGAGGACCGGCTCTGGTTATAGTGCCCGGTTTCGCGGCACGGCCCCGGCCGGTCCGGGCGCCACCGACCGCGCGGCCCGGAGCGATAGGCTGGCAGAGCACACGCGGAGAGGAGCTCGATGACCGACCACGCCACCCGTACCACCGGCCGCCGGCGCGCGCTCCTGCTGGCTCCGGTCGTGGCGGCCGCCCTGGCCCTGGCCGGGTGCGGCCCCGACCTCGACACGCCGGAGGGGACGGTCCGGGCCTTCGTGGACGCGATGGCCGAGCGCGACTGGGAGAGCGCCTGCGGGCTGCTCTCCCACGACCTCGTCCACCGGTCCATGGACGGGAACTCCCAGTATTGCCCCGCATACCTGGAGCGCTGGCACCAGGACACCACCCTCTACCGCACGCTCGTGGTCGAGGGCGAGGCCACCGCGACCACGGAGGGCCACCGGCTGGAGGTCGCCCCCGAGGACGCGCCCGACCGGGCCGAGGAGGTCACCGTGGTGGAGGAGTCGGGCCGCCTCGTGCTGGTGCGCTATCCCGGCCGCGACACCGCCGACCGCTGACCGCACCCCGCTGACCGCCACCCGCTGACCGCATCCCGCGTGCGCATCCGCCCGCAGGGCACAGGAAGGACCGCCATGACCGATCCGCAGACCGTTCCCGCCGCCCCGGCGGCGTCGTCGTCGCCCGAGGGGGAGACCGTCGAGATCTGCCGCAACCTGATCCGGATCGACACCTCCAACTACGGCAGCGGGGACGCCAAGGGCGAGCGGCGGGCCGCGGAGTACGTCGCCGGCCTGATCGAGGAGGTCGGGCTGACGACGACGCTGCTGGAGTCCGCGCCCGGGCGCGCCAACGTCTTCGCCCGGCTGGAGGGCACCGACCCGTCCGCGGACGCGCTGCTGGTGCACGGGCACCTCGACGTGGTGCCCGCGATCGCCGCGGACTGGTCCGTGGACCCGTTCGCCGGGGAGCTCAAGGACGGCATGATCTGGGGCCGCGGCGCCGTGGACATGAAGGACATGGACGCCATGATGATCTCCGTGCTGCGGCACATGGTGCGCAGCGGCACCCGGCCCCGGCGCGACATCGTCTTCGGGTTCTTCGCCGACGAGGAGGCGGGGATGGCCTACGGCTCGCACTGGATCGCGCAGCACCACCGAGGGCTCTTCGACGGGGTCACCGACGCGATCAGCGAGGTGGGCGGCTATTCCGCGACCATCGGCGGCCGGCGCGCCTACCTGCTGCAGACGGCCGAGAAGGGCCTGATGTGGCTGCGGCTCAACGCCCAGGGCACGGCCGGGCACGGGTCCCAGATCAACGACGACAACCCCGTCACCCGCCTCTCCGGCGCCCTGGCCAACATCGGGCAGTACCAGTGGCCGGTGGAGCTGACCAAGACCACCCGCGCGTTCCTCGACTCCGTCACGGAGCTCACGGGGGTCGAGTTCGACCCGCAGAACCCCCAGCGGCTGCTCGCCGAGCTCGGGTCCGTGGCCCGCTTCGTGGGAGCGACCCTGCAGACCACCGCCAATCCGACGATGCTCGAGGCCGGGTACAAGGTCAACGTCGTCCCGGGCTCGGCGCAGGCCGGGCTGGACGTGCGCTACCTCCCGGGCCAGCGCGAGATCGTGCTGGAGAAGCTGGCCGAGCTGGCCGGCGAGGGCGTGGACTTCGAGTTCGAGTCCGACGACATCGCCCTCGAGGTCCCCTTCTCCGGCAACGTGGTCGACGCCATGGTCTCCGCCCTGCACGCCGAGGACCCGGGAGCGGTCGTGCTGCCCTACATGCTCTCCGGCGGCACGGACAACAAGTCCCTGGACCCGCTGGGGATCACCGGCTACGGGTTCGTGCCCCTGCGGCTGCCGGACGAGCTGGACTTCCCCGCGATGTTCCACGGCGTCGACGAGCGGGTGCCCACGGACTCCCTGGAGTTCGGCTCCCGGGTCCTGCACCGGCTGCTCAGCGCGTACTGACCCGCCGCGCCCCGACCCCCGCACCCGACGAGGACCTCATGCCCCGCACGGACGCCCCGACGCCCGAGACCCTGCTGCCCGACGAGCTGCTCACCGCCTTCCGCGAGCGCGCGGCCGGCTACGACCGGGAGAACCGGTTCTTCGACGAGGACCTCGCGGACCTGGTCCGCATCGGCTATCCCCTGATGCTGGTGCCGCGCGAGCACGGGGGTCTCGGGTTCACGCTGCGGCAGGCCGCGGCGGCGCAGCGCCGGCTCGCGGCCGCGGCACCGGCCACGGCCCTGGGCATCAACATGCACCACGTGCTGGTGGGCGTGGCCCACACGCTGCGGCTGCGCGGCGACGGGCGCGCCCGGCGGATCTTCGAGCAGGCCGCGGCCGGGGAGATCTTCGCCTTCGGCATCTCCGAGGCGGGCAACGACGCCGTCCTCTTCGACGCGGTGACCACCGCGGAGGCCGACGGCGACGGGTACCGGGTCACCGGCACCAAGATCTTCACCTCGCTCTCCCCGGTGTGGACCCGGCTGCTCGTCCACGCCCGCGACGACGCGGACCCGCGGACCCCTCTGGTGTTCGGCCTCGTGGCCCGCGACGACGAGGGCATCGAGATCCTCGACGACTGGGACACGCTGGGGATGCGGGCCTCCCAGTCCCGCAGCACGGTCCTGCGCTCGGTGCGGCTGCCGGCCGAGCAGGTGCTCACGCACACCCCGGCGGGACCCAACCCCGACCCGGTGGTGTGGGGCATCTTCGGCTGCTTCGAGCTGCTCCTGGCGGCGGTCTACACCGGCATCGCGGACCGGGCGGTGGAGCTGGCGGCGGAGATCGCCCGGGCCCGCCCGTCGCGGGCCACGGGCACGGTCCACGCCCAGGACCCCGACATCCGCTGGCAGATCGCCGAGGCCGCGCTGCTGCGCGACGGGGTGGAGCTGCAGCTGGACCGGCTGACGGCCGACGTCGACGCCCTCGGCTCGGCCGCCGAGCCCGACCACGGCCCCCGCTGGTTCCTGCTGTTCTCCGGGGTCAAGCACCGGGCCACGGAGACGGCCCGGCAGGTGGTCGACCTCGCGATGCGCACCTCGGGCGGCGCCCACTACTCCCGGGGCCGGGAGCTGGAGCGGCTCTACCGGGACGTCCTCGCCGGGATCTACCACCCCTCCGACAGCGAGTCGGTGCACGCGGCCGTGGCCAAGGCGCTGCTGGGCCCGATCGGCGGCTGAGCCGCGGACCGGGGGTCTCAGGCGGTGCGCTCCACCCGCATCACCCGGCGGCGCAGCCAGTACTTGCGGGTGCCCCCGTAGAGGAGCACGGAGCGGGTCAGCTCCCACTTGCCGTACTCGGCGTGCTCGCTCAGGCGGGCCCGCGCCTCGCTGAGCCGTTCGTGCGGGGCGACGGTCAGCAGGAGGTACTCGTAGCGCTGGTCGGCGCCGCGGCTGAGGGTCGCCGAGCTGGTCCGGACTTGTTCTCTCATCGGTCCCCATTCTGCACGGATAAGCGCTAACGTCTACTCCATGAGCAATGATCCTCGTGCCGCGCTGCAGACTCTCGTGAGTGCCTTCGAAGAACACCTCGCTGCCGCCTCCAACCGCCGCGGCGACGACGACCCGGCGGTCGACGGGGCGTACATCGCCATCGCCGACGCCTTCGACGCCTATGAGGAGGCCCTCTACGAGGCCTACGACGAGGTCACCCCGCTGACGGTGTTCGCCGAGGAGGAGGACGACGACTCCGACGACGAGGACGACGACGACGAGGAGGACGAGGAGCTCCTGGAGGACAACGAGATGCTCGACGAGGACCTCGTCGACGAGGAGGACTACGAGGACCTCGACGGCGCGGACGGGGCCCGCTCGGCCCGCTGAGCCCAGCCGCTCCCGCGCTCGACGGAGGAACGGCCCGCACCGCGGGCCGTTCCTCCGTCCGTCCGGGCCTGTCCCGGCGCTGCCGGGCGGGACGGTGCCGTAGGGTGGCCGGGTGAATTGGATCGAAAGCATCATTCTGGGCCTGGTCCAGGGCCTGACCGAGTTCCTGCCGGTCTCCTCCTCGGCGCACCTGCGGATCGTGGGGGAGTTCCTGCCCAACAGCGCGGACCCGGGGGCGGCGTTCACGGCGATCACGCAGCTGGGCACCGAGACCGCCGTGGTCATCTACTTCTGGCGGGACATCGCCCGGATCCTCCGGCAGTGGAGCCTGTCACTGGTGGGCCGGGTGGAGCGCTCCGACCCCGACGCCCGGATGGGCTGGCTGATCATCCTCGGCTCGCTGCCGATCGGCGTGCTGGGCCTGCTGCTCGAGGACTACATCGACACGGAGTTCCGCTCCCTGTGGATCACCGCCACGATGCTGGTGGTCTTCGGTGTGATCCTGGCCGTGGCCGACCGCGTGGGCCGCCAGGCCCGGCACCTCGACGAGCTCACCGTCAAGCACGGCGTGCTCTTCGGGCTCGCCCAGGCCCTCGCCCTGATCCCCGGTGTCTCCCGCTCCGGCGGCACGATCACCGCTGGCCTGCTGATGGGCTACACCCGCGAGGCCGCTGCCCGCTACGCCTTCCTGCTCGCCATCCCGGCCGTCTTCGCCTCGGGGCTGTACAAGCTCGCGAAGTCGCTGGGGGAGCCCCAGAGCGGGCCCTACGGGACGGCGGAGACGCTCCTGGCCACCGGCATCGCCTTCGTCGTGGCCTACGTGATCATCGGCTGGTTCATGCACTACATCTCCAACCGCAGCTACACCGTGTTCGTGTGGTACCGCATCGCGCTCGGCCTGGCGATCTTCGTGCTGCTGGGCCTGGGCCTGGTCAGCGCCTGAACCCGCGCGGGGGGACCTCGGCCGGTCCGGCAGGTGGTGGGAGGCCCCGTGCCGGTCCGGTAGGTTGTGGGAGGCCCCGTGCCGCTCCGGCCGAGCCCCGACCCGTCCCCGAACTCCTCCGAGGTGAGCATGAAAGCCTGGTCCGCCCGATCCGTCCCCGACCTCCCCGGTGAGGCCCCCCTGCCGGTCGTGCAGGACACCCGGCTGCGGCGTCGGGCGGAGCTGCCGCGGCAGGAGCGTGCCGGCCTCTACGTCTGCGGGATCACCCCGTACGACGCGACCCACATGGGCCACGCCGCCACCTACGTGGCCTTCGACGTGCTGCACCGGGCGTGGCTGGACGCGGGCACGCCGGTGGACTACGTCCAGAACGTCACCGACGTCGACGACCCCCTGCTCGAACGGGCCGAGGCCACCGGAGTGGACTGGCGGGAGCTGGCCGCGGAGCAGACCGAGCTGTTCCGCACCGACATGAGCGCCCTGAACGTCCTCCCGCCCCAGCACTACGTGGGCGCCACCGAGGTCGTCGACCGGATCGTGCCCGCCGTCGAGGGACTCGTGGCCCGCAGCCTGGCCTACCCGGTGCCCGGCCAGGACGGAGAGCCCGACGGCGACGTCTACTTCGACGTGGAGGCCGCCGGGGCGCTGGCTCCCGACGACGAGGACGCCTGGGTGCTCGGCGACGTGTCCCACCTCGGCCCGGAGCAGATGCTGCCGCTGTTCGCCGAGCGCGGCGGGGACCCCGACCGCCCGGGCAAGCGCCACCGGCTGGACCCCCTGCTGTGGCGCGTGCACCGCCCGGGGGAGCCCGCGTGGGCCGGCGCCTCGCTGGGCGAGGGCCGCCCGGGCTGGCACATCGAGTGCTCCCTGATCGCCCTGGAGTACCTGCCCGCGCCCTTCACCGTCCAGGGCGGCGGCTCCGACCTCGTCTTCCCGCACCACGAGATGGGCGCCGGGCACTCCTGGGCGCTGACCGGGCGGCCGATGGCCGAGCACTTCCTGCACACCGGCATGGTGGGCCTGGACGGCGAGAAGATGTCCAAGTCCAGGGGCAACCTCGTGCTCGTCTCCACGCTGCGCGCCGAGGGCGTGGACCCGGCGGTGATCCGCACCGCGATCCTCGCCCACCGCTACTCAGACGACTGGTTCTGGACCGACCTCGTGCTGGCCGGCGCCGTCGTCCGCGTGGACGCCTGGCGCCGGGCCCTGGCCGCGGCCCCCGAGGGCAGCGCGGCTCCCCTGCTGGAGGCCGTGCGCACCGCCCTGGCCGACGACCTCGACAGCCCGGCGGCGCTGGCGGCCCTGGACGACTGGGCCGCCGGCGCCCTGACCGGGGGGCCCGCGGAGTGCTCCGCGCCCGACGCCCAACTGGTGCGCGACCTCGTGGAGGCCCGCTTGGGCGTGGTGCTCTGAGCCCTCCCGCCCGGGCCCCTCGGCGGGCCCGGGCGGGACTCACTTCTCGTCGCGGCGCCGGCGCAGGTAGCGCTCGAACTCCTTGGCGATCGCGTCCCCGGTGGCCTCGGGCAGGTCCGTGGTGTCCTTGGCCTCCTCCAGCTGCTGGACGTAGGCGGCGATCTCGGGGTCGTCCGAGGCCAGCTCGTTGACCCCCCGCTCCCACGCCTCGGCGTCCTCGGCGATGACGTCCAGTGGCAGCGTGACGTTGAGCAGCTCCTCGATCTCCCGCAGCAGCGCCAGCTCGGCCTTCGGGGACGGGGACTGCGCGACGTAGTGCGGCACGGCCGCCCACAGGCTGACCGTGGGGAAGCCGCCGAGGGCGGCCATGTGGGACACGACCCCCACGATGCCGGTGGGGCCCTCGTACTGGGAGGGGTCCACGCCCAGCTCCTCCTGCAGCTCCGCGGTGTCCGAGGTCTTGGTCACCGGGATCGGCCGGGTGTGCGGCACGTCGGCCAGCAGCGCCCCGACCATCACCACGAAGTCCACGTCGAGCAGGGTCGCCTGGGCCAGCAGCTCCGCGGTGAAGGAGCGCCACCGGTAGGACGGCTCCCACCCGTGCAGCAGGACGAGGTCGAGGTTGGTGCCCGGGACCGTGGCCGTGGCCAGCCGGGTGGTGGGCCACACGATCTTCACCTCGCCGGAGGCGGCACGGCGCACGATCGGGCGGGAGAACTGGTAGTCGTAGTAGTCGTCCGAGGTGACCTCGAAGACGTCCTTGGCACCGTAGTGCTCTGCCAGGAACTGCACGGCGTCCGTGGCCGCGTCCCCGGCGTCGTTCCACCCCTCGAAGGCGGCCACCAGCACGGTCACCCGCTCCTGGTCGCCGCTCTCACGGACCACGCCGAACGGGCCGGCCTGGGGACGGGGGAACGTCTCGTCGAAATTGCTCACGCTCCCACCCTACGCGCAGGCGCATCCACGGCAAGGCCCCGGCGGGAGGGGCTCCGTGTTCCGGGAACTACGATGGAGGCCATGCCGAGCCAGCCGACCACGCCCCCCGACGACCTCCTGCCCACCGCCGTGCTCTTCGACATGGACGGCACCCTCGTGGACACGGAGCCGTACTGGGTGGAGGCCGAGATCGAGCTGGTCCGCTCCCACGGGGGGACCTGGTCCGAGGCGGACTCCCTGGCCATGGTCGGCACCGGCCTCGAGGACGCCGCGGCGGTGTTCCAGCGCGCGGGCGTGGACCTCGGGATCCGCGAGATCGTCGAGCACCTGCTCGGCCGGGTCGTGGCCCGCACCCGGGAGCGCACCGTCCGCCGGGACGGGGCGCGGGAGCTCGTCGCCGCCCTGCGCGAGCGCGGCGTGCCCCTGGCCCTGGTCACGAGCAGCGAGGCGCCCCTGGCCGAGGTCGTCGTCGAGGCCTTCGGCGGGCCCGGGACCTTCGACGTCGTCGTGACCGGTGACCTCGGTCACCCCGCCAAGCCGGCCCCCGACCCCTACCTCCTGGGCGCCGCCCGCCTGGCCGAGCGCACCGGGCGCCCGCTGGGGACCGCGGGCATGGTCGCGGTCGAGGACTCCCGCACGGGCATCGCCTCCGCGACCGCCGCGGGGATCTTCACCGTGGGGGTGCCCAACATGGTCCCGCTCCACGACGCCGGGGCGGACGCGGTGCTGCCTACGCTGGCCGGCCTGGGCCCCGAGGACCTCGGGCGCCTCGTGGCCGGGGTCCGCGCGTGAGCGGCGCCCGCGCCGCCGGGGTGCCCCTGGGCCGGATCGGCGGGGTGCCGGTGACCCTGTCCTGGTCGTGGTTCGTGATCGCCGCGGTCACGGTGCTCCTCTACACCCCCGTGCTCATGCAGGCCTACCCCCGGCTGGGCGCGCTCAACTACGCCGCGTCCCTCGGCTTCGCCCTCACCCTCGCCCTGTCCGTGCTGCTGCACGAGCTGGCCCACGCCTGGACCGGGCGGGCCTTCGGCTGGCCCCCGGGCCGGATCGTGCTGAGCCTCCTGGGCGGTCACACCCACTTCGGGGACGTGCGCAGCACCCCGCTGGCCTCCGCCGTCGTCTCCCTGGCCGGCCCCGCCGTCAACCTGGCCCTCGGCCTGGCCGGCTGGACGCTGCTGCGCACCGCGGAGCCCACCCCGACCCTGGGCTGGGTGCTGCTCGACCTCACCACCTGGGCCAACCTCATCGTCGGCCTGTTCAACGTGCTGCCCGGCCTGCCCCTGGACGGCGGCCGGGTCGTCGAGTCCGTCGTGTGGGCGCTCACCGGCCGGGAGCACCGCGGCACCGTGGTGGCCGCCTGGGCCGGGCGCGTCCTCGCCGTGGCCCTGCTGGCCGGGACCGCGGCCACGGGGCTGTGGCGCCAGGCCGTAGCCCTCGTGCTGGTCGTCCTGATCGCCGCCTTCATGTGGCAGGGCGCCGGCGCCTCCCTGCGCTCGGCCCGGGTGCTCTCCCGGCTCCACGGCGTGCGCGCCGCCGCGCTCGCCGAACCCGCCCTCACGGTGCCCGACGACGCCACCCTGGCCCACACCGACCGGCTGGTCACCACCCACCTCGGCGCCCGGGCGCCCGGCACGGGCGCCGCCGTCCCGCACGTGGTGGCCGTGGACCCCGGCGGCCGGCCCGTGGGACTGCTCGTGCCCGCCGCCGCCAACGCCGTGCCCGGCGACCGGCGCTCGCAGACACTGCTCGCGGCCGTGCTGGAGCACCTGCCCGAGGACGCCGTGCTGGACGGGGACTTGGAGGGGGAGGCGCTGCTGCGCGTGCTCGCCCGCACGGACCACCCCCGCTACGTGGTCACCGGCCCCGGCGGCGCGCCCGCGGGGGTGCTGCGCAGCGCGGCGCTCGAGCGCCTGCTGACCGGCTGAGCCGGCGGAGCCCGCACCGGCGGCGACACCCCGCGCCACGGTGACACAATGGGGGAGGACCCACGGTCCCGCCGGTCCGCCCGGCGCCCCCGCACGACCGAGCCCCAGAACGCCCTCCCGTGAAAGTGAGCCGATGACCGGAACCGCTGACCAGACCGCCACCCCCTCGCCCGCCGCACCGCGGGGCGCCGTCAACCGGCGCGGCCCCTTCCGGGCAGGGGAGCGCGTGCAGCTCACCGACGAGCGCGGGCGGATGAACACGGTCACGCTCGCGGCCGGCGGCGAGTTCCACTCCCACCGCGGCGTGCTCGGCCACGGCGAGCTCATCGGCCGCCCGGAGGGCACCGTGGTGGAGAACTCGGCCGGGTTCCGCTACCAGGCCCTGCGCCCGCTGCTGAAGGACTTCGTGCTCTCCATGCCGCGCGGCGCCGCGGTGGTCTACCCCAAGGACGCCGGCCAGATCGTCACGATGGCCGACATCTTCCCCGGGGCCCGCGTGGTCGAGGCCGGCGTCGGCTCCGGCGCCCTGTCCATCTCCCTGCTGCGCGCGGTCGGCGACGAGGGCCACCTGCACTCCTTCGAGCGGCGCGCCGAGTTCGCCGACATCGCCCGCGGCAACGTGGAGACGATGTTCGGCGGGCCCCACCCCGCCTGGCGGATCACCATCGGCGACCTCGCCCAGGAGCTGGGCCAGTACGAGCAGCCCGGGTCCGTGGACCGCGTGGTCCTGGACATGCTCGCGCCCTGGGAGTGCCTGGACGCCGTGGCCACGGCCCTGGCCCCCGGCGGCGTGGTGATGTGCTACGTCGCCACCGTCACCCAGCTCTCCCGAACCGCCGAGGCGATGCGCGCCGACGGGCGCTACACCGAGCCGGACGCCTCCGAGACGATGGTGCGCGGATGGCACGTCGAGGGCCTGGCCGTGCGCCCGGACCACCGGATGGTCGCGCACACCGGGTTCCTGCTCTCCGCCCGGCGCCTCGCCGACGGCTCGGAACGGCTGGCCCCCAAGCGCCGGGCCTCCAAGTCCGAGTACAGCCAGGAGGACCTCGACGCCTGGACCCCCGTGGCCCTCGGCGAGCGCGACGTCTCCGACAAGAAGCTGCGCCGCGCCGGGCGGGAGGCCCTCGGCCTGGCCGAGCGCGCCGCCCGCGCCACCGGACCCGGGAGCACCGCCCCCGGGTCCGCGGGCGCCGGGACCACGGATGCCGGGACCGCGGACGCCGCCGCGGGGGAGGACCAGGAGGACCGTCCGTGAACGAGACCCCTCAGCCGGCCGCGCCCGCCGACGCCGAGCAGGCGCGCCGCGCCCTGGTCACCGCCCAGCGGCAGGTCAACGTCCTCCGGGACCAGAAGCGCGCCCTCGACAAGCAGCTGGCCGCCGCCGGGACGCAGAACCAGAAGCTCGTGCGCCTGCTCGACGCCACCCGCACCGAGATCGGCCAGCTCAAGCGCGCCCTGGAGAACGACCTCGTCCCGCCGCTGAGCCAGGGCACCGTCGTGCAGGTCAACCCCGGCCACGCGCCCGTGGGCGAGCAGACCGGCAGCGGCCCCGCCGTCACCGAGCGGACCCTGGACGTCCTCGTCGCCGGCCGGCGCATGCGGGTGGCGCTGAGCCCCCTCGTGAGCTTCGCCGCGTGCGAGCCGGGCCGCCAGGTGCTGCTCGACCAGAACTACACCGTCGGGGCCGTCCTGGACTACGAGCAGACGGGGGAGATCGCCACCGTCAAGGAGATCGTCGACCACGACCGCGTCCTCACCGTGGGCCGCTCCGACGAGGAGCGGGTCCTGCTGCTCTCCGGGCTGCTGCGCCGCCGGCGCCCCGAGATCGGCGACGCCGTGTCCATCGACCACCGCACCGGCTTCGCCCTCGAGCCCATCGAGCGCACCGACGTCGAGCAGCTGGTGCTCGAGGAGGTCCCGGCGGTCTCCTACGACGACATCGGCGGTCTCGGCCCCCAGATCGAGCAGATCCGTGACGCCGTGGAGCTGCCCTTCGTGCACCCCGAGCTCTACCGCGAGCACGGCCTCACCCCGCCCAAGGGCATCCTGCTCTACGGCCCGCCCGGCAACGGCAAGACCCTCATCGCCAAGGCCGTCGCCCGCTCCCTCGCCGAGCGCGCCGCCGACCGCGCCGGGCGCGGGACGGCCCTGGGCTACTTCCTCAACATCAAGGGCCCCGAGCTGCTGGACAAGTACGTGGGGGAGACCGAGCGCCAGATCCGCTCCATCTTCCTGCGCGCCCGCGAGCAGGCCGCGAGGGGCATCCCCGTGGTCGTGTTCTTCGACGAGATGGACTCCCTGTTCCGCACCCGCGGCTCCGGGCTGTCCTCCGACGTGGAGACCACCATCGTCCCGCAGCTGCTCACCGAGATCGACGGCGTGGAGCGCCTCGACAACGTCATCGTCATCGGCGCCACCAACCGCGAGGACATGATCGACCCCGCCGTGCTGCGGCCGGGCCGGCTGGACGTGAAGATCCGCATCGACCGCCCGGACGCCGAGGGCGCCGCCGAGATCCTCCGGCTCTACGTCACCGAGGACCTGCCCCTGCGCCAGGACGAGGTCGAGTCCGCCGGCAGCCGCGCCGGCGCGGTCGCCGCCCTCGTCGACGCCGCGGTCGCCCGGATGTACGAGAAGAGCCCCGGCACCCGGTTCCTGCACCTGAGCTACCGCGACGGCACCGAGGAGACCCTCTACTTCAGCGACTTCACCTCGGGGGCCGTGATCCGCAACGTCGTGGACCGGGCCAAGAAGCAGGCCATCAAGGACCTGCTCACCACCGGCGTGCGCGGGCTCTCCCGCGCGCACCTGGTCCGCGCCGTGGACGAGGAGTTCCACGAGCAGCAGGACCTGCCCAACACCGCCAACCCGGAGGACTGGGCCCGGATCTCCGGGCGCCGCGGGGACACCATCACGGACCTGCGCGTGGTCCTGCACCGCGACCCGCACCCCGCCGGACCCGCCGCACCGCCCGCGGCACCCGGGGAGGCCCCCGCATGACCGTCCGCCGCGTCATGGGCGCCGAGACCGAGTACGGCGTGCTCGCCGCCGGCAACCCGCACGCCAACGCGACCGTGCTCTCCACCCAGGTGGTCACCACCTACGCCGCCCTGGTCCGGCGCCGCCTCGGGGCAGGGCGCACCGCCGCCGGCTGGGACTACCACGGCGAGAGCCCGCTCGAGGACGCCCGCGGCTTCACCGTGCCCCGCGAGCAGGCCGACCCCGCCCAGCTCACCGACGTGGCCCCCGTGCTCACCGCCGAGGAGGTCGCCGCCGAGGCGCTGCGCGAGTCCGGGCTCTGGGCCGAGTCCGTGGACCGGCACCAGGTCGTGATGAACACCGTCCTGCCCAACGGCGCCCGCCTCTACGTGGACCACTCCCACCCCGAGTACTCCTCCCCGGAGGTCACCACCCCCCGCGACGCCGTGCTGTGGGACGCGGCCGGGGACCGTGTCGTCCTCGACGCCGTGCGCGCCGTCGCGGCCGGCGCCGTGAGCACCGGCCTCGACGTCGTGAACCTCTACAAGAACAACACCGACAACAAGTCCGTCTCCTACGGCGCCCACGAGAACTACCTCGTGCCCCGCTCCGTGCCCTTCGACCGGCTCGCCGCCGCCCTGCTGCCCTTCTTCGCCTCCCGCCAGGTGATGTGCGGGGCCGGCCGCGTGGGCCTGGGTCCGCGGGGGGAGCGCCCCGGCTTCCAGATCAGCCAGCGCGCCGACTTCTTCGAGCGCGAGGTCGGCCTGGAGACCACCGTCCACCGCCCCGTCGTCAACACCCGCGACGAACCCCACGCCGAGCGCACCCGGCACCGGCGCCTGCACGTGATCATCGGCGACGCCAACCTCTCCCACACCGCCGGGCTGCTCAAGTTCGGCACCACCTCCCTCGTCCTCGGCCTGATCGAGGCCGGCGCCGCTCCCGACGTCGCACTCGCCGACCCGGTGGCCGCCCTGCGGACGATCAGCCACGACCCGTCGCTGGGCGCCACCGTCCCGCTCCGGGACGGCCGGGAGCTCACCGGGATCCAGCTGCAGCGGCTCTACCTCGAGGCCGCCCGCGCCCACGAGGAGGCGGCCGGCGGCCCGGACCCGCAGACCCGGGAGGTGCTCGAGCTGTGGGAGGAGGTCCTCGACGCGCTCGAGACGGACCTCCTGTCCCTGGCGGACCGGCTGGACTGGGTCGCCAAGTACGCCCTGCTGCGGGGCTACCGCGAGCGCGACGGACTCGCCTGGGACGACCCCCGCCTGACGCTGATCGACCTGCAGTACGCCGACGTGCGCCCCGAGAAGGGGCTCTACCACCGGCTCGTCGCGGGCGGGCGGATGCGCACGCTCTTCGGTCCCGAGGAGGTCGAGCGGGCGGCGGGCCTGCCGCCCGCCGACACCCGCGCCTGGTTCCGGGGCCGGCTGGTCTCCCGCTTCCCCGACGACGTCCTCACCGCCAACTGGGACTCGGTCTCGCTCACGCTGCCCGGGGTCCGCCGCGGCGCGCGGATCGCGATGCCCGAGCCCCTGGAGCTCACCCGCGCCGACGTCGGCCCCCTGGTCTCGTCCGCGGTCGACGCCGAGCACCTCGTCCGCGCCCTCGCCGACGCCCGCCCCGCCCTCGTGCACACCGGCTCCCTCGACTGAGCACACCGACCCACCACCCACCACCAGGAGGATCCCTCATGGCCCAGGAACGCATCTTCGGCACCGGCGCGCAGCGCCGCGAGGAGACCGAGCTGCCCGAGCCCGGTGCTCCCGCGCCCACCAGCCCCTCCGGCCAGGCGCAGACCAGCACCGGCAGCGCCGACGACCTGCTGGCCGAGATCGACGGCGTCCTCGAGGCCAACGCCGAGGAGTTCGTGAAGGGCTTCGTCCAGAAGGGCGGCCAGTAGTCCCCATGGACCGCAGGATCTACGGCGTCGAGACCGAGTTCGGGATCACCCACAGCGCCCCGGGGGCGCGGCCGCTCAGCCCCGAGGAGGCCGCCCGGACGCTCTTCCGGCCCGTGGTGGCCTGGGGCCGGTCCTCGAACGTGTTCCTGCCCAACGGGGGCCGCCTCTACCTGGACGTCGGCTCGCACCCCGAGTACGCGACCGCCGAGTGCGCGAGCCTCGAGGACCTCGTCGCCCAGGACAAGGCCGGCGAGCTGCTGGTCGACGACCTGCGCCGGCAGGCCCAGGACGCGCTGGCGGCGGAGGGGGTGCCCGGGCAGCTCTACCTGTTCAAGAACAACGTCGACTCCCGCGGCAACTCCTTCGGCTCCCACGAGAACTACCTCATCGCCCGGCGCACCGAGTTCGCCCGCCTCGTCCAGATCCTCATCCCGTTCCTGGTCACCCGCCAGCTGCTCGTGGGCGCCGGCAAGGTCCACCCCACCGGCCCCGAGGACTTCGGGGCCGTGCGGGTGGGCGACGAGCCCGGCGCGCCCAGCTACTCCTTCTCCCAGCGCGCCGACCACATCTGGGAGGGCTCCTCCTCCGCGACGACCCGCTCCCGGCCCCTCATCAACACCCGGGACGAGCCGCACGCCGACGCCGAGCACTACCGCCGGCTGCACGTGATCGTCGGGGACTCCACCATGTCCCAGACCACCACCGCGCTGCGGGTGGGGACCACCGACCTGATCCTGCGGATGATCGAGGCCGGCCGGATCCTGCCGGACCGCACCATGGCGGACCCGGTGCGCTCCCTGCGGGAGGTCTCCCACGACCTCACCGGCACGCAGCCGGTCCTGCTCGCCGACGGCACCCGCCGCTCGGCCCTGGACCTGCAGCGCGAGCACCTCGAGGCCGTGCACGCGTTCGTCGACCGGGGGGGCGCCCACCACGACCGCGTGCCGTGGGTGCTGGAGCTGTGGGAGCGGACGCTGGACGCCGTGGCGACCCAGGACACCTCGGCGATCGACACCGAGATCGACTGGGCCATCAAGAAGAAGCTCCTCGACGGCTACGCCGCCCGCGACGGCCTCGACCTCTCCTCGCCCCGCATGGCGCAGCTGGACCTCGCCTACCACGACACCGCCCCCGAGCGGGGCCTGTTCAACCTGCTGCAGCGGCGGGGCCGGGCCGCGACCTTCGTGCCGGACGCGCGGGTCGAGGAGGCGGCGCGGACACCGCCCGCCACCCGCGCCGCCGTCCGCGGCCGGTTCATCGACGCGGTGGTGGCCTCCGGGCACCAGTACACGGTCGACTGGGTGCACCTGAAGGTCAACGACGGCACCCAGCGCACCGTGCTGTGCAAGGACCCGTTCGCCGACCGGCACCCCGAGGCCGACGCCCTGGCGGCCGGCCTGCGCGCCGCCGCGCCGGGCGGCGCGGCGGGGGCGGCCCACGGGGACGCCCCCGTGATCTGAGCCGGGCGCGCTGTCCAGTCAACATCCAGCGCCCTGCACTAGGCTGGGCGCGGTCCCGGCCCTGCCGCCCGACTCCGCCGACCCCCACCAGCCCGACCCCTGAGGAAGAAACCTGTGCGAAAGACCCTGACCACCTCCGGTGCCGCCCTGTCCCTGATGCTCGTGCTCACGGGCTGCTCCGGGCCGGGCGTCGACTCCGTCGAGCTCAGCAACGACCCGACACCGGGCACCGCGCCCTCGGTCACGTTCGAGACCCCGCTCAACGCCGAGGAGGCCGGGGCCAAGGTGCTGCGCGAGGGCGAGGGCGAGGAGATCGCGGAGGGGGACACCATCCTCCTGCAGGCGGCGCTCTTCAAGGGCTCGGACGGCACCTCGATCGGCGAGACTTACACGCAGGGCGCCGGCCAGGTGCTCACCCTCGAGGACGGCCTCCAGGAGACCATCCCGGAGATGTACGACGTCCTGGTGGGCGCGAAGGAGGGCGCGATCGTCGCCTACTCCTCCCCGAAGACCTCAGGGGCAGCCGGTGACGACTCGACCTCCGTGGAGGTCTACGAGGTCGTGCGGAAGATCCCCACCGAGATCGAGGGCGAGATGCAGGACGGCCCCAAGGGCCTGCCCGAGGTCACGGAGAACGACGAGGGCGCGCCCGCCGTGGCGAAGCCGGAGGGCAAGGCCCCGGGAAAGCTCGTCTCCGAGTACCTCATCGAGGGCGACGGCGAGGAGGTCGGCGAGAGCGACACCGTCATCGCCCACTACGTGGGCGTGACGTGGTCCGACGGCGAGACCTTCGACTCCTCCTACGAGAAGGGCGCGCCCGCGTCCTTCCCCCTCGACAACGTCATCGAGGGCTGGCAGAAGGGCCTGGCGGGCAAGAAGGCCGGCTCCCGGGTGATCCTCTCCGTGCCCTCCGAGCAGGCCTACGGCACGGAGAAGGACCTGGGGGAGGACTCGCAGTACCCCGCCGGGAGCCTGCTCTTCGTCGTCGACATCCTGGCGGCCGTGGACACCCCCGAGGCGGAGCCCTCCGCGTCGCCCTCGGCCTCCGCGACCGAGGCGGAGCCCTCCGCCTCGCCGTCGGCGACCGGGGAGTAGTCCCCGGTCGGCTATGGTGGCCCGGTGGGGCCGCAGGCCCCCGGGGCCCGCGGCCCCACCGTCCCCCGACGGCCACCCGTCGACGACCCGACGAACAGGAGCACTCATGTCCTTCGGAGAGCGCAAGCTCGACCGCACCAAGCCCGAGATCGACTTCCCCGAGGGGGAGGCCCCGACCGAGCTCGTCATCACCGACCTCGTCGAGGGCACCGGCGCCGAGGCGACCCCCGGCAAGCAGATCTCCTGCCACTACGTCGGCGTGACGTTCTCCGCCGGCGAGGAGTTCGACGCCTCCTGGAACCGCGGCCAGCCGCTGGACTTCACCGTGGGCATCGGCCAGGTCATCGAGGGCTGGGACCAGGGCCTGCTGGGCATGAAGGTCGGCGGCCGGCGCCGTCTGGAGATCCCCTCCGCCATGGCCTACGGCTCCCGTGGCGCGGGCGGAGTGATCGGCCCGGACGAGGCCCTCATCTTCGTGGTGGACCTCCTGGACGTGCGCTGAGGACCCAGCGGATGGCAGCCCGGTCGACGGAACGGCTTCTCAACCTGCTCATCGCCCTGGTCTCCCGGGAGCGCGGGTACACCCGCGCCGAGCTGCGGGAGGCCGTTCCGTCGTACGCGGAGTCCGCCTCGGACGAGGCCTTCGAGCGGATGTTCGAGCGCGACAAGGCGGAGCTGCGCGACCTCGGCTACCCCATCGAGGAGGTCTCCGAGGACCCCCTCTTCCCGGACGACACGCACGGGCACCGCTACCGGATCCCGCGCGGCTCCTTCACGCTGCCGCCGCTGCAGTTCACCGCGGAGGAGTCGGCCGTGCTCGCCCTCGCGGCCAACGCGTGGACGGACGCCTCCCTGGGCGAGCTCGCCCGCCGCGCCCTGCGCAAGCTCGAGCCGGCCATCGGGGGCCTGCCCGACGACGACGCCCCGCCCCTGCTGCAGCCCACCCTCACCGCGCACGAGCCGTCCTTCGAGCCGCTGCTCTCGGCGGTGGTGCGCCACCGCGAGGTCCGCTTCGACTACCTGGCGCGCAGCACGGACCAGCTCACGACCCGCCGCCTGCGGCCGTGGGGGATCGGCTCCCGCTACGGCAACTGGTACGTGGTCGGCTGGGACCTCGACCGCAAGGACTCCCGTACGTTCCGGCTGTCCCGGATCATGTCCGACGTCTCGGTGACGCGCAAGGAGTTCACGCCGCCCGAGGGCTTCTCCATGAACGAGGCGCTGTCCCAGATGGTCTCCCACGCCCCCGCGCGCTCCGTGGAGGTCCTCGCCCGTCCCGGGCACGCCCTGATGCTGCGCCGGATGGCCTCCCGGCAGGAGCCCGCCGCGGGCGCCGGCGGGTGGGACCGGCTGCACATCCCCTTCGCGGAGACCGAGATCCTCGCGGAGGAGATCGCCGCGGCCGGGCCCGGCGTCGTCGTTCCCCTCGGCGGGGACGGGACGGCGCCCACCATGCAGGCCGAGGTCCGGGCCGCCGTGGTGCGCCGGCTCCGGAACGCCGCCACGTCCGTGGCCGCGTTCCGCGGCGTGCCGGTCGACTGGAGCGTGAAGTCCCGCAAGGGCACCCGCAACAAGCTCTCCACGGCGGACCACCTCTCCCGGCTGCTCGAGATCGTCCGCTGGGTCTACGCCCACCAGGGCGCCGAGCTGGAGGAGACCGCCCGCCGCTTCGGGATCACCGACCAGGAGCTGATCGCGGACCTCAACACCCTGTTCGTGTGCGGCAAGCCCGGGCACATGCCCGACCAGCTGATCGACGCGTCCTGGGACGACGGCCACGTCTACCTCTCCAACGCGGACGAGCTCTCCGACCCCGTGCGGCTCACCCAGCCGGAGGCCTCCGCCCTGCTCGTGGGCCTGCAGACCCTGCGCACCGTGCCCGGCGGGGACTCCGAGGCCGTGGCCTCGGCGATCGGCAAGGTCGCCGGCGCGGCCGGGGACGCCGGGGTGCTCGCCAACGCGGTGGGCGCCCGGCCCATCACGGACACCCCCGCCCCGGCCCTCGCGGACGTCATGGCCTCCGTGCGCCGGGCCGTCGGGGAGCGGCGCCGGATCCGGATCCGCTACGTGGTCCCGTCCCGGGACGAGCTCACCGAGCGCGTGGTCGATCCCGTCCAGGTGTTCTCCTCCAACACCCACTGGTACGTGCGCGCGTGGTGCCTGGGCTCCGAGGGGATGCGCAACTTCCGGCTCGACCGGCTCTCCGCCGTCGAGGACGCCGGCCCGGCGGGGGAGCGGCCCGCCGCCCAGGAGGCCGCCGCCGCGGCACCGCCCGCCCCGGGCACCCCGGACACCGTGGAGGTCGTGCTCGTGACCGACCGGCGCAGCCGGTGGATCGCGGACCAGTACCACGCGACCCGCACGGCCGTGGTGCGCCGGCCCGGTGGGGCGCGCACCGGGGCAGCCGCGGACCACGAGGCCGCGCTCATCGGCTTCCAGACGGTCGAGGCGGCGTGCGCGCTCGTCACGCGCTACGGCGGCCAGCTCGCGGTCGCCGGACCCGACGACGTGGTGGCGCAGGTGGAACTCTGGGTGAACTCTGCGCTGGACGCGTACGCGGCGTCCGAGCGCGGCTGATCCGCCCGCCTATACTGGAGGACATGCTCTGGTGGTCCTGGGTCCTGCTGTGGACGGTCCTCGTCCTGCTCGGCGCCGCGTTCCTCGGGCTGATGCTGTGGCGACTGGTGAAGAACTTCCTCGTCCTCCTCCGGGAGACCGAGACGGTGGCCGGTGAGTTCGCCCAGCGCTGGGACGACGCGGCCTCCGGGGTGCAGCGTCCCGTCCGGGCCGCACCGGAACCGGCCCTGTTCACCCCGGTGGGGCAGGCACTGGCCGACTACCGGTTCGGCCGCGACCAACGAGAAACCGCCCGTCTGACACGCCGCATCGAGCGCAAGGACCGCATGGGCCAGCCGCAGCGGATCAGCGACATCCGCCGGGCTGAACGGAAAGGAATGTTCAATGGGTAGGCTCTTCGACAGCCCCTTCATGATCCTGATCATCCTGCTGGTGATCCTGCTGCTCTTCGGCGCCCCCAAGCTCCCGGGCATGGCCCGCAGTCTCGGACAGTCGCTGCGCATCTTCAAGTCCGAGGTGAAGGAGATGAAGAAGGACGACCAGCCCGACGGCTCCGGCGTCGTCATCGACGGCCGGCCCGTGCAGGACGGCCAGGACGTCACCCCGGAACCGCGTCCCGGCACTCCCGGCACGGGGACGCCGCCCCACCCGGACCGGCGTCCCGGCCACCCCCCGGCCTGATCGCACGCACCGCGCCCGAGCGGCCCGCCCGCCCCGGCGGGGCGGGCGGGCCGCTCGTCCGGTCCCCCGCCCGGCCCCGACGTCCCGAAGGTCCTCATGTCCTCGCAGTCCCCCCGCGCCCCGAAGCCGCGCCGGTCCTCGCGCAAGGCCAACCCGCAGGCGCAGATGGCCCTGGCGGAGCACCTGCGGGAGCTGCGCAACCGGCTGGTCAAGGCCGCCGTGGCCACGGTGCTCGGCATGGTGGCGGGCTTCTTCCTCTACGAGCCCTTCATGGCCTACATCACCGAGCCCCTGCAGCGGCTGGCCGAGGCGGAGGGGAGCGAGGCCTCCATCAACTACTCCGCGGTGGGGTCCTCCTTCAACATCATGGTGGAGGTCTCCCTGGTGCTCGGCCTGGTGCTGGCCAGTCCCGTGTGGCTCTACCAGCTCTGGGCCTTCGTGACCCCGGCGCTGCACCGGACGGAGCGGCGCTACGCGGTCGGGTTCCTGGCCGCCGCGGTGCCGCTGTTCGTCGGCGGCACCGCCGTGGCGGTGCTCACCCTGCCCACGGCCGTCTACGCCCTGACCGCCTTCACACCGGTCGGCGGCACCAACTTCATCTCCGCGGACGTGTACCTGCGGTTCTTCCTCCAGCTCATCCTCACCTTCGGCATCGCCTTCGTGCTGCCCGTCTTCCTCGTGGGCCTGAACATGCTCGGCGTGCTCTCGGGCCGGACGGTGCTCAAGAGCTGGCGGATCGTGGTGGTCCTCGTGATGGTGGTCTCGGCCATGGCGGCTCCCGGCCCGGACCCGATGACCATGTTCTACCTCGCGGTGCCGTTGCTGACCCTGTTCTTCGTCGCGGTCGGGCTGTGCCTGCTCCTGGACCGGCGGCGGGCCCGCCGGGAGGCTCGCCGCGCCTCCGCGACGGGGGCCACGGCCGGTGCCGCGACCTCCGCGGACGAGCTCGGACGCCTGGGCCGCGACCCCGGGGCCGGGCCCGGCGCCTGACCCGATCGGCCCGCCGCGAACGGCGGGACCCCGCGCCCGTCCGCGTCCCCCGCGCGCAGTAGGGTGGGAACATGTCCTCCTACGCCGACCGATACCTGGCCGCCAAGCAGCGGGCCGCCGACGCGAGGACCGAGCTGGCGGTGTTCCAGCAGCGGCTCGAGTTCTCGATGGACGAGTTCCAGGTGGCCGCGTGCCGGTCCCTCGAGGAGGGCCGCGGGGCGCTGGTGGCGGCGCCCACGGGCGCCGGCAAGACCGTGGTGGGCGAGTTCGCCGTCCACCTCGCCCTGGCCCGGGGCCAGAAGGCCTTCTACACCACGCCGATCAAGGCGCTGAGCAACCAGAAGTTCCACGAGTTCTCCCGCGCCTTCGGCGCCGAGCGGGTCGGCCTGCTCACCGGCGACACGTCCGTGAACTCCGAGGCCGACGTCGTGGTGATGACCACCGAGGTCCTCCGGAACATGCTGTACGCCGACTCGCCCACCCTGCGCAACCTCGGCTTCGTCGTCATGGACGAGGTGCACTACCTCGCCGACCGCTTCCGCGGCGCGGTGTGGGAAGAGGTCATCATCCACCTGCCGGACAGCGTCCAGCTGGTGTCCCTGTCCGCGACCGTCTCCAACGCGGAGGAGTTCGGCGCGTGGCTGGACACGGTCCGCGGGGACACCGACGTCGTCGTCTCCGAGCACCGCCCCGTCCCGCTGTGGCAGCACGTGCAGGTGGGCGGCCGCCTGCTGGACCTGTTCGTGGACGACACCACCGTGGAGGAGGCGGCCGAGCGGATCGGGGAGCCCGGCCGCGACGAGCCGGAGGTCAATCCCGAGCTGCTCCACCTCGCCCGCGCCGAGCACCCCCGCGGCGGCCGCCGCGGCGGCCGCGGCCCCGGCGGCCGCTCCCGGGACCGGTTCTCCCGCCGCAACGGCGGCGAGGGCTTCCGGCCCGATCCCGAGACCCGCCGGGTCTCCCGGCCGCAGCTGATCCGCCGGCTCGACGCCGAGGGCCTGCTGCCGGTCATCACGTTCATCTTCTCCCGGGCCGGGTGCGACGGCGCCGTCCAGCAGTGCGTGGCCGCGGACATCCGGCTGACCACCGAGCAGGAGCAGCAGACCATCCGGGCGCGCGTCGCCGAGACCGCGGCCTCCCTCGAGGCGGCCGACCTCAACATCCTCGGCTTCTACGAGTGGCGCGACGGGCTGCTGCGCGGCGTGGCCGCCCACCACGCCGGGATGCTGCCGGCCTTCAAGGAGCTCGTGGAGCAGCTGTTCGCGGACGGGTACGTCAAGGCCGTCTTCGCCACGGAGACCCTGGCGCTGGGGATCAACATGCCCGCCCGCTCCGTGGTGCTCGAGAAGCTCGACAAGTTCAACGGCGAGTCCCGGGTGGACATCACGCCGGGGGAGTACACCCAGCTGACCGGCCGCGCCGGGCGGCGGGGGATCGACGTCGAGGGCCACGCGGTGGTGCTGTGGCAGCCCGGCATGGACCCGCGGGCCGTCGCCGGCCTCGCCTCGAAGCGCACGTACCCGCTGAACTCCAGCTTCCGGCCCACGTACAACATGTCCGTGAACCTGGTGGCGCAGTTCGGCGCCCGCCGCTCCCGGAAGATCCTGGAGTCCTCCTTCGCGCAGTTCCAGGCGGACCGCTCCGTGGTGGGCCTGGCCCGCCGCGTCCGCTCCCAGGAGGAGTCCCTGAAGGGCTACGAGGAGGCCATGACCTGCCACCTCGGGGACTTCACCGAGTACGCCGCCCTGCGCCGGGAGCTCAAGAACCTCGAGCGCGCCGCGGAGCGCTCCGACTCCCGCCGGCGCCGCTCGGACGCCGTCGCGTCCCTGCACGACCTGCTGCCCGGGGACGTCGTGGAGATCCCCCGCGGGCGCAACGCCGGCTACGCCGTGGTGCTGAGCACGGACCCCAACCGGGACGACCCGCGTCCGTCCATCCTGACCCTGGACCACCAGCTGCGCCGGGTGGGGGCGCAGGACCTGGACGGGCCGCTCGAGCCGGTCTCCCGGATCCGGATCCCCAAGCACTTCACGGGCAGGACGCCCAAGGAGCGCCGGGACCTCGCCTCCTCCGTGCGCAGCGCCCTGCACGAGCACCGGCCCCCGCGGGGCGGCGGCCGGGGGCACACCGTCCGGTTCGACCGCGGGGCCGGCGCGGCCGAGCAGCGCATCACCGAGGTCCGCAAGAGCCTGCGCGCCCACCCCTGCCACGGGTGCTCCGACCGCGAGAACCACGCCCGCTGGGCCGAGCGCTGGTGGACCCTGCGCCGGGACACCGACGGGCTGCTGCGCCAGATCGAGGGCCGCACCAACACGATCGCCAGGACCTTCGACCGCGTCTCCCAGGTGCTGGACTCCTTCGGCTACCTCGAGTCCCTGCCGGACGGGGAGGTCCGGCCCACGCACGCCGGGCAGCAGCTGCGCCGCATCTACGGGGACCGGGACCTGCTCCTGGCGCTGAGCCTGCGGGACGGTTTCCTGGACGGACTCGACCCCGCCGCCACCGCGGGACTGGTGACCCTGCTCGTGTACCAGGCCAAGCGCGAGGAGCAGGGCATCCAGCCCGTGCTGCCCTCCGCGGCCATGGACCGGGCCGCGCAGAAGGTGGTGCGCAACTGGTCCGTGCTCACCGACCGCGAGCAGGAGCACCACCTCCCGCCCACGGCGGAGCCCGAGTTCGGCCTGGTGGAGCCCATGTACCTGTGGGCGCGCGGTGCCACCCTGAGCACCGCCCTGTCCGGCACCGAGCTCGCCGCCGGGGACTTCGTGCGCTGGACCAAACAGGTGGTCGACATGCTCGACCAGCTCGCCTCCATCGACCTCCTCGGCCCCGAGCTGCGCAGCCAGTGCCAGCGCGCCATCGCGCTGATCCGCCGCGGCGTCGTCGCCCACTCCGCCTTCGAGGACTGAGCCCGCCCCGGCCCCGTCCCGCCCCACGTGCCCCGCGCACGTCCGTCCCGAACAGGAGACCCGTGAGTCCCACCGCTCCCGCGCGCCGTCCGGTCCTGTACCGCAACGGCTCCGTCTACAGCCCCGCCGACCCCTTCGCCACCGCCGTGCTCGTGGACGGCTCGCGCGTCGCCTGGGTGGGCTCGGAGGAGGCCGCCCGGTCCCTGCAGGACTCCTCCATGGACGTCGTGGACCTCGACGGCCGGCTGCTGGCTCCCGGGTTCGTGGACTCGCACGTGCACCTGACCGAGACGGCCCTGGCCCTGTCCACCCTCGACCTCGCGACCGCCGGCTCCCTGGCGCAGGTGCTCGACGCCGTGGCCGGCGCCGCGCGCACCGGCACCGGCGTGGTCCTCGGCTCCGGCTGGGACGAGTCCGTGTGGCCGGAGCGGCGGGCGCCCACCGCCGAGGAGCTCGACCGGGCCGCCGGCGGGCGCGAGGTCTACCTGACCCGCATCGACGTGCACTCCGGGGTCGTCTCCTCGTCCCTCGCGCGCCGGCTCGGCCTCCCCTCCGTCGAGGGGTGGCTGGGCGACGGCCGCGTCGAGCACCGCGCGCACGACCGGGTGCGGGCCGCCGCGCTCGACTTCGACGCCGGCCGCCGCGCCGAGCTGCACCGGCTCGGCCTGCGCCACGCCGCGTCCCGGGGCTATGTGGCCCTCGCCGAGGCCAACGCCGAGCAGGTGGCCCCGTTCGACGACCTCGTCCGCCTCGTGGCCCTCGCCAACCACGGGGTCGGCGCCGAGGGGCCCACCCCCCGGGTGCTGCCCTACCGCGGTGAGCTCGTGCGCACGGCCGAGCAGGCGCGGGCCGTCGTCGAGCGCTTCGACGCCGCGCTGGCGGACCTCCTCGGCCGCCGCCCGGGACGGGACGAGTCGCTCGTGGGCCTGGCCGGGGACCTCTGCGTCGACGGCGCCCTGGGCTCCCGCACGGCCGCCCTGCGGGCGCCCTACGCCGACGACCCGGCCGGCACGGGGGACCTGTACCTCGACGCGGACACCGTCGCGGCCCACCTCGCCGCGACCACGGAGGCGGGGCTGCAGGGCGGGTTCCACGTCATCGGGGACGCCGGGATGGACACCGTCCTGGAGGGGCTCGACCGTGCCGCGCAGCGCGTGGGCGAGCGGGCCCTGCAGGGCGCCGGCCACCGCCTCGAGCACGCCGAGATGATCGACCCGGAGGGCATCGAACGGCTGGCCCGGCACGCCGTGACCGTCTCGGTCCAACCCGGCTTCGACGCCGCGTGGGGCGGGCCAGGCGGACTGTACGAGCAGCGCCTCGGCGCCGAGCGGGCGGCGGCGATGAACCCGCTGGCCGCCTTCTACCGCGCCGGGGTGCCCGTGGCCCTCGGCAGCGACGCCCCCGTGGTGCCCCTGTCCCCGTGGGAGTCCGTCCGGGCGTGCCTCGAGCACCACGACCCGGACCAGCGGATCTCCGCGCGCGCCGCCTTCCTCGCCTCCACCCGCGGGGCGTGGCGGGCCGCCCGGCACCCGGACCCGATGCAGGGCCAGCTCGCCCCCGGCACACCGGCGACCTTCGCCGTGTGGGACGTGGAGTCGCTCATGGTGCAGCAGGCCGAGGGGACGGGGTCCTCCTGGAGCACCGATCCGCGGGCCCGCACCCCGCTGCTGCCCGCGCTCGACGGCACGGAGCTGCCCGTGTGCCGGCAGACCGTGCTCGACGGCGTCGAGCTGTTCCGCTCCGACGGATTCTGAGCACCGCGGCGCCGCCCGAGGACGTGCCGGCCGATCTTGGTCGAGCGGTCGGTGCAGGATAGGCTGGGCAACTGCTGCCGGGTGGGCTCGCTCGTCCTTAGAAAACAGGCCGGTGTCCCCTCAGGGCCGGTCTGGTCCGAAGGCGAGGGAGCCTGCCCCGTGGCTCGACAGGTGACACCTCGAAAGGACCGACCCGGTGCGCGTACTGACCGTCATCCCCACCTACAACGAGCGCGAGTCGTTGCCCACCGTCATGGACCGGCTGCGCCAGGCGGTCCCGGAGGGGGACGTGCTCGTGGTGGACGACAACAGCCCGGACGGCACCGGCCGGCTCGCCGACGAGATGGCGGCCGCCGACGGCAACATCCACGTCCTGCACCGCACGAGCAAGGACGGACTCGGGGCCGCCTACATCGCCGGCTTCCGCTGGGGCCTGGCCCGGGACTACGACGTCCTGGTCGAGATGGACGCCGACTGCTCCCATCAGCCCGAGCAGCTCCCGCTGCTGCTCGACGCCGTGGAGCGCGGCGCCGACCTCGCCATCGGCTCCCGCTACGTGCCCGGTGGGCGCACCGTGAACTGGCCGCTGCAGCGCCGGCTCCTCTCCCGCGGCGGCAACCTCTACGCCCGCACGCTCCTGGGCTCCCGGATCCACGACATCACCGCCGGCTACCGTGCCTTCCGCCGCGGGACCCTCGAACGGATCGGCCTGGACAGCGTCGACTCGAAGGGCTACTGCTTCCAGATCGACCTCGGCTGGCGGACCGAGCGCGCCGGCCTGGAGGTCGCGGAGGTTCCCATCACGTTCGTGGAGCGCGTCGAGGGCGAGTCCAAGATGAGTCCGGACGTGACGCGGGAAGCCGTCGTCCGGGTGGCCCAGTGGGGTCTCACCGCCCGCGCCAGGACGCTGGCGGGCAAGCTCACCGGCCGCTGAGCCGGTCGCCGAACGCGCGGAGGGCCCCACCCGTTCGGGTGGGGCCCTCCGCGCGTACCGGAGCCGCCGGGATCAGATCGCGTGCTTGACCCGGTAGTACTCGATCCGCTGGGCGAGGATCTCCTCCAGCTCGTCCACGCTGCGCCGCTCCAGGAGCATGTCCCAGTGCGTGCGCTGGTGCTTCTCGTTGGGGTTCTCCGGCTTCTCGCCGTTGACGATGATCGCTTCCTTGCCGGTCTTCGAGACCCACACCGGCGGGATCTCGGCCTCCGCGGCGAACGTGACCGTCACCGTCTCGCCGTCCGCGGTGCGGTACTCGACGCGCTGGCGCGGCGCCGGCTCGACACCGGCCTCCGTCTCCATGGACTGGGAGCCCAGACGCATTCCCCTGAGGCTGCGGTCGCTCATTGTGGTGGTTCCTCCATAACTGACGGTGGCCACGGTCGTGACGCACACTGGGACTGATGGCGGGTCCGAGACGGACCCGGGGTCCTCTCGGTGCAACGCACGGTCCACCGGGGATGTTCCCGACGGCCCCGCACGGGCATCGCTGCGCGCACCCGCGCCGGGGGGCGGTGGGCCTCAGCGCCTGTCGGTCCCGTCCTGCGGCGGCATCGGGTCGGAGAGGTGCACGGGAGCCTCGGGGTCGATGCTCGAGGGGCGGGGGATCGTGAACTCGTCCGGGTCGACCGTGGTGCGCTCCAGGTTCGGGGTGAGGTCCTCCTCGGTCACCCGGACCTCCTCCGGGGTGACCAGCGGCTCGTCCTCCGGGCCGGAGGAGGCGGCGGACTCCTCGTCCGCCTCGTCGGCCCAGTTGCGGCCGGGTCCGTCGCCGTCCTCGTCGGGCCGGGAGAGGAACTCACCGACACCCCGCAGCGCGTCGCCGAGCTCCGCGGGGATCATCCAGACCTTGTTCGCGCTGCCCTCGGCGACCTTCGGGAGGGTCTGGATGTACTGGTAGGCCAGCAGCTTCTGCGTGGGCCGGGCGCGGTGGATCGAGTCGAAGACCTTGCGGATGGCCTGCGCCTCGCCGTCGGCCCGCAGGATCGCGGCCTTCGCCTCGCCCTCGGCGGAGAGGATCGCGGACTGGCGCTGGCCCTCGGCCATCAGGATCCGGGACTGCTTGTCGCCCTCGGCCGTCAGGATCACGGCCCGGCGCTCCCGCTCGGCGCGCATCTGCTTCTCCATCGAGTCCTGGATGGACGGCGGGGGAGTGATCTCCTTGATGTCCACCCGGGACACGCGGATGCCCCAGCGCCCCGTCGTGGAGTCCAGGACGCCGCGCAGCTCCGCGTTGATCTTGTCGCGGGAGGTGAGGGCCTCCTCGAGGTTGAGCCCGCCCACCACGTTGCGCAGCGTGGCCGAGGTCAGCTGGTCCGCGGCCTGGATGTAGTCGACGATCTCGTAGGTCGCGGCCCGCGGGTCCGTCACCTGGAAGTAGACGACGGTGTCGATGCCGACCACCAGGTTGTCCTCGGTGATCACTGACTGCGCCGGGAACGACTGCACCTGTTCGCGCAGGTCGATGAGGGGCAGCAATCGGTCGACGAAGGGGATGAGGAAGTGCAGCCCCGGGGTGAGGGTCGTCTGGTACTTGCCCAGGCGCTCCACGATGCCGGCCCGCGCCTGCGGGATGATCCGCACGGAGCGGACCAGGATGATGAAGACCAGGACGATCAGGACGGCGAGCAGGATGATGACGGCTAGGTCCACGGGTGCCTCTCTCGGTGGGTGCTGCGCGACGTCGGTGACGCCGGATCCGGCGGCGCGGCGCCTCCGGGGTGGTGGGTCAGAAGGACGGGCGCGGCTCGGGCCGGCCGTCCGCGGTCGGGGCGGGGTGCGGGGCCACCAGGGCGGTGGCGCCCTCGATCTCGTGGACGTAGACATCGGTGCCGACGGGCAGCTGCTCGCCGGTGACCGAGCGGGCGCTCCAGGTGTCGCCCTCCAGGCGCACCAGCCCGCTGCGGGCCGTGACGGGGTCGAGGACCTGGCAGGGCAGCCCGATGAGCCGTGCCGCGTTGGAGACGGTCCCGGGGGTGGACCGGTTGAGCCGGCGCAGGGCGAAGGGTCTGACCAGGAAGATGAGCAGCACCGAGGCGAGGGCGAACACCACCACCTGGATGACGAAGCTGTCCGTCACCCAGCTCAGGGCGAACGCCAGCAGGGCCGCCGCGGACATCATGAGGAACAGGAAGTCCAGGGTCAGCATCTCGATCGCGGCCAGCACGATCATCGCCAGCAACCAGAACAGCCAGGCGTTGTCCACGAGCCATTCCCACATGATCGATCCCGACCTCTCCAGCGCCTTCGCGGGGGGCGTGTTCGCCCTGGGTTCCATTGTGCCCCAGCCCACCGACGTCGTCCCGGAGCGGCGTGCCTGCCGAGGAGCGGCGGTGCCCGACGGGCGCGCCGCGGACGCACCCCCTCCGCGAACAGCGCGAGGGCCCCCGCACCACCGTGGTGCAGGGGCCCCCGTCGCCTGCTCGGTTCAGGCGCGGGCGGACCTGCGGCGGGCAAGCACCGCTCCGCCTGCCACCGCGGCCAGCGCGGCGGCACCGACGGCGATGGTGGCGGTGCCGTCCTGCTCGGCAGGGACGGCCACACCGGTGTCCGCCCCACCGACCGGCATGTGCTCGATCTGCGGGACCTCACCGATCGGGACGTCACCGACCGGAGGCAGGGGGACGTAGGCGTAGGCGGGGTTCTCGCAGGCGATCCCGTCGGAGTCGCTGTCGAGTTCGGCGGTGTAGCGCGGGTCCTCGACCGGGATGTTGTAGACGCCTGCGCCCGCGGCGGCCTCGCAGGTCTCGAACAGCGGGAACGACAGGGCAGAGGCAGGAGCAGCAGCCAGGGCGGAGAACCCCAGGCCGGCGATCAGGGTGGCGCCGGCAACGGTCTTGTTCATCTCGTGTCTCACTTTCGCGGTGGAAGTGTTGGCAATCACAAATTATCCGAAGTTCACTGTGTTCGCCGTCACAACTTCGACACAAAGCCGCTCTGACCTGCAGGCTGTGCGGAAGCAACCGAGGATGGGGGCGTGCGGGGACCCTCGGCGAGGTCTCCGTCCACCGTGGTGAGCGGGCCCCGGCCTGCCGCCCCGTGCCACGGGCAAGGCGCCGGGCGCGGACGGCACACCGACGACGGCCTGACCGGGGCGGCGGTCCGTGCCCACGGAATAGACACTGTTCTCCTGGTGTTCACCTCACTACGGTGGTGCCACCGGCCCTCGCGGGGCCGGCCCGGTGCCACCGTCCGACGATCCGCCCGGTGCACGGTCTCCGAGTGGCTATCCCCGGGCTGCGGCACGCGGGAGGAGGAGAACATGAAACTCATCACCTCGGTGGCGGTCTCCGCCGCAGGGGCCTGGCTGGCCGGCACGGCGACCGCCGTGGTCGGGCTCTCCGCGCTGCAGTCGCGGCTGCCCGCGATGATGACGCGGTGGCTGGCCGCCGAGCCCGACTTCGAGCGTGCCCTGGTCCTGGTGGGCACGGGGACGTGCGAGGCCGGGGACGACCGGGCCGAGCAGCTGCGCGCCCGGCTCGAGGCCTCCTGCGACCGGCCCGTGGTCTACGTCGACATCACCGTGCGGCCGGGCACGTCCGCACGCCAGACCGCCCGCACCCGCGAGCTGGTCCGGGAGTTCCACGCCGACTACGTCCTGGACCACGACGTCGAGGACGTGCTCGCGCGTCCCTGACGCCGTCGGTCACCCGCCGGTCGTCGTCACCGGCAGCGGCGCGGTCGCGTCGAGCATGTGGAAGGCGTCCGCGCTGAAGTCGATGACGACCTCGTCACCCGCGGCCGCGTCCGGGACCTCCGACAGGTCGAGGGTCACGACCGTGCCGTGGTCGAGCAGTACCGGGACCTCCCTGCCGCCGACGGTGTACGTCAGCTCACTCTCCCGGGACGGGATGTGGTTGATCAGGCCGACCTTCGTCGGTGACGCGGTCGGCTCGGTGCACTCGTAGTCGATGCACCACCCCTCCGGGAGCGTCTTGACCTGGCTCAGCTCCGTGGTCCAGGAGTAGACCCGGTCCTCCGGCGCGCTGCTGCCGAAGAACATGCCGCCGATCCGCAGCAGGTCGTAGTACAGCGGCTCGATGTCGTTGGTGAGCACGTCGCTGGCTCCGGCGTGGATCAGGGCGTCCTGCCCCAGCCCGGCGTCGCGGATCGAGGCCACGGCGCCGTCGAAGCGGTTCTTCTGGGCCACCGTGGTGTTCGCCGAGTCGTTGCGCTCGATGGCCGCCATGTCGTCCTCGGTGATCGTGGAGAAGTGCGTGGCGATGCCCGCGAGCTCCAGGTGCGGAGCGTCCTCGACGGCCCGAGCCAGGGGGAGCGCGTCCTCGGGCACCACGCCCTCGCGCCCCATGCCCGTGTCGATCCAGAGGTGGACCTTCAGCGTCCCGCCCGTGGTGGACAGCACCTGCTCCGCTGCCTCGACCCACGCGGGGTCCGTGGCGGCGACCTCGACGTCGTAGTGCATCAGCAGGGGGATGTCCTCCACCTGGGCGACGTAGAGCACGGCGATCTTCGACTCGACGCCAGCCTCGCGCAGGGCGATGGCGTCGTCGAGCTTCGGCACGAAGAGGTAGTCGACGTCGGCCGCGTCCTCGATGACCTTCCCGAACACGTCCACGGGCTCGCCGTTCTTGAGCACCGCGCCCAGCTGGACGTTCCGCGGGAAGTCGGCCCGGATCTCCTCCGCGTTGCGCCGCACGGTCTCCGTGTCCACCGTCAGGACGGGGATGTCCTGCGTGCCCGGCGTCGTGTAGGTGTAGGCGGTCTTCTCCCCGACCTCGCTCCCGCCGGAGGCGAAGGAGACCTCGACCGCGCCGGGGGTCTCCCGCGCGGGGGCCAGGCAGGCGTGACGGGCGGACCGGTCGTCGAACTCGCACTCGACCTCGGCCTCGCCGAAGCGCGCGGTGATCGGGCCCTCGGTGTCCTCACCGGTGTCCGCCAGGACGAGGTTCCCACCCCGCAGCCCACCGTGCGAGGGGGCGAGCGCGACCGAGCCGGAGCCGCTCGCCGGGGGCGCGTCCGGCGCGGAACCGCCGCCCTGACCGCAGCCCGCCAGGGCCAGCACGGACAGGACCAGCACGGATGTCACCAGGCGCCGTCCCCGACCGTCCGTCGCGCTCACACAGTTCTGCCTACCCACGGCGTTCCTCCCCTTGAACCTCTGTTTGCCGATGCACACCACCGGCCGACCACGGCGAGCGTACCGGCGACCGTCAGCCCGAGCCCGGTCGGCAGGCCCTTCTCCCCACAAGTGGCCACAAGACGGGCGGAGGACGGCGCAACATTCGGGAACGAACGCCCCGCCTCCCCGTGCTCGGGCGGGAGCGCGGACCCGGAGGACCGAGGGCCCTGGACGGCACCACCAGGTGCCGGCACGATCGCGCACGGGGCGGCGCGGCCGCCGCCACGGAGGGAGCGACGATGAGCACGGGCACGACGACCGGTGCGCCGCACCCCGCGGACCGCCACGGTCTGATCCGGGTGCAGGGCGCGCGCGAGAACAACCTCCGGGACCTCAGCGTCGAGATCCCCAAGCGCCGGCTGACGGTCTTCACCGGCGTCTCGGGCTCCGGCAAGACCTCGCTGGTCTTCGGGTCGATCGCCGCGGAGTCGCAGCGGCTGATCA
This sequence comes from Kocuria sabuli, assembly GCF_040981185.1. Taxonomy (NCBI): domain Bacteria; kingdom Bacillati; phylum Actinomycetota; class Actinomycetes; order Micrococcales; family Micrococcaceae; genus Kocuria; species Kocuria sabuli. The sequence goes on from NZ_JAVHZE010000014.1 coordinate 80,986, forward strand.
ACGAGACCTACAGCGCTTTCCTGCAGGGGTTCATGCCGACGCTGGGCCGGCCCGAGATCGAGGTCCTCGAGGGCCTGACGACGGCGATCGTCGTCGACCAGGAGCGCATGGGCGCCAACCCGCGCTCCACCGTGGGCACGGCCACCGACGCCGACGCCATGCTGCGGATCCTGTTCAGCAGGCTCGGCGAGCCCCACGTCGGCCCGCCCGACGCCTGCTCCTTCAACGTGCCCTCGGTGAAGGCCAGCGGGGCGGTCACCGTCGAGCGCGGCGCCAGCAGGACGAAGACCGAGAGGGCGGTGTTCCACCGTCTCGGGGGCATGTGCCCGCGCTGCGAGGGAATGGGCTCGGTCACCGGCATCGACCCGTCCGCCCTGTACGACGACCGCCTGTCGCTCAACGACGGTGCGCTCACGATCCCCGGCTACAGCGTGGACGGCTGGTACGGCCGCATCTTCCGGGGGTGTGGCTACTTCGACCCGGACAAGCCGATCCGGGAGTACACCCGCCAGGAACGGCGCGACCTGCTGCACCGGGAACCGACCAGGATCACGGTCGACGGGATCAACCTGACGTACGAGGGGCTGGTGCCCAGGATCCGGAAGTCGATGCTGTCCAAGGAGATCGACGCCCTCCAGCCGCACATCCGCGCCTTCGTGGAGCGGGAGGTGAGCTTCACGACCTGTCCCGAGTGCGACGGCACCCGGCTGGGCGAGCACGCCCGGGCGTCGAGGATCCGGGGGAAGAACATCGTCGAGGTCTGCTCGCTGCAGATCGACGACCCGGCGGCCTGGTCGGAGGGGCTCGACGAGCCGTCCGTGGGTTCCCTGCTGACGGGGCTGCAGCACCTGATCGACTCCTTCGTGGAGATCGGGCTGGGCTACCTCTCGCTCGACCGGCCGACCGGCACCCTGTCCGGGGGGGCGACGCCCAGCGCACCAGGATGATCCTCCACCTCGGGTCGTCGCTCACCGACGTCACCTACGTCTTCGACGAGCCGACGGCCGGACTGCATCCGCACGACATCGAGCGGATGAACGGACTCCTGCTGCAGCTGCGGGACAAGGGCAACACCGTGCTCGTCGTGGAGCACGAGCCGGAGACGATCGCGATCGCGGACCACGTCGTCGACCTCGGCCCCGGGGAGGCGGGAGGCACCGTCTGCTTCGAGGGCACGGCCGAGGGGCTGCGGACCAGCGGCACCGTCACCGGTCACCATCTCGACGACCGGGCCGTCCTCAAGGAGACGGTGCGCCTGCCCACCGGAAAGCTCGAGATCCGCGGCGCGGACACCCACAACCTGCACGAGGTCGACGTCGACGTTCCGCTCGGGGTGCTGGTCGCGGTCACCGGCGTCGCCGGCTCGGGCAAGAGCTCGCCGATCGCCGGCTCGGTGTGCGGGCGGGACGGGGTGGTCGCGGTCGACCAGGGGGCGATCCGTGGCTCGCGGCGCAGCAATCCGGCGACGTACACCGGCGCGCTCGACCCGATCCGGACAGCGTTCGCCAGGTCCAACGGAGTGAGACCGGGGTTGTTCAGCGCCAACTCCGCGGGCGCCTGCCCGGCCTGCAACGGCGCCGGCGTGGTCTACACCGATCTGGCGATGATGGCCGGGGTCGCCACCACCTGCGAGGCGTGCGGTGGCGCGCGGTTCCAGGCCTCGGTGCTCGGGTACGTCCTCGGCGGCCGCAACATCGCCGAGGTGCTGGCGATGTCGGTGGCGGAGGCCCAGGAGTTCTTCGGTGCCGGTGGTGCACGTGTGCCGGCCGCGCATGCGATCCCCGTCCGGCTGGCCGAGGTCGGGCTGGGCTATCTTCGCCTGGGGCAGCCGCTGACCACGCTGTCCGGGGGCGAGCGGCAGCGGCTGAAGCTGGCGACCCGCATGGGCGAGAAGGGCCGGGTCCACGTCCTGGACGAACCGACCAGCGGTCTGCACCTGGCGGATGTCGAGCAGCTGCTGGGTCTGCTGGACCGGCTGGTGGATGCGGGGACCTCCGTGGTGGTCGTCGAGCACCACCAGGCGGTCCTGGCGCACGCGGACTGGATCATCGTTCTGGGCCCGGGGGCCGGGTCGTGTTCGAGGGCACGCCGGCTGAGCTGGTGGCGGCCGGTTCGACGCTCACCGGTGTGCACCTGGCGGCCTACGTCGGGGCCTGAGCACCTTCTTCAGTTCCACGACCGGCCTGCCGCTGGATTCGAGCGGAGCACCGCCGACGCCGTCATCGCGGCCGCGATCGACGCCGACCTGCGCTCCACGCTCCACGCTCCACGGACCGCGGAAGCGACGTGCGGCGGTCCGGGAACCTCTCCGCCGGGGACGCACCACTGCCGCGGGACCCGTCGTGGAGAGTGCTGCGTCGTCGGGGGCTCCTCGAGGACTCGCCGATGGCGTCGAGCCGGCTGGCCCTGGCCGGCCAGGAGCTGGAAGTCGGGGAGATCTGGAAAACTGAGTGGTTCGGAGGGAGAGAAGGAGACTTTATGACGACCTCGAACCGCCCGCAGTCCTACCGGGTCAGTGAGCAGAAGATCCTCTGGGCGGACGCCACCACAGGCTATGGCGTCACATGGGACGGGCGCCGGGTGACGCCCGTGATCCGGGGCCGGCGGAAGAATCCGAACCTCACCGACCTCCTCGACACGGCTCATGCCGCCGGGGCGCAGCGCATCATGCTCACCGGAAGGCTGCCGGCCTCCGAGCCGGGCAAGCCGCACTGGCTGATGGCCGACACACCGGGGTGGCGGCACGGCACGCACTGGTTGGACACCCCGCCCACGGGCCGGTACTTCCACGAGGCCACCCAACCCGCCGAGGACCCGAAGGCGCGGCCCCTGGAGGTCGCCACCGCCGCGGCCTGGTTCGGTGGTGGACGCCTGGGGATCCACCAGGCCCGGGCCGCCTGGGATCTCGTGGCGGCGGCGCTGCGCCGATCCGAGCCCCAGCTCACCGCGCTGATGAAGTCCCCGGCCGCGACGGGACAGAACCTGTGGGCGCTGTCCATGCCGGCCAACCTGGATCCGGCTCCGGTGGACGACGACATCGCCGAGGAGATCCACCGCACCTCGGGTCAGCACCACGTCGAGCATCTGGTCGCAGGGCCTTCCTTCACCGAGCACCCGGACTGTGTGCCGCTGATCGACCCGAGCCAGGGCCGGGCGAGCATCGACGGCTTCGCCTACATCGACGGGCGGTTCATGTACGCGGGGTTGTGCAACGAGCTCGCCGTCGGGCCGGCCCGGCGACTGCGGGGCATCGATGCCCACTACCTGTTCGAAGAGACCCCTTTTGCCCCGGCCCGCTACCACATCGGGTTCACCGTCCCGGAGGGCTGGAACCACCTCGGGATCTGGGGCGCGAAGCTGCCGGGCAGCACCTCGGAGTGGTACTGGCCCAACCGCCCCGGGTCGACCGCTGAGACGTGGGTGGATGCCGCGGAGCTGCGGGTCGGGATGGCCCACGGCTGGAAGCCCGACACGTTCATCGAAGCCGTGCAGTTCACCGCGAAGAAGCCTGCGATGCGCGGGGACACCCGGCTGGTGGCGGCCCGCCCGCTGGACACCTTCGCCGAGCGGTTGGCCAACGCACGGGAGGCCGTGGAGATCGCCCAGGTCGAGGAGGCCGTCAAGGAGGCCGCGCGTACCGCGTTGCGTGCCGTCCTGCTGGAGACCATCGGTGCCTTCGCCTCCCGTGGGCGCCGTTCCACCGTCACCGTCACCTCGACCTTCGAGGTGCCCGAGCAGTACCAGAGCAGCATTCGCATGTGGGGCAACCGCATCACCTACCAGGCGGCCAGCCCGACCACGGAGCGGCAGAGGCAGTTCTACCATCCCGAGCTCGCTGCACAGGTCTGGGGGAGGGCCCGCGCCCGGGTGCTCGACGGCACGAAGGCCGCTCCCGCCGGGGCCCTGCACGTGGCGCCGCACCAGCTCATCGGCATCAACGGCGACGCCGTTTACACCGCCACCGTCCCCACCTGGGCCTTGCCCACCGCCCGTGGTGGATCCGACGACGGGAAGGTCGGGAAGCTGCGCCTGAAGGGGGCGCTCACCGGGCCGGTGCCGGTCCCGGTGACGCGGGCGCAGCGGGACGCGCTGATGCACCAGGCCGAGGCGGCCGGGCCCTCGGCCGCGTGGCAGGCCGGCGGTGAGGTGCACGCATGAGCCCTGAGCGCCGGAGCGCCGCTGAGCTCATCGCGGAGCTGAAGGAGAAGGCCGCGATGAGCAACCGCGAGATCGCCGAAGCCCTGGGACGCGATCCCTCACTGGTGTCCCAGATCGTGCGCGGGAAGAAGTCCGGAGCGCACTTCGTGCGCGCCCTGACGGAACTGGCCACCACTGGAACCATCACCCACCGCCCCGAGCGGCGCCGCACGAAGGCCGGCGCCCCGGCCAACGTCCGCGGCCGGACCGGGGAACCGGCCCACCAGCCGGCCGATGTCGAGCCCAACGCCCGGTATGCCGCGGTGCCCAAGCGCGGACGCTTCGTCCCGGAGAAGACCCACTACCTGCGCAGCGGCGGCCGCATCTATGCCACCCAGTTCCCCAAGACCAGGCGCGCGAAGGGCAACGAGGCCGGGTGGAAGCGCATCGAGAGGCAGATCCGCTCTGCTGCGCGACGCCGGTACGGGAGCAAGGAGCGCCCGCCGATGCGGGTGTCCTTCGACATCACCTTCTCCGACGGCCGGCAGATGCGCTTGGGGGAGAGGGGCGGCTACGACATCCAGAAGGTCGTGGCCGCCATCTCCCGGCACGGCGGCAGCATCGAGGGATGGATCAAGGAGCAGGGCGAGAACCGTTACCTCACCCTGGACGTCGACACCGTCGCGGTGACAGGCGTGCAGATGAGCGTCACCCCCTGGCAGGGCAGGCAGTGATGTGCAGTCCAGCCGGTGCCTCGTGGGGCTCCCTCAGGCGCCGGTGTGCCGGGTGTCGGTGGTGCTGGGTGGTTCGTGGTCGAGGTCGTCACCGTGGCGGCCCTCGTCGCGCAGGGCTCCGATGCGAGTTCCGTGAATGTGGATCGAGGGTCACCACATCACGGAACCGTCTCATGGGCTCTCAGCGGAACCCGACCCTGCCTGTCCACCGCACCTTCCCGCAGGACAGTTCAGCCTGCGCCGGGAATCTTGTTCTGCCTCAATACTCCGCGCGGTTCGCTGTCGGAGCACTCGACGTCATCGGATGCACTTGACGGCGTTGCAGGCGTTCACCCGGCCATGTGCCCAGGAGGTGCCGGTGCCGGTGATCTTGTCGGCCGTTGATTCGACCGTGGCGCGGACCGAGGTGTGTGTAGCACCGGGGTCGGAGCTCCAGGCCAGAGCGGCAACTGCCGCGATGATGGCCGAGGACACCGATGTGCCGTTGCCGACGTCGTAGCCCCAGGAGCGGCCGTTCTGCTCTCCCAGCACGAACGTGTGGTTCGGGAAGGTCGAGTAGACGTTGACCCCGGGCGCTGCGACGTCCACTACCTGCGTTCGGGTGTGGTTGGAAGCGCCCTCGGTGGCGTGACCGTTGGGGGCGGATGCTTTCCGGGGGG
>NZ_JAVHZE010000053.1:0-995 GCF_040981185.1 Kocuria sabuli
CCGGGGCCCAGGGCCAGCAGGGTGATCAGCTCGTAGACCACGTGGGCGGCCGCGACCCCGGTGAGCTCGGCGTGGTCGTAGGCCGGGGCGACCTCCACGACGTCGGCCCCGACCACCTGGGTCCCGCGCAGCCCGCGCAGGATCTCCAGCACCTCCCGGCTGGTCATCCCCCCGGCCTCGGGAGTCCCGGTGCCGGGGGCGTGGGCCGGGTCCAGGACGTCGATGTCCAACGAGACGTAGAGCGGCCGGTCCCCGACGCGCTCGCGCAGGTGCGCCACCACGGCGTCCACCCCCAGGCGCATCACATCGGCGGAGGAGACGATCCCGAAGCCGAAGGCCGCGTCGTCGTCGAGGTCCTGGCTGCCGTAGAGCGGGCCGCGGGTGCCCACGTGGCACACGGCCTCGGTGTCCAGCAGACCCTCCTCGAACGCGCGGCGAAACGGGGTGCCGTGGGTGTAGGCGGCGCCGAAGTAGGTGTCCCAGGTGTCCAGGTGCGCATCGAAGTGCACCAGCGCCACCTTCCCGTGCCGGGCGTGGGCGGCCCGCAGCAGGGGCAGGGCGATGGTGTGGTCCCCGCCGATCGCCACCAGCCGGGTGTCCTCGCCCATCAGCTCCTGGGCCTGGGCCTCGATCGCGGTGATCGCCTCACCGATGTCGAAGGGGTTGGCCACGATGTCCCCGGCGTCGGCGACCTGGGTGTGCGCGAACGGGGAGACGTTCTGGGCCGGGTTGTAGGGGCGCAGCAGGCGGGAGGACTCCCGGACGTGGTTGGCCCCGAAGCGGGCCCCGGGCCGGTAGGAGACCCCGGCGTCGAAGGGCACCCCGACCACGGCGATGTCCGTGCGGGCGACCTCGTCGGTGCGCGGGAGGCGGGCGAAGGTGCCCAGCCCGGCCCAGCGCGGGGTGAGCGCGGCGTTGACGGGCCCGACCACGGGGGTGCCGTCGCCGGTGGAGCCGGTGATGCGTTCGGGGTTCATGGTGTGCGGTCCTCTCGA